>CAIXWQ010000774.1 GCA_903923175.1 uncultured delta proteobacterium | reverse complement strand
GCGCTCAACGAAGCCGACCGCTACGGCGAGCTCGTCGAGGCCCTCGACGCGTTCCTGCCGCACGTCGCGAAGCACCCCTGGCTCCGCCTCGTCGTGTCGATGCGCACCGGGGCCTACCACGCGCTTGCCAGGCGGGGCGTGACGCTGCAGCAGGTTGGCGGCGTCTTCGCCCACGAACGCTGCCTGTGCACGTTCGCGGGCGCCGACGGTAAGGAGGACCCCTACCTCGAGCTGCGCCCGTTCCGGCTCGAGCCCGAGGGGCGCGAGGCCTATGAGCTCCGCCGACGAGCCCTGCCCGAGCGAGCGAGCACGACCCCCTGGAGCGGCCTCTCACCCGCTCAGCGGCTACTGCTGCTGTCGCCGCTCCGTCTTCATCTCTTCCACGAGGCCTATCGAGGACGCGCCGCGCCGCCCGGCGACAGCACCGAGCGCGCACTCTTTGACGCCTACCTCGCGCAGCTCGCGCTCGACGTCCCCGGCCTCGGCGCGACCCTGCAGCGCGTCGGCGCGTGGCAGTACGAGCATCGACGCCCGGATCTGCCGCTCGCCGTGGCCGACCAGTGGCTCGCGGCCTGGCGCGCCGAGCATGGGTTCCTGAGCGCGGCGCTCGTCGCGCGGCTCGATCCGATCGAGGAACTGGTTGCGGCCTCGGTGCTGATGCGTCCCGCTGAGGACGGCTTCGGCATCGATCGACGGCTGGTCGGCTTTCAGTTCGCGCACCAGAAGCTGTGCGAGGCGGTGCTGGCGCAGCACCTGCGGCAACGGCTCGCCCCCCGCGCGCTGCCGGCGGCGGCCGCGCTGCTGGCCTGGGCGAACCACGCAGCCGGGTCGGAGCTCGGCGATCACGACGACTTCCACGAGCTGATTGGAGCCCTCGAGTCGATCGCGCGCGAGCTCGCTCTCGCGGGCGCGGGCGAGACGCTCGCGGCGCTATTCGAGCTCGAGGACGAGCCCGCGCGCACCAAGATTCTGGGTGCCGCGCTCGCGGCACTGGGACCGGTCTGGGGTAAGTCGGAAGAGGGGGAGCCCGGGGCTGCCGCGTGTCTGCGGGCGCTCATCGAGCGGGCGTTGGGATCGAGTCGTGCGGGGGAGCGGTGGGAGGGGTCGTCGCGGATGGCGAGTCGGCAGCTCTCGCAAGCCGGGTACAGTCGAACCGCGGAGGCAATCGATCGCGGTCGGCTCGCCGTGATGCGGCGGCTGGTCGAGACCGAGCCGCACAGCGCCAACTTTCGGCGCGAGCTGTGGGACTCATTGAACACGCTTGGCGACCTCGCGCGTGCCGCCGGTCGTAGCGACGAGGCGCTGCGCTTCTTCGAGGAAGGTCTCGCCGTGATGCGCCGACTAGTCGCGGACGCACCGGATTGCGCCGACCGGCAGCGCGACCTCTCGGTCTCGCTGAACAACCTCGGCAACCTCGCCCGTGCCGCCGGACGCAGCGACGAGGCGCTGCGCTTCTTTGACGAAGATTCCGTCGTGATCCGCCGACTGGTCAGGGCCGAGCCGCATCGCGCCGACCTTCAGCGCGATCTCTCCGTCTCGCTGAACAACCTCGGCAACCTCGCAGAAGCCGCCGGTCGCAGCGACGAGGCGATGCGTTTCTTCGAGGAAGATCTCGCCGTGATGCGCCGCCTGATCGAGGCTGAACCGCATCGCACCGACCTTCAGCGCGATCTTTCGGGCTCGCTGAACAACCTCGGCAACCTCGCCCGTGCCGCAGGTCGCTGT
>CAIXWQ010000773.1 GCA_903923175.1 uncultured delta proteobacterium | reverse complement strand
TCGAGCGCGGCGAGGTCGAGATCGCGCGGCGTCTCGAGCAGCTCGCCGGAGCGACCGTAGAGCACGCGCACGCGCGGGCGCGCGAAGTCGATCGGCAGCTCGGGGGCCGCGGTCACGACGGCGACCTCGCCGGTGTCGAGCTCGACGAGCGTGCCGCTGGGGAAGAAGCCGAGCGCGCCGAGCAGCAGCTTCACGAACGCGCGCTCGGTCGGGCCGGCCGCCCGTTTCAGGAGCAGCTCGATGGCGTCGTCGATCCGCAGCGCGGCGCGCCCGGGCTCGGCGATGCGCAGCTCCGCGAAGCCGCGCGCGACGTCGAGCACGCGCGCGAGCACGCTCGGCGCTCGCTTGCCGCGGTAGAGCGCCCCGAGCCGCTGCTGACGACGCAACGACAGCGCCTCGAACACGATGGTCGTACGCGCGAGCGACGGCGCGTGCAGCTTGCCGATGGCCGTGAGCGCGAGCACGGCGCTCGCAGGCACGCGGTCGTCCTCGTCGTCGTTGAGCGCGCGCTCGATTCCGCCGGAGCCGCCCGACCCGCTCGAAAGCCGCGCGCGGCCGGCGTCGTGGAGCAGCCCCGCCATGGCGAGGTTCGCGAGCACGAGCCGGTCGCTGGTGAGGGTGCGCGCGACGCCGAGCGCGATCACGGTGGCGCTGACCCCGAGCGTCGCGCGATCGCGCTCGCCGATCGGCGCGGCGGCGAGCGCCATCATCAGCCGTCCGTGCTCCTCGACCATCGCGACGAGCTTCTGCGCGACCCGCTTCACGCGCTGGGGGAACTTGTACTCGCCCGCCGCGAGCGACTCGTGCAGCGCGCGCAGCACCACGACCGCGACCGCGAACGTCCGCGTCGCGCGCGCCGCAGGGGAGTTGTCGGCCTCGACCGAGCCCTCGCCGGCGTTCGCCGCGACCCGCCGCGCGCGAATCGCCCGCAGCTGCCCGCCGAGCGCGCGGAACGCCGCGCCGCCGTCGCGCCCCGCGTCGATCACTCCGCGCGCGAAGAGCGCGAGCTCGGGGCCGGTCACGCCCTTGTCGAGGGTGAGCTCGCTCACCTCGCAGCGCTCGAGCAGCTGCCCGAGCTCCACCGCGACCGCGTACGTCTCGCGGGCGGCGCGGAGCATCTGCCCGTTGACGAAGACCGTCTCGCCCGCGAACACGATGGTGATCGCGTCGGTGCCGTTGCGCTCGCACGCCTCGCCGACCGCGCCGAGCGCGCCCTGCACCAGCGACTGCACGGCCTTGTTGTGGTCGGCGTGCAGGCCGAGGGCCTTCACCAGGCGGTAGACGGAGAAGACGACCCTGCCGGCCGACTGCCGGCGCTCCTCCGCGCGCTCGCGCGCGAGCGCGTCGAGGTCCGCTTGGCCGCTCACGGGGCGCCTCCGCGCGCGCCCGCGAGCCGCGCCTTGATGGCCTCGATCGCCTTGGCGGCCGCGTCGCGCAGCCCGCTGGAGGCGAACCAGCGGCTCTTGGACACGGCGACGAGCGCGGCGAGCGAGTCCGACGTCCCCGCCTTCGCGAGCGTCTCCGCGGCCAGCACGCGCGACTCGTCGATCGCCCTGGTCGCCACGAGCCGACGCTCTTCGAGCAGCTCGAGCGCCAGCGCCTCGCCGCGGCGCGGGTTGAGGCGCCACACCGTCTCGAGCAGCGCGCGGCGCTCGTCGAGCGGGTGGCCGTGGAACTCCGGCTGCTGCACGCGCATCGCGAGCACCGGCCCCGCCGCGGCGAGCGCCATCTGCACGACGAGCTGCATCGTGCGTGCGCGCGCGTGCGGATCCTTGTCGTCGAGCAGCCGTCCGAGCTCCTCGCGCAGCCGCTCGCCCGAGGGGTCGGGGAGGCGCGCGAGGGCCTCGAGGCGCACCTCGAGGTGCGGGCTCGCGAGGCCCGGCTCGATCGCCTTGGTCACGGCCTCGAGGACCTGCGCGTCGGGCGCGCCAGCCGCGCCAGCCGCGCCGCCCGCACTCGGAGCGGCGAGCGACGCGAGCAGGCGGAGGAGCGGGATCGCCGTCTTCGGGGCCGCGCGCAGCAGGATCAACTCGAGCTCGCCCTCGTGCCCGGGGAGCCAGCGTTTGAGGTAGCCGAGGAGCACGTTGCGCAGCGGCTCGTCGCTCGACGCCTCGAAGCACTCGAGCGCGACCCCGAACACCGCGTCGCGATCGAGCACCGCCAGCGCGCGCGCGATGCCGCGGGCCATCGCCTCGTCGACGCCGTGCGCCCCGCGCGCGAGATCCGCGAGCATGGCGCGCAGCGCGTCGAGCGGGAACATGATCCCCGCGAGCTTGCGCTCGAGCGCCTTGGCGACCTGGGGCTCGGCCACGTCGCCGAAGGCCCGCGCGAGCGCGCCGTAGGTGCGGAACGTGGCCTCGTAGGCGTGGAGCGCGATCTGATCCTTGGCCCACTCGCGGAGCGCGTCGGCGAGCACGTCGAGATCCTCGCCGCGCACCCCCTCGCGCCAGGCGTCGACGAAGGCGTCGACGTAGCGCTCGCTCCACGCGTCGGCGGAGGGGGCGATCTGCGCCGCGAGCGTCGCGCGCGTGAGCGCGTCGAGCGAGAGCGCGACGGCCGCGTCGCGCACCTGGTCGAGCGAGGCGAGCCCCGCGAGGGCCGACGCCGCCGCGCGCGCCTCGAGCGCCCCCTCGTCCCAGTCGCGATCGAGGTGGCTCAGCGCCGCCACCTTCTCCGCGAGGTCGGCGCTCGTCGCCTCGAATTGCCCGCGCTGCGTCTCGTCGCCCTCGGCGAACGAGTCGATCGCGAAGTACGCGATGTGGTGGAAGCGCCGATCCCACAGCACGGTGACCGAGTCGTCCTCCTCGCCGGCGCCCGCGGCGCCGCCCGTGTCGCCCTCGTCGCGCATCACGATGGCGAGGAAGTCGCGCAGCTCGTCGAGATCGAGCCCCGGCTTGAGCTGGATGCGCCGGATGCCGTCGCCGAAGAGCGCGTACGGGATGCGATCGAGCGGCGGCCGATCCGGCGACCAGACCGGCACCTCCTCGAACGTGAACGCCGAGGGGGTCACGTCCCAGCGCAGCCCGACGGGGTCCTGCGCGAGCGCGGCGCCGATCTCGTCGAAGGCGATCGAGAGCCCCTTCGAAGACGTCGGGTGCACCCAGCCGTACTGGCGGATGGCCGTGATCGCGTTGCCGAGCGCCTTGAACATCGAGGCGAGGCGCTCGCGCGTCTTGTCGGCGGAGGGCGCCGGCGCGGCGCGCTCGCCGCGCTCCTCGGGATCGCCGCGCCCTGCGCGTTCGGCGCGCTCTCCGCGCTCTCCGCGCTCCAGCAGCTCGGACGCCGCGTCGCCGCGCACGACGAGGCCCGTCGCCTTCTTCGCCGCGCCGCGCGCGAGCTTGCCGGCGCGCACGTCGGCGAGCAGCGTGAGCAGCTCGGCGCGCATCGCCGGGGCGTCCGCGAACCTGCGCTTGCGGTCGAAGGCGAGCGCGCGATCGACGAAGGCGACGATCGGCGCGGGGAGATCGGGCGCGGCGCGCGCGATCGACGTCGCGGCCTGCGTGGCCGACTTCACGTACGCCTCGGTCTCGCTCTCCGCGGCGTGCAGCCGCTCGCCCGTGAGGCAGGTGTAGATGCAGGCGCCCACCGAGAAGAGATCGGCGCGCCCGTCGATCCCCTCCTGCCCCAGCGCCTGCTCGGGCGACATGAACGACGGCGTGCCGAGCGCCGTGCCCGCGCGCGTGGCCTCCGCGCCGTCGCGATCGCGCAGCCGCGCGACGCCGAAATCGAGCACGCGCACGGCGCCGGCGCTCTCGAGGAAGACGTTGCCCGGCTTGATGTCGCGGTGGACGACCTGCACCGCGCTGCAGGCCGCGAGCAGGTCGAGCACGACGTCGAAGATCGCCAGCGTCTCCTCGAGGGGCAGCGTGCCGCCGCGCGCGCGCAGGCGCTCGGCGAGCGTCGCGCCGACCAGCAGCTCCATGACGAGGAAGGGCTCGCCGCCGTCGCTGACGTCGTCGTCGATGACGGCGACGCGGGCGGGGTGCTCGACCCGGTTGGCGATCCTCCCCTCGCGCAGGAAGCGCTCGCGCATCGTGCGGTCCGCGGCGACCTCGGCGTGCAGGAGCTTGAGCGCGCCGCGCGACCGGTTGCGGTGGGTCGCGGCGAAGACGGTCGCCATCCCGCCGACGCCGATCAGCTCGTCGATCGTCCACTTCGCGTTGAGGGGCTTGCCGATGCGCGCGCGCGCCGCCGCGAAGAGCGGATCGTCGCCGGTCATGGTGCGCGCCCCGTCGACATCGTCCGACGATGATCCCACCGTCGGCGGCTCGGTTGGAAGACCGCGCAGCGTCGCCCCGGCGCTTTCGCGCTCACGGCTGAGCGTGGGAAAGATCGAGCGATCCGCACTCGGGGCGAGGCGCCGACAACGACGTCAGTGGCCGGGACCGACTTCTCGGGTGAGGAACGACACCGCCCCCGCGAGCGAGGCGTCGTCGATGCCGTGGGCCAGGTCGGGCCGCGTGAGCCGCTCGACCCGCACCCCGCGCGCGGCGAGCAGGGCGGCGGCGCGGTCGGCCTGCGCGAACGGGATGACCGGATCACGCTCTCCGTGCACCAGGAGCAGCGGCACGGCGCGGCCCGCTTCGACGGTGGGCGGGGCGTCGTCGTCGAAGCGACCCGAGAACGAGACGACGGCGAGCGGGCGCGGGCGCGCGTGGACGGCGAGCCACTGCGAGATCATCGCCCCCTGCGAGAACCCCGCGAACGCGAGCGGCGCCGCCGGCAGCCCGCGCTTCGGCAGCTCGACCGCGACCAGCCCGAGCACCCTCTCGGCGGCGAGGCGCACGCGCGCCGCGCGCTGGTCGTCGCGCATCGCGCGGATGCCGAACCACTGCCGCCCTCCCGCAGCTCCCGCGCCGCCCTCCCACGCCTCGCACCCGTCGGGCACCAGGACGGCGAGCCCTGGAACGCCGCGCGCGAGCGCGCGCCCGACCGGCTCCATGTCGGCGGCGCTCCCTCCGTAGCCGTGCAGCAGGACGAGCGTCGCGGTGGCGACTCCCGTGGCCGCAGGGACGACGCGCACGCCGGGCGATTCGCAGGCGGGCGGCGCAGGCGGCGCAGGGCTCGGCGAGGCGGCGGCGAGCGGGGCGGGCGAAGCCGACGGCGGATCGCTGCGGCAGCCGGCGAGGTCGGCGAGCGCGAGGGCGAGCGCGAGCCAAGAGGCGAACGCGCACGCGGCGCGCGGCGACGTCGAAGCGCAGAGCATGCTCACGCGGTGCTCGTAGCGCGATCGGCGCGCGTCGACGAACCCGACCGTGGCTGATACGCCTGCCGGGTCCGGCCACGTCGGATCGCCCGCGCGATCTGCACTCGGGAGCGCCGATGCAGCCCACCAAGAAGCAGCCCCCCTCGCC
>CAIXWQ010000772.1 GCA_903923175.1 uncultured delta proteobacterium | reverse complement strand
GGCGGCGCGCTCGCGCTCGTGCTCGCCGCGGCGGTCGCGCCGGCCCCAGGACGCGCGCTGATCGCATTCGGGCTCGCCGCGCTCGTCGCTGCCTCGCTGTTCTTTCGCTCGATCTACCGCGCGTCGAGCGGGGTCCGCGTCGTGCTCGCCGTCGCCCTGGCCGCGACCCTCGGCTCCGTGATCGCGTCGACGCCCTTCTCCGGCCACGCCGCGACGCTGGAGCGCGTCGTCGCCGCCGTCGATCTCGCCGTGGTCGCCGTCGCCGCGCTCGGCTTCATGGGTGAGGAGAGCACCGGCGGCTGCGTCGCCTGGGGCGCGCTCGCCCTCGTCGCGGGCGCCGCGACGGTCTTTGCCGCGGCCGGCGCGCGCGGCGCGTCGAGCCTGGCCGCGCTCCAGGTCGCGAGCCTCGGCGGGGTGGGGGCCAGCCTCGTCGCGCTCGGCGCGCTGCAGCTCGCCGCCGACCGGTTCGCCAAGGGGCTCCGCGCGGGGCTCGACGCGCGCGGAGCGCGTCGCGCGGCCTCGGGCCCGCACCGTTCGACCTGAGCCGCCAGCCCACGCCCTGAAGGCGCGCCGTGGACGCGGCTGGCTCGACAGGGGCGGATCACCCGGGCGAGGCCGGCGCCTCGCGACCCGGTGGCCGCATTTTTCGCTCCCCCCTGGAGGCAGGTTGCGCGCGCGTGATTCCGCGCGCTAATTGCAGGGAGGCACTGCGCGCGACGGGGTTCTCCATCGCCGACGTTCCGAGGCGGTCATGCTCGATTCGAACCAGCTGGTGGGACGCACGCTCGCCGGCAAGTACCAGCTCCTGCGCTTGCTCGGTCAGGGCGGCATGGGCATGGTCTTCGAAGGGCGGAACGTCGAGTTCGGCAAGCGCGTCGCCATCAAGTTGATCGACACGAGCCACGCGCAGTCGGCGGAGCTCGCGGAGCGGCTGCGTCGCGAGGCGCGCGCGGCCTCGGCCATCGAGAGCGATTCGATCGTCCAGGTGTTCGACGTCGGTGACGACCCGACCACCGGCGTGTTCATGGTCATGGAGTTCCTCGTCGGCGAGGACCTCTCCGCCCGGATCCGGCGCGAGACGCGCATCGACGTCGGCACCGCGATCACGATCGCGTACAGCATCGCGCGAGCGCTCTCCCGCGCGCACGGCGCCGGCGTCGTGCACCGAGATCTCAAGCCCGCGAACGTCTTCCTCTCCGTGCGCGAGGACGGCTCGCTCCAGGTGAAGATCCTCGACTTCGGCATCTCGAAGATCGTCGCCGACGACAAGAAGACCCAGCTCGGCGGCCTCACGCGGATGGGCACCGCCATCGGCACGCCGCACTACATGTCGCCGGAGCAGGCGCAGGGGCTCCCCGACATCGACGGCCGCACGGACGTCTGGGCGCTCGGCGGCCTGATGTACGAGATGCTCACCGGCACGTCGGCGTACCCCGAGCTGCCGACCTACGAGCAGACGATCGTGCGCATCTTGACCGCGCGCCCGACGCCGCTCCTGCAGGTCGCGCCGTGGGTGCCGGCCTCGATCGCCGCGATCGTCGACGCCGCCCTCGAGCACGAGCTCACGCGACGGCTCCCCGACGCCGGCTCCTTCGCGCGCATGCTCAGCGATTCCGCGGGCGTCGGCCGCGCGGGCGCGTCGGGCTCCTTCGCCGCGCTCGCGCAAGCCGCGTCGATGTCGTCGCAGTCGCCGCAGTCACAGCAGCCGCCGCTCGTGCACGACCCCGGGTCGGCGCCGCGCATCCCCCTCGCGCAGCCGCTCGTCGGGCACCACCCGCCGCGGCAGAGCGCTGCGCCGTTCGACCTCAAGGCCACGCTGCCGCTCACGGGCGAGATGGCGGCGATGTACCGCCAATCGCCGCCGCTCGTCGCCAACGGCGCGCCTGCGGGCTCGCCCGGCACCGCGCTCGGGCTGGGCCAGGGGGCGAGCTCGGTCCCCGACTCGCTCCTGCGGACCCTGCCGATGGACGGCGCTTCCATGGCCGGCCTGCCGGCGCTGCGGGCCACCACCGGCGCGGCGGTCGCGGTGAGCGGTGAGCACGCGCCGCTCCCCTCGGAGATGCCGATCGCGGGCGTGCCGAGATCCTCCGGGCTCGGCTGGAAGCTCGGGCTCGTCGGGATGCTGCTGCTCGGCGGCGCGGCGACGTTCGTGGTGGTGCGCGGGGGGCTCAGCGGCGCGGGGAGCGCGGGGACGTCCGCGGCCGCGGGCAGCTCCGCGCAGCCCGGGGCCGAGCCGACCCCTTCGAAGCGTACGGAGGCGCGCAAGGACGAGCGCAGCGACGAGCCCACGGTGGACGAGCCTGCGACGAAGCCCTCGGGGCGCGTCCCGACCGCGACGGCCAGCTCCGCGCCCGCCGCCACGGTGGCCTCGACCGGGACGACGACCGTCAAGCCGCTCCCGACCGTCGTGCTCCCGGTCAAGCCGACCGCCACGGCAGCGGCGCTCGCCACCAAGCCTTCGGCGAAGCCTTCGACGACCGTGGCGC
Source organism: uncultured delta proteobacterium (assembly GCA_903923175.1). Taxonomy (GTDB): domain Bacteria; phylum Myxococcota_A; class Polyangia; order Polyangiales; family JADJMO01; genus CAIXWQ01. Next base: position 21,854 of record CAIXWQ010000772.1, on the reverse strand, counting down.
CGACCGTCTCCGCCGTGCCCACGACCGCGCCCACGCCCACGACCGCTCCGACCGGCACGGGCATCCCGACCGGGGGCATCAGCACCGCGTATCCCGAATAAGTCGCGGCTGAGTTGCTCGCCGGTCGATGCGCGATGGCGCAGGGCGGCAGAAGCCTGCGACAATGGGCCGTGATGCGTGCCTCGTACGGTCGGATTCGCCTCGCGGTCCCGCTACTCGTGCTGTCGCTGATCGCGCCGGGCGCGCTGGCCGCGCCTCCGCAGCCGCCGGCGACCCCGGTGAACGACGCGGCGGCCGCCGACGCGAAGCGACACTTCGAGGCGGGCGTGAAGCTGTACGCGGAGCGCGTCTACGCGGGCGCGCTCGCCGAATTCGAGGAGTCGTACCGCCTCGCCGGCAAGGCCGTGGCGCTCAAGAACGTCGCGCAGTGCCACCGCGACCTCAAGCAGTTCGCGGAGGCGTACGACACCTACCGCCAGCTGCTGGCGCAGCACGCCACCGACCTCAAGCCCAAGGACAAAGCCGACGTCGAGAAGTCGGTCGAGGAGCTCGCCAAGGTCATCGGCACGATCGAAATCGTCGCGGAGCCGGCCGGCGCCGAGATCTCCATCGACGGCAAGGTGGTCGGCACGACGCCGCTGAAGCCGGTGCACGTGGACGTCGGCGCCCACGAGATCAAGATCGGCAAGCCGGGGTTCCAGCCGTTCGCGAAGTCGGTGACGCTGGTCGCCGAACAGCACGCCGCGGTGTCGGCGGCGCTCGTGCCCGAGGTGACCACGGGGCGCGTCGCGGTGGCCGAGCCGGGCGGGCTCGCGGTCAAGGTGCTGGTCGACGACAAGGAGGTCGGCTCCGCCCCGTGGGAGGGCGACCTCGCGCCGGGGACGCACACCATCCAGCTCGTCGGCGAGGGGCTCGCGAGCGAGAAGCGCTCGGTCGACGTGCAGGTGAAGGGGCGAGTCGAGCTCTCGCTCGGCGCGCAGGCGACCGTCGGCAAGCTCGACGTGCGCGTCGTGCCCTCGAGCGGCGAGATCCTCCTCGACGCCAAGCCGCTCGGTCGCGGCTCGTACGTCGGTCCGGTGGAGCCGGGGCAGCACACGCTCGAAGCGTCGGCGTCCGGCTTCCACGCCCAGCGCACGACGATCACCATCGAGCGCGGCAAGACCCTCCCGATCGTCGTCACGCTGATCGAGGATCGCCCGGCCGCCAAGCCCGACGACGGCAAACGTCGGCACCACGACGACGACGACGACGACGTCGTCGATCGCAAGGACGCCTATCGCGGCACCTACGGTCGCCTCAGCGTCACGTTCCCGTATCCGCTCGCCGGCGGCCTCGACCCGTCGGGCATGGCGCCCGCCGCCGCTGGCGACCCCGGCACCTCGGCGCGCGACGACTTCTTCGCCGGCGGCGCGGGCCTCCGCGTCGGGTACAACTTCGACCCCATCGGCGTCGAGTTCGTCGGCAACTTCCTCTACACGAAGTACTCCAACGCGCTGAAGTGGCCCGACGTCACCGAGACGATGTCGTTCACCAGCATGGGCGCCTTCGCCGGCGCCGGCGTGCGCGTCACCTCCCGCGAGGAGACCGTGCGCGTCTCCTGCGGCCTCGCCCTCGGCGCCGTCTTCCGCTGGACGAAGCTGAACGACACGTGGGCTCCCGTCACCGGCGTCGGCCCCTCGAACGTCACCCCTTCGTCGAACGACGTGAGCGACGCCCGCATCAAGCCGGCGGCCGGCTTCGACGCGGAGCTCATGATCGGCGCCACGCCGGGCACGCGCTTCGTCCTCGGCGTGGAGAGCTGGGTCGAGCTGCTCGGCGAGACGACCGTCGCCTACGACCCGCGCTCGCTCGGCGCGCGGCCGCTCCCCCAAGGCCCGTACACGCTGTCGAAGAACACCGTCTTCTACTTCGGCCCGCACGTCGGGCTTCAATTCGGGCGCTAGATGCGAGGCGCGTCAGGCGCGGCAGCGGCCCTCAGGCGTCGATCACGCTGCCGAACACCGCGGCGCCGCCGGCCACGAAGACGACGTCGAACACGAGCAGCAGCTTCACGTGATCGAGGATCTCGATCAGCGTCGCGCCGTCGACGATCTCGCGCGTCGCGGCGACGCCGATGACGAGCGTCGGCGTCAGCAGCGGGAACAGCACCGCCGCGAGGATCAGCTCGCGCGCGCGCGTGCGCGCCGTCATCGCTCCGAACAGCGTGCCGCTGGCCGCGACGCCGACCGTGGCGAGCCCGAGCAGCACGAAGAGCGCGCCGCCGACGCGGAAGAGATCGAGCTGCAGCAGCAGCGACACGATCGGCACCACGACCAGCTCGATCGCGCCGAGGAACAGGGCGACGCCGATGGCCTTGCCGAGGAAGATCGCGGGCCTCGCCACCGGCCCCGCGAGCAGCGCGTCGAGCGCCCCTTCCTCGCGCTCGCGATGCCAGGTGCGCCCGAGCGCGAGGACGGCCGAGAAGGCGGTCGCGATCCAGATCGCCCCCGGCGCGAGGTAGCGCGAGCCCGCGGGCCCGCCGTAGAACGCGACCGAGGTCAGCACCGCGAGCAGCGCGCCGAAGAAGCCGCCGGTGACGACGATCTCGCCGGTGCGTCGCTCGATCTGCAGATCCTTGCGGGCGACGATCCACGCCTGGCGGAGCACGCCGGGGGGGCGAAAGGCAGAGCGCGCGGCGGGGGCGGGGGGCACGGCCGCCGATCCATACACGCGCTCGCCACGGCAGGCGAAGGTCTACGCTCGCGCGCATGGCGCCGCGCCTCCACCACCTCGCCGTCGTCGTCCGGGACCTCGCGCGCGCCGAGCGCTTCTACGGCGAGCTGCTCGGCATGCCGGTGCTCCGTCGCTGGAGCGACGAGGCCGGGGCGCCGCGCTCGGTGTGGCTCGCCCTCGCCGGCGACGCGTTCCTCGCGGTCGAGCGCGCGGGCTCGCACGAGCCCGGTCGACGCGACGAACAACCGGGCTTCCACTGCGTCGCCCTCGCGATCGCGCGCGACGAGCGCGCGGCGGTGCGCGCGCGGCTCGAGGCGGCGGGGCACCCGATCGAGCGCGCGTCCTCGTTCACGCTCTACGTCCGCGACCCCGACGGCAACCTGGTCGGCCTGAGCCACTGGCCCGACGCGGAGGGCCCGCCTTGACAGTGCGGTGGCGGGCCCGTACGCCCGCGCGCCATGGCGACGAACCTGGTGGGCTACGCGGTGTCGGAAGGCGTGGCGACGATCACGCTGAACGATCCTCCGATGAACGCCTACACGCACGAGATGATGAAGGACCTCGACGAGGCGATCCTCGACGCGAGGTTCGACAACGAGGTCCACGTCATCGTGCTCACCGGACACGGCGAGAAGTTCTTCTGCGCCGGCGCCAACATCCGGATGCTCTCGGAGGTCGACTCGACCTACAAATACTACTTCTGCCTGCACGCGAACGAGACGCTCGCGCGCCTCGAGCAGACGCCGAAGCTCGTGATCGCCGCCATCAACGGGCACTGCGTCGGCGGCGGCCTGGAGGTCGCGCTCGCGTGCGATCTGCGCCTCGCGCGCCGCGGCGCCTCGCGCATCGGTCTGCCGGAGGTGAACCTCGGCGTCCTCCCCGGCACCGGCGGCACCCAGCGGCTCGCGCGCCTGGTCGGCAAGGGGCGCGCGATCCAGCTGATGGTCGAGGGAGAGACGTTCGACGTGGAGCGGGCGCAGGACCTCGGCGTGATCAACGAGATCGTCGACGCCGCCACGCACGAGGAGTTCCTCGACAAGATCCTCGCCTACGCGCGCCAGTTCACCCCGCCGGGCAAGGCCGCGATGGCCGTCGGTCGCATCAAGCGGGCCGTGCAGTCCGGCGCCGAGATGGCCCTGGAGCAGGGGCTCGCGCTCGAGCGCGAGCTGCAGGCCGAGCTCTTCGCCTCGGCCGACGCGAAGGAAGGGCTCAGCGCGTTCGTCGAGAAGCGCACCGCGAAGTTCGAGGCGCGCTGAGCGCGACGCACGGGTGTTTCGTGGTGGAATCGGGGCCCGGGCAGGCCCCGTTCGTCTTTTTGCGCCCACGACGGTCCAGCTTTGACCGATCGGTCGATCGGGTCTAGCAAGTAGGAAGTTCAACTTCCTACTTTCCATGCCCAAGACCGCCAACGCTCCGGAACTGCTCAAGATCTCGGCGCTCGCGCGTCGCAGCGGCGTCCCCGCGGCCACCATCAAGCACTACCTCCGCGAGGGGCTGTTCCCGGGCGAGCAAGTGAAGACGAGCCGCAACGTCGCCGACTACGACCCGGCGCTCGTCGAGCGGGTGAAGGCGATCAAGGAGCTGCAGCGCACGCGGTTCCTTCCGCTCCGGGTCATCAAGGGCGTGCTCGAGGGGAAGCCCGGCGACGACGCCGACGAGACCACCGCCGAGGCGATCGCGCACGCGCTCGACGAGCTCGCGAGCCAGAGCGTGCGCACCCGCGCGCAGCTGGTCGCCGCCGGGATGCCCGAGGCGCAGCTCGACTACTTCTGCGCGCTCGGCGTCGTGACCCCCGACCGGTCGACCGGGGAGGAGCGCTACGTCGGCGACGATCTCGCGATGCTCCAGACGCTCGGCGCCGCACGACGTGCGGGGCTGAGCGAGGAGATGCTCCCGATCGAGATCCTCGAGCCGTACGTGCGCGCGCTCCGCGAGGTCGTGCGCACCGAGCTGCGCATCTTCCGCGAGGGGGTCGTGCCGCGCGCGGGCGACCGGCTCGGCGAGCTCGTCGGGGCCGGCGCGAAGCTCTCCGAGCGGCTGATCGTGCTGTTGCGCCGCAAGATGCTGCTGCCGACGCTGCGGCAGATGATCGCCGAACACGAGAAGGACGCGGCGCCGGAGTCGAGCGCGCGGCCCGCGCGGAGCTCGACCACGCCCGTCCACCGCCCCGAGCGAGGCTCCACCCCGCCCGCTCCGCCCAAGCACACGCGGCCCCGCAAGGGGCCTAGGAGGTCTGCATGATCACGGCTCGATCCCGGGGCGCCGTTCGCGTCCGCTCGTCGCGCGGCGCTCGCGCCCTCGGTCCGCTCGCCGCCCTCGCGCTCTTCGCCTGCGGGGGCACCGACGGAACGACCGACCAACCCACCTTCGACGCCTCCCAGCACGACACGGCGAGCGTCGTCGACAGCGGCGCGCCCGAGGACTCGCGGGTGGCCGACACGGCGACGGCGAGCGACACGGCGTCCGGCGACTCGAGCGCGCCCGGCGACGCCGCGACGAGCGCCGATTCCACGGCGACCGATGGCGCGCCCGGCGACGGCGCCGCTCCCACGGACTCCACCGCGCCGAGCGACTCGGCGGCGGCCGACGCGGCCGATGCGAGCGCGAGCGACGGCGCCGGCAGCGACGCAGGCGGCGTCGACGGCGGCGGGACGGCGCCCGACTACTCCGTGCTCGGCGCGCACGCGACCGCGATCAAGGGCGCGACCGTCTCCGGCAACACGGTGCACTGCATCTACCCGAGCGACGCGGCGCCGAGCGCGGGCTTCCCCGGCGTCGCGTTCGCACACGGGTTCCAGCTCAATCCCCCCGACTACGACCAGCTCCTCACCCACATCGCCTCGTGGGGCTTCGTCGTCTGCTCGACGGACTACCCGAACAGCCTCTTCAGCTTCGACCACCGCAACGTCGCGACGGCGCTCACGAACACGCGCGCGGCGATGGCGGCCGGCACGATCGCCGGCGTGCCCAAGGTCGACGCGACGCACATCGCGGCCGCGGGGCACTCCGCGGGCGGCAAGGGCGCCGTCATGGCCGTGCTCGCCGACGCGGCCTTCGTCGCCGCGCTGACCTTCGATCCCGTCGACGGCAACCCCTCGCCCGGCGGCACCATCGACGCCGCGCACCCGAAGCTGGCGCCGACGGAGACGGCGAAGCTCACGATCCCGATGGGTTACTTCGGCGCCACGCAGTCGCACTGCACGGCCAGCACGTTCGGCGCGACGCCGTGCGCGCCGACCGGGCTCGACGCGGCTGCCTTCTTCGCGGGCACGCCGACGACGATCTCGAAGTACCTGTGGACCGTCTGGGACTTCGGCCACATGCAGTTCCTCGACAACCCGAGCTGCGCCCTCACGTGCACCGCGTGCTCGGCGGGCAAGAGCCCGATCGACCCGCGCAAGACCGCGGTCAAGGCGACCTCGGTCGCGTTCCTCCAGCGCTACCTGCGCAGCGACGCGACCGCGCAGACCTGGCTCGACGGCGCCAAGCGCGACGCCAACGTGACGGCGAAGAACCTCTGGGACGGCACCTCGACCCTTCCCGTCTGCAACTGAGGACGCGGGACTCCCCCCGCCGCACGCTTCGACTCGGCCTGGCTCGACCCGGAGGCTCCCATGATCCCGATCCGCTCGAACGACCCCGCGTGTGCTCGCTCGCCCCGCTGGCTCCACGGGCTCGCACCGTCGCTCGCGATGGCGCTCGCCGCCTGCAGCGGCGCGACGGACACGACCGCCACGCCCGGCGACGACGCCTCGATCGCCGACACGACCCCCGCCGGTGACGACGGCAGCACGCCGCCGCCGACCGACACCGGCGTCGTGACCGACACCGGCAGCCTCGCGGAGACCGCGCCGCCTCCCTCGACCGACTACACCGTGGTCGGCGCGCACGTCGTCGCGAAGAAGGACGTCACCGTCTCGAGCAACTCGGTGCACTGCCTCTTCCCGAGCGACGCGCCGCCCGCGGCAGGGTTTCCCGGCGTGGCCTTCGCGCACGGGTTCCAGCTCGCCACCACCGACTACGATCAGATCCTCTCGCACGTCGCGTCGTGGGGCTACGTCGTCTGCTCGACGAACTACCCCGGCACCATCCTGAGCACCGACCACCGCGACGTCGCGACCGCGCTCACGAACGTCCGCACCGCGATGGCCGCGGGCACGATCACGGGCGTGCCCAAGGTCGACGGCGCGCACATCGCCGCGGCCGGGCACTCGCTCGGCGGCAAGGGGACGGTCATGGCGATGCTCGCCGATCCCGTGTTCGTGGCCGCGGTCACCTTCGATCCGGTCGACGGCAACCCCGGCAACCCGCTCGGCGGCAGCCCCGACGCGGCGCACCCGAAGCTCAATCCGACCGAGACCGCGAAGCTGACCAAGCCGATGGGCTACTTCGGCGCGACGCAATCGCACTGCGGCAGCACGGCGTGCGCGCCGACCGGGCTCGACGCCGCCGCGTTCTTCGCAGGGACGCCCGCCACCACGCCGAAGTACCTGTGGACCGTCTGGGACTTCGGCCACATGCAGTTCCTCGACAACCCGAACTGCGGCTTCACCTGCAGCGCGTGCGCGGCGGGCAAGAGCGCGCTCGATCCGCGCAAGGTCGCCATCAAGTCGACGGCGGTCGCGTTCCTCGAGCGCTACGTCCGCGGCGACGCGAGCGCCCAGTCGTACCTCGACGGCGCCAAGCGCGACGCCAACGTCACCGCGAAGAACTTCTGGGACGGCAAGGCGACGCTCCCGGCCTGCAACTGATACGAAGCGCCATGCGCGCCCTCGTCCTCGCCTCCACCAGCAAGTATCGCCGCGCACTGCTCGACGCCGCGGGCGTCGCGCACGCGGCCGCCGCGCCGCCGTTCGTAGAGGCGCACGAGCGCGCGTCGGTGCTCGCGCCGGACGCGCTCGCGGAGGAGTTCGCGCGCGGCAAGGCCGAGAGCCTCGCGTCGGCCCACCCCGAGGCGCTGATCATCGGAGGCGATCAAGTGCCGGCCATCGACGGGCGCGTGCTCGGCAAGCCCGGCACCCGCGAGGCCGCGGTCGCGCAGCTGCTCGCGCTCCAGGGGCGCAGCCACCGCTTGCACACGGCGGTCGCCGTGCACGACCCGCGGGCGCACTGCACCGTCTCGCGCGTGGTGACCCACGAGATGACCATGCGGACGCTCACGCGCGCGCAGGCCGAGGCCTACGTCGCGCACGACGCGCCGCTCGACTGCGCGGGCTCGTACCGTGTCGAGGCGCGCGGCGCGCTGCTGTTCGAGGCGATGCGCGGCGACGATCACACCGCGATCGTCGGGCTCCCGCTGACGGCGCTCGCGGCGCTGCTCCGCGAGCTCGGACACGATCTGCTCGACGCCTGAGCTGCGCGCGCCCGGGCTACAGCGCGGGCGGCGCCGAGTCGCGCGTGCGCGCACGACGCGCTGCCGCGATCGCCTTCGGCATGCCGAGGAGCGTCTCGACGACGCCGATCGTGATGTAGGCGCCGAGCAGGTACACGAGCACGAACGCCGGCGTCGCGTAGACGGAGATCGCGGCCGAAGTCAGCGCCACGAAGGCGACGAACGCCACCGTGCGCGCGTTGAGCGTGACGTCCTTGAACGAGCGGAACTTGATCGTCGAGACCATGAAGGCGCTCAGCGTCAGCGTCACGGCCAGCAGCGCGTACGCCCAGCGGCGCGAGTGGAGATCGAAGTGCGCGGCGTGGTTGGCGACCACGAGCGAGATCAGGATGCCCGCGGCGCCCGGGATCGGCAGGCCGAGGATGTACTTCCCCGGCTTCGTGGGCGCGCCCTTCTCACGCATCGAGAGCACGTTGAAGCGCGCGAGCCGGATGGCGCCGCAGGCCACGAACACGAAGCTCACCACCAGGCCGAGCCCGCCGAGCTGATAGAGCGACCACTTGTAGACGAGCATCGCCGGCGCGACGCCGAACGAGACGACGTCGGCGAGCGAGTCGATCTGGAGGCCGAACGAGCTCTGCGTCTTGGTCGCACGCGCGACGCGGCCGTCGAGCGTGTCGAAGAGCTGCGCGAAGATCAGCAGCAGCGCCGCGTGCCAGAAGTCGACGTCGCTGGTCGCCTCCGCGCAGAGCCGGATCGCGTCGAACCCGCAGAAGATGCTCGCGAGCGTGATCGCATTCGGCAGAATGAAGAGCGATTTTCGGAGATCCAGCCGCCCCTTCGACCTCATCGAGCCGAGTATAGGAAGCTTCGACGAGGCGCAAAGTCACCGGGGCGCCGCGGGTGCTTCGGACGAAAACGGACGCTGCTGACGTGCGCCTGATCAGGCACCCCGAGCGCCGCATGCGTCGCGCCGAAACGTGGTTGACCGATGCCCGCGCCCGCGTCTACGGTGCCGCCCGCTCTGCTGCCGAGCACGTGCTGGAGCGCCCGCTGGGCGCTCGATCATCGCGAGGCAGGAGCGCCGAGTCGGCGCTCGCAGGGGCCATCGAGGGCGAAGCCGAGCGCCGAGCCCCGATGCTCGTGGAGCCGTCGGTGCATTCGTGCGTGTGGTCGATCCGGCCGAGCCTCGAAGTCGCGCACCGCCCGCCGCCGCGAGCGTCGATGTCACGTAGTGGAGGTAGTCATGGCTGTCGGTAAAGTGAAGCGGTTCTACAACGACAAGGGCTTCGGGTTCATCAAGCAGGTCGAAGGCCCCGACGTCTTCGTCCACTACACGCAGATCGAGGGCGAGGGGCGCAAGCAGCTCTACGAGAACGACACCGTCGAGTTCGAGATCAAGGAGGGCCCGAAGGGACTCCAGGCGCTCAACGTGCGCCGTCTCGGCGGCGGCGAGTCGGCCGAAGCGGTCTGATCTCGCGCTCGAGCCCCCACGACCCGTGCTCCGCGAGGAGCGCGGGTCGCGTCGTTTTGTGGTCCGTCCCGACGGCGCGACGCGGCGCTCGCGGACGCGATCAGCCGAGCGTGGCGAGGATCCCCGCGAGCGCGTCGCGCGCGAGCGCGTCGTGTCGCGCGAGGTCGAGCTGCAGCACGCTGAGGCTCGCGAGCCCCGCGTCGTGCGCCTCCGTGTCCGTCCCGGCGCGCTGCTCGTGCGCCACGCCGCTCCCGCCGATCCAGTAGTAGCTGCGGCCGCGCGGATCGACGCGCTGCTCGACCCACTCCGTCCAGAGCCGGGTGCCGAGCTTGGTGGCGCGCACGCCCTTCACCGGGCCGGCCGGCACGTTGAGGTTCAGCAGCAGCGGCGGCGCGTCGGCCGCGCGCGCCGGCAGCGCGAGCAACGCGCGCGCGATCGACGCGACGAGCTGCGCGGTCGGCTCCGGCGCGTAGACGACGTTCCCCTGATCGTCCTTCGCGAGATCGCACGAGGCCGCGATCGCGGGCACGCCGCGCAGGGCCCCTTCGCGCGCCGCCGCCACGGTGCCGCTGTAGAACACGTCCTGCCCGAGGTTGATGCCGCGGTTCACGCCGCTGACGACCAGGTCGGGGCGGCGCGCGAGCAGCCTCGGCACCCCTTCGCGCTGCTCGAGGTGCAACGCGAGATAGACGCAGTCGGCCGGCGTCCCGTCGACCGCCCAGCGCGCCTCGGCCACGCGACGCAGGCGCAGCGGCCGATGCAGCGTGAGCGAGTGGCTCATCGCGCTCTGCTCGGTCTCGGGCGCGACCACCACGACGTCGGCGAACGGCTCGAGCGCGACGGCGACGGCGTTCAGCCCACGCGCGTGCACGCCGTCGTCGTTCGAGCAGAGGATCAGCGGGCGCGTCGCTTCCGTCATGGCGCCCGATCCGTAGCATGCCGCGCGCCGCGCCGTGCTCGGTGCGGAGCCCGCGCTTCCGATCCGCGCCTGGAGCTGGCAGCGTCGCGCCATGTCCAAGGCGCGCTGGCGAATCTCGCCGCCCGAGGTGCTGCTGCGGCACCCGATCTTCTCGGTGCGCCGGCACACCGTGCAGCGCGACGACGGCCCCGCCCGCGAGATCCGCACCCTCGAGACGACCGACTGGTGCAACGTCGTCGCGATGCGCGAGGACGGCCGCATCGTGCTCGTGCGACAGCACCGCTTCGGCACCGACGCGCCCTCGCTCGAGATCCCGGGCGGGCTCATCGATCCCGGCGAGTCGCCGATCGAGGCGGCGCGCCGCGAGCTCGACGAGGAGACCGGGTACGCCGCGGGCAGCATCGAGCCGCTCGGCGTCGTGCGTCCGAACCCCGCGCTCCAGGCGACGCGGCTGCACATGTTCCTCGCCCGCGACTGCCGCCTCCACGAGCGCGGTCAGCGCCTCGAGGAGCTCGAGGACTGCGAGGTCGTGGTGCTCGATCGCGCCGCGCTCGACGCTGCGCTCGGGCGAGATCCACCACGCGCTGGTGCACGCCGCGCTCTTCGCGTGGATGCGCCGCGAGGGGCGCTGAGGCCATGAAGCTCGCGACGCTCGAGCCGAAGGCGCACCTCTTCGTCTGCGCGAACCGCCGCGCCGAGGGCGATCCGCTCGGAAGCGGCTGCGCCGAGCGCGGCGAGGCCGTCTACGGCGCGCTCAAGCGCGAGGTCGCCGCGCGAGGGCGCGTCCGCGACACGTGGGTCGCGCGCACGCAGTGCCTCGGCCTCTGCCCGCAGCGCGGGTGCGCGGTCGCCGTCTCGCCGGCTGGGCGCTACCTCCTGGAGGTCGAGCCTGGCGACGCGCCCGCCATCCTCGACGCGCTCGCGCCTTCTAGCGCTGCACGATGACGATCCGGTGATCGTCGCGGCACGTGATCGCGCCGCCTTCGCCCATCGAGCCCCACGACGTCGACCAGCGGATCTCGCGCCGGAGGTTGGGCTCGTAGGCGAGCGCGATCGGCACGGCGTCGTTCGCGAAGACCAGCGAAGAGGCGAGGCGCAGCTTGCCCTGCGGGAGGCGGTGCAGGGCGACGATGAACGAGCCCCCCTTCGATTTGCCTGCGAAGACGAGCAGATCCGCCCCAGGCTCCGGGCTCCACTCGATCGGGTCGGCGGTGACGGTCACGCCGTCGCCGGGCGCCGACTTCTCGAAGACGGTGGCGACCTCGGGACCCTGGAAGAGGCGGGCGCCGGCGCGCGCGCGGCCGAGCTCGGGGAAGAGGCCGAGCACCGCGCCGAGCTGCGCGCCGTCGAGCGAGCCTTTGCGGAACGCGGGGGCCCAGTCGATGGCGGGGAACGAGGGGAACGCGGGGGGCTGACCGCCGCCGTAGCAGCAGCGGAAACCGACGCCGCGCGCCTTGCCGGGGTGCGCGTCGATGGCCTTGCGGGCCGCGCAGCGGTGGGCGGCGATCGGGCTCGCCGCAGCGGCTCCGCGCACCGACACGCGGGCGCCCTTGTGCCCAGGGAGCGAGGCGACCTCGGCCGGGCTCGCGGTCCACTCCTCGAGCGCCGCGCCCATCGCGCGCACGCCGAACCCCGACACGCACGCCTCGGGCGTCTGCGCGCAGGTCGGATCCCACGCGGCTCCCGTGCCGAAGGCGTCTCCGGCGCTCCCGCGGCAGGCGCGCTCCCACTCGACGTCGCCGCACAGGCGCCCGCCGCGCTCGCTGCACATCCGCTGCGCCTCGCCCTGAGATACGCCCGCGAGCGGAGGCTCGCCTGGCTTGCCGGGGTAGGGGAGCGCGTCGATCGAGAACGCGGCCACGTCGTAGGACGCGAGGAGCGGCTCGGTGCTCGGGTCGCGCCCCTCGTCGCCCGGCAGGCTCCCTGCCTGCACCTTGCCGGCCGGGACGTCGATGCGATCGCCCAGCCTCGCGGTCGCGGCCGTTCGGCGGCCGGCCCCTGCGACCACCGAGACCGCCGAGGCGGCCGTGCCGGCGGTCGGAACCCCCGCGCCCTCGCTCGCCGGCGGGGCTCGATGACAGGAGCCGAGAGCGAGCAGCAGCGAGAGCGACGCGACGGGCACGACCAGGCGTCGGGGCATGCGCGCATGCCGCGCACGATCTCCCGCGAGCGGGCCAGTTCTCGGCCGGGGGCGCCTCGCGCAGCGGCGCTCGCTACGAGCGCTTCAGCAGCCGGTCGAGGTTCGCCTGCTCCCAGGCGACCGCGCGATCGTAGTGTCGGTAGCCGCGCTCGCGCGTCCGGAACTCCGGTGGGTGGAGCTTCCGGCGGCCGTCGACGCGCGTGGCCGGCATGACGTGGTGCAGCATCTCGTGGAACACCACGAACCCGACGAACCAGCGGGGGACGAACGCCTGGTCGAGGCGGGGATGCACCCGGACGAGCTGCGAGTGCGCGGTGTACGAGCCGAGCTTGATCGTCGTGCGGCCGCGGCGCGCCGGCGCGTCGCTCCCCCAGCAGATCTGCGCGTCGACCTCGCCGTCGAAGTACTGCGCGTTGAGCTCGTCGAAGATCTCCTGGAGATCGTGGGTGTTGCCCCGTGCGCGGAGCGGCCGCTTCGGCTCCAGGCTCCGGATGCGGAACATGTTGCCGTCGATGTAGCGACCGACGTGCGCGGAGGCCTCGCGGTCGCGGTAGAGCAGGAACCGCACGAGCGCCTCGACGATGGAGCCGGGGGCGTCGAGGAACATGTGATGGAGCCGCACGCGCAGGAGGCCCGTGCGCCGGGTCGCGTGGATCATCGAGTGGCGGTTGTCGGTGATCGAGAGGATCACCGGCTGCTTCGCCAGGAGGCCCAGCCGCCGCTCGAGCGCCTGGCGAGCCCCCTCGTGGACGTAGACCGCGGGAGACCGCTGCGGGAACTTCAGCTCGAGCTGCTCGGCGGCTTGCACGATGGCGTGGTGTCGGAGGGGGACGGCGGCCCGCGCGACCCTCGCGTAGGGCGCTGCCTGCCCGAGCCGCGCGGTGCGAGGTGCGCCGCGCAGGAAGGGAAGCAGAGCTTGCATCGCGTAGGCCATGGGCGTCGTCCCTTCGGGGTAGGAGGCGGCCCCCCCACTGTCAAGAAGGGGCCCCGCACACGCGATAACTCTTTGAAATCAAAGATGATTATGCGGAACGGAATCCCGTGCGGACGGAGGAGTTCGCCGGGTTCCGAGGGTCGACTCCGCGACGGCTCCGGTTGCGCGCGCCGATCTCCGGCCCAAGGATCTACGCATGACGCAGCGCGCAGGGGCTGGTTTGACGAGGGGGTTCCACGCCGGTTACATTTCGCGGCGTCTGAGACGGGTTCTTCGGGGGCTGTGACCCGGCGCCGGGTGATTTCGTGGGGCGACGGGGGGGAAGCGTGGACCCACGATGGGCTTGAACCAGAGGTTTTCTCGAATGAGTAGTCAGATGACGTGGACCCAGCTCTGCTCCTGCGAGGAGTTCCGTGGGCGCTGGGTGGCGCTGGACCAGTGCCGATACGACGAAGCGACCGCGGAGCCCGTGGAGGGCACGGTCATCGACGTCGACGACGACGTCGCCGAGCTGTGCAACCGCCTGCGGGACATGGACCGCCGCGACTGCGCCATCCTCTTCATCGACGAGACCAAGGGGCGCGCGCTGCACTGACGCCGCGCGCTCGTCCACCGCGTCCATCGCGTCCATCGCGTCCATCGCCCGACACTGGTGGGCCGCGCCGTCACCCGACGACGCGGCCTTCGCCGTTCCCGAGCCCGATCCGCTCAGTCGTCGTCGTCGGCCGCGCCAAACTTCGGCTCCGCCCCGCCGTGGAAGTGCTGCCATAGCTGCCGGGAGAGCCCGGGCTGGTTGTCGGGCTGGGAGAAGTCCCAACCGGACATGGCCGCAGTGACCGCGCCGGACGTCCCGGCGCCGTTGCACGCGAGCGGCGTCGTGCGCTTCGCCATCACGTAGGGCGAGAAGTCGGGGGTCGCGCTGAAGGCGTCGAACGGCAGCGACGCGCGCGCGACGAGCTCGTTCGGGTAGGACTTGCCGAAGATGTGCGCGATCAGCTTGTGGATCGAAGAGACGTCGTAGTGCCCCTTCGAGACGTAGCCGCGCTTCACCCAGGGGCCGGCCATGTACATGGGCGTGCGGTGCAGATCGACGTGGTCGCCGCCGTCCTGGGGGTCGTCCTCGGTGACGATGACGAGGGTGTCCTGCCAGGTCGGTGACCGCGACAGGCCGTCGATCAGGATGCCGAGCCCCTCGTCGCCGATGGCGATGTACGTCTCCGGCGAGGGCTTGCCCGCCGAGAGCCCCGAGGTGTGGTCGTTCGGGTTGAGCACGTACGTGAACGGCTTCAGATCGCAGGTGCCGCGGGCGCGCGCCACGATGTAGCAGTTCTTCTGCGTGTCCTCGCTGTCCTGCGAGATGATCGGCCCGCCCGGGAACCTCGAGTCCTCGCAGCAGTTCTTGGGCGTCTGCCCGTCGTCGTCGACCGAGCCGACCGCCTCGCCCATGTCGTCGAAGAGCACCTTCTCGCGCTGGAGCCAGTGGAAGATGCCCCCCTCGACGGTGCGGGTCGCCTGCTGCGCGATCGTGCCTCGCGTCGCGCGACCCCAGGTCACGAGCCAGGTGCGCTCGGTGTAGTCGTTGGTGCGGCCGTTCACCGTCCAGACGTGCCCTTGGATCGATTGCTCGGCGGACGTGTAGTAGTTGTCGAAGTTCGTGAAGGTCTTGGCGACCTTGCGCTGGTTGGCGAAGACGTCGTCCATCTTGCCGGGGATCATCACGAGCGCGGGATCGCCGTTCACGCCGGCCTGATCGCCGAAGACGGCGTCGAAGGTCTTGTTCTCCTTCACGACGAAGACCACGTGCTTGATCTTCGTGCTCGGCCCGCTCTTGTTGTCGGCGGGGATCGGGAAGTCGTACGCGGCGCCGGCGCAGTCGACCTTCGAGGCGCCCGACAGCGCGCCGACGTTCGTCGCCGTGTCGACCGCGGCCTTGCCGGCGGTGAGCGAGGGCGCGTCGGGCGTCGGCACGAGCTGGATCGAGCCGCGCATGTGGTCGGTGATGTCCCCCTCGCCGGGGCCGAACGGCGTGGTGTCCGGGCCGGTGCCGTGCCCCTTGCCGGTGATGACGACGAGCGAGCCGTCCTGCCGGAGCGAGACGGCGGTGGGCCACCAGTCGCTCGGCAGCATGCCTGCCGGCGCCAGCGTGGGGGTGCCGGTCGTCGGCGCGTCGACCGTGAAGGCCGCGACGGCGTTGAGCCCGCCGAGCGAGACGTAGAGGCGCTTGGCCGTCGCGTCGTAGGCGAGGCCGTTCGGCGTCCAGCCGTGCGCGCTCCCGTCCACGATGGGGACCGTCAGCACGGCGCTGCCGCCGGGCGTGATCGTGTCGATGACGCTGATCGAGTCGCCGGACGAGTTGACCACCGCGAGGTAGCGATCGCCGATCGCCGCGATCGCCTCGGGGTAGGCCCCGACCGAGACCGACTTGATCGTGCCGGCCACGGTGTCGACGATGTCGACGCGGCCGCGCTCCCAGATCGTCGCGTAGGCGTACTGTCCGGCCGTGTCGCCCGGCGGGATGGCGATCGCGAAGATCTCCTGCGCGGCGAGCGTGATCGACTTGAGGACCGTGCCGTACGTCGGGCTCGCGGCGTCGACGTCGACCACGAGCAGCGGCGCGGAGAGCGAGGGCTGGTCGGCCGTGCCGACGAAGAGGCGCTTGCCGTCGGGCGTCGCGGTGACGGCGCTGAGGTAGTACTGGCTGCCGAGCCCGCCGCCGGCCGGATCGGTGGCCGCGCGCTTGATCTTCACGTCGTCGGCGGCCGAGCGGGTGAGCGTCTTGGCCGCCGTGTCGACCTTGAACGCGTACAGGATCGAGCCGGCGCCGCCGCTCACGAACAGCCGCTGCTCGCTCGCGGTCGCGCCGGGGACGAGCGCCGCGCCCCAGTTGGTCTGGGTCGGCGAGGCGAACTTCTGGCTGCCGACGATGGGGCTGGTGGCGGAGCCGATCAGCGTCGTGTCGACGAGGCGCACCGACTGCTCGCCGATGCCGCCGTCGACGACGACCACGAGATCGGTCCCCGGCACGGCGACGACGTTGCTAGGGAACTGCCCCTTCAGGTCGGCGAAGATCGACGTCTTGCCCGCCGGCTTCGCGCGCGCGCCGGTGGGGAGCACGAAGCTCGTCGGATCGCTCGCGTCGACGCCGGTCGGCTTGGCCGCGTCGCCCGTCGGAACGCTCGCGGTGCACTTGCCCGTGGTCACGGCGGGGACGGTCTTGCCATCCCAGGAGCCGCAGGCCGGATCGTGCGGGATCGCGGCCCAGTCGCCCATCGCGGCGCACGCGTAGCCCTGGGGCTCGCAGGCCGCGTTGCAGTCGTTGAAGGCGCAGGATTGATCCGGCGAGAGGAGATCGTCGGTGGTGAGCGTCGAGCCGGTGTCGGGGGTGCCGGCGGGCGCGCTCGAGCTGCTGCAGGCGGACAGCTGCGGGGCGGTGGCGGCGAGCACGACGAGACCAGCGGAGGCGAAGCGTCCGAAGCGCATCCGCGAAATCTACGCCTTCGTGCGCGGGGACGGTACGGCGTCGCGAAAGCGTCACGTCGGCGCGGCCGGACCGCCGCGTTGGGGCCGACGCCGCGCCCTGATAGCGTGCTCGGGCCATGATCCCCGTGCTCTCGCGCGCGCAGATGCGAGCCTACGATCGCCACGCGATCGAGGCGTGCCACGTCCCGGGCGTCGTCCTCATGGAGAACGCCGGGCGCGGCGCCGCGGACGTCGCGTGTCGCCTGCTCGGGGCCGCGATGGGCGGCGCGCGCGTCGTCGTCGTCTGCGGCGCGGGGAACAACGGCGGTGATGGCTTCGTGGTGGCGCGCCACCTGTGGGCGCGCGGCGCCGACGTGCGCGTCTTCCTCGCGAGCGTCCCCGAGCGCGTGCTGGGCGACGCGCGCATCAACTACGACGCCTTCGTCGACCTCGGCGGGCAGGTCGCGCTGCTCGGGCCAGGCGGCGATCTCGCGCCGTTCGAGGCCGCGCTCGGCGTCGCGGACCTCGTGGTCGACGCGCTCTTCGGCACCGGGCTCGACCGGCCGATCGCCGACCCGACGGCCCGCCTGATCGAGGCCATCAACCGCGCGCCGGGTCGCAAGCTCGCCCTCGACGTGCCGAGCGGCCTCGACGCCGACTCCGGCGCTCCGCTCGGCGTGGCGGTGCAGGCGCACGACACCGTCACCTTCGGCCACATCAAGATCGGGCTGCTGACGCCCCAGGGCGCGCGGCTCGCCGGACGGCTGCACGTCGCCGATCTCGGCGTGCCGGACACCATCCTCGCGAAGGTCGGTCACGCGGCCGAGGTCGTCGAGCGGCGTGCGGTCGGGCGGCTGCTGACGCCGCGGGAGGCCGACGCGCACAAGTTCTCCGTCGGCGCGGTCCTGGTGCTCGCGGGCTCGGCCGGGAAGTCGGGCGCGGCGCTGCTGTCGGCGCGCGGCGCGCTGCGCGCGGGGGCGGGGTTGGTCAGCGTCGGGACGTGGCCTGCGGCCCTGCCGGCGATCGACGCGCGGATGCCCGAGGTGATGTCGTTCGCGCTCGATCCGCACGATCCGCTGCCAGGGCTCGGCGAGGCGCTCAAGGGGCGGCGCGCGGTCGTCGTGGGACCGGGCTTCGGGCTCGACGACGCGGCGCGGCTGGTCGTCGAGCGCGTGCTCGCGACGTTCCACGGCGTCGTCGTGCTCGACGCCGACGCGCTCACGCTGCTGCGCGAGCGGCTCGATCTCATCTCGGCTGCCAAGGGGCGCGTGATCCTCACGCCCCACCCGGGCGAGATGGGGCGCTTGCTCGGCTCGCGCGGTGAGGACGTGGAGCGCGATCGCTTCGGCGCCGTGCGCAAGCTCGTCGAGGCGACGCGGGCGGTGGTGGTGCTCAAGGGGGCGCGCACGATCGTGGCGCGCCCCTCGCGCATCGTCGTGAACACGAGCGGCAACCCGATCCTCGCGGTGGCGGGCTCGGGCGACGTGCTCGCGGGGGCCATCGGCGCGTTCGCGTGCTCGCTCGAGCCATTCGACGCGGCCGTGGTCGGCGTGCACGTGCACGGGCTCGCGGGCGACGTGCTGCGCGCGCGGTCGGGCGATCGCGGCGCGTTCTCGGGCGAGATTGCCGACGCGATCCCCGCGGTCGTCGATGCGTTGCTGCGCGACGAGCTCCCCCCTGGCGTGGCGGACGAGGCGCGGATCTGAACGGCGTTCCTGCTTGCGCGGGCCGGTCGCGCGACGCACGATCGCGTCGGTGCGTTCGCGCCTCTCCTCCGGGCTGTCCGCCGTAGCCCTCCTGCTCTCCCTCGCCGTGCCGCGCGCGGCGCACGCGCAGCGTGTAGCGACGGGGAGCGCCGCGCGCGTACTCGGCGCGCACGCGGTCGAGCTGCTCGGCGCGCACGCGCCGGTGGTGTCGGCGATCGTGGAGCTGCCGCCCGGCGTCGATGCGCTGGCCTACGGGCTGCGGCCGATCGCGGGCGGGATCGCGGTGCTGCACGGCGACGCCGCGACGCTCGCCGCGTTCGCGCGCGTCCACCCGACCTGGCCGATGGAGATCGCGCCGCCGCTCCGCGCCAAGCTCAACCTCGCCGTGCCGTACGTCGGCGCGAGCCCCGCGCGCCTCGGCGGCGCGCTCGACGGGCGCGGCGTCTACGTCGGCGTGGTCGACACCGGCGTCGACCCGCTCCACCCCGATTTCCTCGACGCGGCCGGGCACACGCGCATCGCGTGGCTGCTCGACCTCTCGCAGGCGCCTCGCGACGGCAACGCCCTCGATCAGAAGTACGGCGGGCGGGTTTACGATCGTGCCGCCATCGACGCGATCGTCGCCGCCGGGCACCGCGCCGACGACGTCCCCGACGACTGGGACGGGCACGGCACGCACGTGGCCGGCATCGCCGCCGGCGGGGGCGGCGCGCGCGCGGATTTCATCGGCGTCGCGCCGGCGGCGGACCTCGTGGTCGTGTGCGCGAGTCGCTCGCGCGCCGGCGACATCCAGGAGGGCGACGCCATCCTCGGGACGGCGTTCGTGTTCGACATGGCGAAGAACGACGCGCGTCCGGCCGTCGTGAACCTCTCGCTCGGCAGCCAGTTCGGGCCGCACGACGGCAGCTCGACGTTCGAGAAGGGGCTCGCGGCGCTCGCGCAAGGGCCCGGACGTGCCATCGTCGTCGCCGCCTCCAACGAGGGGACCGCGCCGTGGATCCACGCGAGCGTGCGGGTCACGCCGCACGCGCAATTCGACGTGCCGATCCACCTCCCGGGCAAGGACGGCAAGGGGACGAGCTACTCGAACGGCTACGTCTACGTCTACGTGAAGAACCGCGACGGCGGCCGGCTGAGCCTCGCGCTGCGCGGGCCCAACGGCGATTCGTGGATGGACGCAGTGGACGCCGGCGGCTCCTACGAGACGCACCCGACCGACGGCCTGCAGGTCGTGGTCGCGAACGAGGCCACGAGCTCCTCGATGATCCCGGCCGGCTCGCACGGCGCCTTCGCCGTCGTCTGGGGGAAGTTCCCGGCCGGCGATCTCACGCTGCGGCTCGAGGGAGATGCGTCGGTCGACGCGTGGATCGAGGGCGGCGGCGAGAGCCTGCAGCCGTTCGCGTCGCCGACGTTCGCGTACGGCGGCCAGGTCGAGGGCACCGTCGGGATCCCCGCGAGCTCGGACGCGCTGATCTCCGCCGGGTGCGTGGCCTTGCGGCAGCAGTACACGGACATCCGCGGTCGCCAGGAGCAGGCCGTCGACGCGCCGGTGGGGACGCGCTGCTTCTTCTCGAGCTCGGGCCCGAACGCGATGGGCGCGATGCGCCCCGACCTGCTGGCGCCAGGGCTCTTCGTCGTCTCGGCGCTCGCCGGGCGCGCGTACCTCGCGGCGCCGCTCGGCGAGTTCGACGACACGATGATCGTCGATCGCACGCACGCTGCGCTGTCGGGGACGAGCATGTCGTCGCCCTTCGTGGCGGGCGCCGCGGCCCTGCTGCTGCAGCGCGATCCGACGCTCGATCAGGCGCAGATCCGCGATGCCCTGCAGGCCGGCGCGCGCAAGCTCGCCGACGACGGCGGCGATCCGCTGACGACGCGCGACTACGCCAACGGAGCCGGGATCCTCGACGTTGCGGGCGCGCTCGCGGCGCTCGATCGGCGCCCGGCGCCCCCCGCCGCGACGAGCGTCCAGCTGCGCCTCGGCAGCTCGTACCTCGCGAGCGACCGCACGCCCGTCACGGCCATCGCGCTGGCCCGCGACGCGAACGGCCTCGCGGCCGACGTGCCAGGCGGCCTCACCGTCACGCTGCTCGGCGCCGAGCTGGTCGCGCCGGTCGAGCACCCGATGCCGGGCCTCTATCGATTCCTCGTGCGCGCGCCCAAGGACGCCGGCGGCACCATCGCGACGGTGCGGCTGGACGGGGCGCCGGGCGGCACCGTCACGCAGACGCTCCCGATCGCCGCCGATCGCTGGGACGCTCACTACGGCGTGACGGTCGGCGGCGGGTGCACCGTCGCGCGCGGCGAAGGGGCCGGTGCGGCGTCGTTCGGCGTGGGCGCCGCGCTGGCTGCGCTGATCGTCAGGGCGTCTCGGCGTAGATCGCGATCTCGTAGCCGTGGGGAAGGGTGAGCGGCGCGTCGGGCGTCCACGGTCGTGCGGGATCGCCCGCGTTCCAGCCGACCACGAGCACCGAGGCGACCCCTTCGAGGTGACGCACGTCGACGGCGATCTCGCGTAACCGCTCGACCGCGGCCACCGGGATCTCGCCGATCCGCGCCCCCTGCGCGTCGAGCTTGAGCACCGCCCAGCGGAACGAAGCGCCGAGCTCCCACTTGAGCTCGAGCTGGAGCGCGTCGGGGCGCGTCTTGCCGTCGAGCTCGATCTTCACGTACGTCGCGCCGGTCGGCTCGATGCCGCGCGCCACCAGCAGTCGGCGCGGCAATGTCGACGCCGCCACGCTCCACTCGAGAGGCGGCCGCTCCGTCGGCTCGAGCGGCTCGAACGCGCGCTCGACGGCGAAGTCGAGCTGCAACGCCTCGATCGAGGTTCGCTGGTCCTTCATCGTCTCGCTGAGCACGTCGGAGACGTCGACCGCGTTGCGGAAGTGCGCCGGCTCCGGGTACTCGGCGCCCGGCAGATCGATCGAGACCCCCCAGTGCTGGGCGGCGAGCGACTCGAGCCCTGGCACCAGCGCGCCCAGCCCCTTGCCGCGCGTGCGATCGAGCCACGCCGTCCACGCGCGCGGACCTTCGGCCGTCGCGCCGAGCGCGCGCCACGGCGTCCGCTGGAAGGCCGCGTGCGCCGCGGCGTCGGGCGCGCACCCCGAGGCGACCTCGGCCACGTAGCGCGACATGCCGTCGACCACGACGCGCGTCTCGGCGGCGTCGACGCCCGCCG
>CAIXWQ010000771.1 GCA_903923175.1 uncultured delta proteobacterium | reverse complement strand
GGCGGGGTGCCGCCCGGCGGAGACGGCGCCGATGGAGGCCGCGCCGCCGCCGCCGCCCACGTACAGCGGCGCGCCGCCCGATTACGGCCAGGCGCAGGACACGGGGGGGATCCAGTTCATCGAGCCCCCCGCGACGCTCGACGCCTCCGTCGCCGCCAGCGACGCGAGCGGGCAGGGCACGGACGCCAAGCCCGACGCGAGGCCCGACGCGAAACCGGACACGAGCAAGACGATCGTCGACACCGGCGTCATCGTGCGCCCGCCGCCGACCTACACGACGGCGCCGATGGAAGCCGCGCCGCCGCCGCCGTATCCGACCTACCCGACGGCGCCGATGGAGGCGGCGCCGCGCTGGCCGAAGGGGAAGCCGTAGCGCTCGTTCGCCGAGCGCGCCGAGCGCGCCGAGCGTGATGCGCGTGACGCGCGTGACGCGCGCACGCTCAACGCGCGGGCGTGGCGGCGACCGCGCGCGGCACGGCCGGATCGCCCGGCTGGACCGGCACCATCTCGACGAAGCACTCGCCGTTCTCGATGTGCGCGTGCCCCCACGGCGAGAACGCGACCTCGCACTTCTCGACCCGCAGCAGGCCGGGCCCGGCCGACACGACGCTCGTGACGAACGGGCCCGCGGTCGAGGCGCAGCCGGCGACCAGGGTGAGCACGGCGAGCAGGGCGAGCGGGGCGAGCGGGGCGAAACAGCGGTGAAGTCGCATGCCGACCTCGTAGCACGCCGCGCAGGTCGGCAGCTGTCGCCTCCGCGGGGGCGGCGGTCCGACCACGGCCGCGCCGAGGATGCAGGGTTCCCGCCGACGCTTCGCGACGCTCCCGCTCGACGGCCCACGCAGGCGGCGTGATCCTCCTCCTCCGACACGCGCGCGCCTCGGGGGGGGAACGAACATGACCAGCGACGACGAGGGGGCGAGCGCCCTGAGTCTGGCGAGAGAGCTGGCGGAGGCGCGGGCCGAGCTCGCGGTCCTGCGCGAGCTCGTCGCGGCCCAGCGGACGCTGCTCGAAGGAGCCCCCGACGCGCCGGGCTCCTCGACGCCCGAGGGGCGGGCGAGAGACCTCACCGAACGCAAACGCACCGAGGAGGCGCTCCTGCGCTCGGAGCAGACGCTGAAAGCCAGTCAGCGAGTGGCCCACTTGGGCAACTGGACCTGGCACCTCCAGACCAACCGGCTCGAGTGGTCCGAGGAGATGTTCCACATCTTCGGGATCGAGCCCGAGGGGTTCACGGGCGATCTCGCGGCGGTGGTCGCGCGCGCCATCCACCCCGACGATCGCGCGGCCGTCGAGCGCTCCAACCGCGCCGTCTCCGAGGAGGGGCGGACCGTTCCGCTCGAGTACCGCGTGGTCTGGCCCGACGGCACCGTCCGCGACGTGTACGCCGAGGCCGGCGCCCTGCTGCGCGACGCCGACGGCGCCCCGGCGACGCTCACCGGCATCGTGCTCGACGTCACCGACCGCAAGCGGGTCGAGGTCGCGGCGCGCGAGGCGGAGCGGATCCGACGGCTGGCGCTCCACATCGGTCGCATCGGCGCCTTCGAGGTCGACCTGGAGGGCGGGCGCGGCCACTGGACGCTCGAGCTGGCGGAGATCTGGGGCATTCCGAGCGACTTCGAGGGCGACTTCGCCGCGTTCTGCTGGCAGCACACGCACCCCGACGATCTGCGCGAGGTCACCGACGCCTTCGAGCGCGGGACGCAGAGCCGCGAGGTCTTCGAGATGGAGTTCCGCGTGGTCCGCGACGGCGGCGACGTCCGCTGGATCCGCTGGCTCGGGCAAATCGTGCAGCCCTCCGCCGGGGGGCCGCTGAAGGCGGTCGGCGTCAACCAGGACGTCACCGAGCGCCGGGTCGCCGACGAGACACGCGCGCAGCTCGAAGCGCGCTACCAGCAGGCCCAGAAGATGGAGTCCGTGGGCCGCCTGGCCGGCGGCGTCGCGCACGACTTCAACAACATGCTCGGCGTGATCCTCGGGCACGCCGAGCTGGCGCTGGAGCAGGTCTCGCCCGAGCAGCCGCTCCGCGAGGACCTGGAGGAGATCCAGAAGGCGGCCCGACGCTCCGCCGATCTCACGCGCCGGCTCCTCGCGTTCGCCCGCAGGCAGACCATCGCGCCGAGGGTCGTCGACCTGAACGACGCCGTCTCGGGCATGCTCCGCATGCTGCAGCGCCTGATCGGCGAGAACGTGCGCCTCGAGTGGTCGCCCGCCGAGGCGCTCTGGCCCGTGCTGCTCGATCCTTCGCAGGTCGATCAGATCCTCGCGAACCTCTGCGTCAACGCCCGAGACGCCATCACGGGGGTCGGCACCCTCGCCATCGCGACGGCGAATTGCACGCTCGGCCGGCGCGATTGCGAGGCGCGCCCGGGCCTGCTGCCGGGCGAGTACGTCCGGCTCGTCGTGCGCGACGACGGCTGCGGGATGGACGACGCGACGCTCGTCAACATCTTCGAGCCGTTCTTCACGACCAAGGACGTCGGCCAGGGCACCGGCCTCGGCCTCGCGACGGTCTACGGCATCGTCCGGCAGAACCACGGGCACGTCACGGTCGACAGCGCCCCCGGAGCAGGGACGACGTTCACGCTCTACCTGCCGAGGCACGTGTCGGACGCCGACGCGACGAACAAGTCCGAGTCGCCGCCTCCGTCGAATCGCGGCCACGAGACCATCCTGGTGGTGGAGGACGAGCCGGCGGTGCTCAAGCTGGCGAAGCGCATCCTCGACGGGCTCGGCTACACCGTGCTGACCGCGGCCTCGCCGGGCGAGGGGATCCGCCTGGTCGAGAGCAGCACCGCGGAGATCGACCTGCTGCTGACCGACGTCGTGATGCCGGAGATGAACGGCCACGAGCTCGCGGTGACCCTGCTCGCCCTGCGCCCGCGCCTGCGGCGGCTCTACATGTCCGGCTACACGGCCGACGTCATCGCGACGCGCACGATGCTCGAGGAGGGGATGAGCTTCATCCAGAAGCCGTTCACCAAGGACGGCCTCGCGGCCAAGGTGCGCGCCGTGCTCGATGGCGAGTCGCTCCACTGACGTCCGGTTCGCGCGCGATGCGCCCCGCCGGCGTCGAGTCGCCCGCGACGACGCCGGGCCTCTCTCGCTGCCTCCGTGGCATCCGTGCCACCATCGCGCCATGCGCTCGACGCCCCGGGTCGCCGTCGTCTCGGCACGCTTCCTCGGCGCGCTCGGCGTGCTGGCCGCGCTGGGCGTGCTCGGCGCGCTGGGCGCGTGCTCTTCGCCCGAGGAGCGCGCGTGCGAGCGCGCCGCGGAGCTCTACGCGCAGGAGCGCGCGGCGGGGAAGGCGCCCGTCGTCGGCTTCAGCACCGACGGCCGCGACGACTGCCTCGCGAAGGTGAAGGAGCTGAAGTCCGGCCCGCGCGACTGCCTGTCGAAGTGCTACGCGCAGGCGCGCGACGTCGGCGGGCTCTTCGACTGCGAGCGCGCGTGCGCCGTGCCGTAGCGCGCGGCGCCGGCCCGACTCGAGCGCGGGCGGCTCAGCGATTCGCCCTCGCGGCAGACCGGCCGGACCGATCCGGCCCCTCCTCGACGGCAGGCGAGATCGGCGACGGCAGGCGAGGTCGGCACGCGACGCGACGACACGCGACCTCGACCGCGTCGGCGGGCACGCCGCGTACGCCACGCACGCCGCACACGCCGCGCCGATCGGCCGCCGTGCGCACGCGCCCCGAAGGGCGCGACCACGCACGAGCGAACCCCGACGCCCGCTGCGAACGCCGCAGCAAGACGCAGGCTTTTCGTGACCGCGCGGGCGTCGAGGCGAGCGGCGGCGTCGCATCTCGTACGCGCGCTCATGGTACGCGCGTTGCGACCCTGGATGGCGTGGCCGAGCCAGAGCGCCCCCCCGAGCCTCCTTCGCCGAGCGACGGCAAGAAGCTCGGCCTCACGACGCTCTGGCTGATCAGCACGCTCGTGATGTTCCTGCTCCTGCAGCTCTTCATGGTCCGCAGCCCGACCGGTCGGGAGCTGCCGTACAGCGAGCTCGAGCGGCTCGTCGCGGCCGGCGAGATCGCCGAGGCCGAGGTGCACGACGACGCCATCGTCGCCAAGCACAAGCTGCCGGGCGGCAAGGAGCCCGAGTACGTGCGCGTGGCGCGGCTCCCCGGCGTCGAGCCGACGAAGCTGCTCGACGAGATGCGCGCGCACGGCGTGGTGGTGGCGGGGCGGCCGGAGGGCGAGCCCTGGTGGCGCTCGTCGATCGTGTGGCTGCTGCCGCTCGGGATCGTGGGCTTGGTGATGTTCGCGATGCGCCGCGGCGTGCGCGCGTCGATGCCGCTGTCGCCGGTGGGCAAGAGCCACCCGCGCCTCTACGACGCTTCAGGCGGGAGCGGCGGGGTCAACGTCACCTTCGCCGACGTGGCCGGCGTCGACGAGGCCAAGGCCGATCTCGTGGAGGTCGTCGACTTCCTCAAGCACCCCGGCAAGTACCGCGCGCTCGGCGCGCGCATCCCCAAGGGGGCGCTGCTGCTCGGCCCGCCCGGCACCGGCAAGACGCTCCTCGCGCGCGCGGTGGCCGGCGAGGCGGGCGTGCCGTTCTACACGCTGTCGGGCTCCGAATTCGTCGAGATGTTCGTCGGCGTGGGCGCGGCGCGCATGCGCGATCTGTTCGAGCAGGCCAAGGAGCACGCCCCCTGCATCGTCTTCATCGACGAGATCGACGCGGTGGGGCGCTCGCGCGCGGGCGGCCAGTCGATGGCGGCGCACGACGAGCGCGAGCAGACGCTCAACCAGCTCCTCGTGGAGATGGACGGCTTCGACGCGACCAAGGGGATCATCATCATCGCGGCCACCAACCGGCCCGAGATCCTCGATCGGGCCCTGCTGCGCGCGGGGCGCTTCGACCGGCAGATCCTCGTCGATCGCCCCGACGTGCGCGGCCGCGAGGCCATCCTCCAGGTGCACGTGCGCAAGGTGCCGCTCGGCCCCGACGTCGACCTGCGCACCATGGCGCAGCGCACCCCGGGCATGGTCGGCGCGGACCTCGCCAACGTCGTGAACGAGGCGGCGCTGTCGGCCGCGCGGCGCGGCGCGCCGACCATCGAGCCGCGCGACTTCGAAGAGGCGGTCGACCGGATCCAGCTCGGCGCGAAGAAGCAGGGGCGCGTGATCACCGAGCCGGAGAAGCGGCGGGTGGCGTTCCACGAGGCCGGGCACGCGGTGGTCGCGCTGTCGGTGCAGCACGCCGATCCGGTGCACCGCGTGACCATCATCCCGCGCTCGATCGGCGCGCTCGGCGCGACGCTGCAGCTGCCGACCGACGATCGCTACCTGCTCACGCGCGAGGAGCTGCGCGACCGGCTCTGCGTGCTCATGGGCGGCCGCGCGGCCGAGGCCATCACCTGCGGGGATCTCTCGACCGGCGCGAGCAACGATCTCGAGCAGGCCTCGGAGATCGCGGAGCGCATGGTGCGCCGCTTCGGCATGAGCGATCGACTCGGCCCGCGCGCGCTGACCCCCCACGGCGAGGGGATGCTCGGCGCGCTCGAGGAGGACCACGCCTACGGCGAGGACATCAAGCGCGCGATCGACGCCGAGGTGAGCGCGATCCTGAACACGGCCGAGGCGCGCGCCCGAGAGATCGTGGCGCGACGCCGGCGCTTCGTGACGCGGCTGGCCGAGCGGCTGCTGGTCGAGGAGACGATCGATCGCCCCGAGGTGGAGCTGCTGGCGCGCGAGGACGTGGCGCTCACCGCGCAGGCCGCGCAGGCGGCGCAGGTGGCGGCAGACGACGCGCGAGCGCAGGCCGCGGCCGAGTGAGCGCGCGCCCTGGCTCGCGAGACGTCACCGCCTTGCGCGACCTGCTACGGCCGCACCGTCGGCGCCCAGTTGGGATCAGGCGGCATCGGGATGGTGTCCGGTCCCAGCGGCGACGGCTCGAACGGCGTGTCGCGCTCGATGTCGAGCTCGTCGAGCCACATCTCGGGCGGATCGAGCCCCCAGCGCTCGCGCCACGCGTTCGGAGCCACCGGCAGGATGGTGGAGCAGCGGTCGTTGGCCGGCGTCGGTCGCTCGGTCTCCCACCGCTCCTGCGCGGGCTCCCCGCACGCGAACCACTCCTCCTCGTGCTCGTCGCTCTCCAGCTTTCGCGCCGCCTGACCCTTCGCGAACGGCTCAGTCCTATCGAACATGGATCCTCCCTCGTGGAGCTCCCGATCCCAACGCTCCCGTAGAGCGCCGCGAGGCGTCGTGCCTCCCTTGGTTGAACGGCCGCATCGCGCCCTGCTTGAACTCGAATCGATCTGCGCACGCAGGCGTCGCCGGAGGACGCAGCGGGTGCGCCGATCCGCACACGATCGGCCGAGAACACCGGGCGTTCGAGCTGGTCCCGCCGATGCACCACCGTGGGGTGTCATGTTCGGGCTCGCCGCTGCCGCGCTCGACGTCCTGCACGCGATCTTCATGGTGATGCAGGTGGCCGGGCTCCCTCTCCTCTTCTGGCACCGCTGGCCGAGGCTCACGCGGGCCTACGCCGTCTACGCGATCACGTTCATCGTGCTCAATCAGCTCTCGAAGTACGCGCTCGGCGAGTGCTTCCTCACGACGCTCGCGCGCCTGCTCTGGTCGCAGGCGGTGATCGATCCGACCGACGTGCCGAGCGAGTGGTTCACGGTGCGACTCGCGCAGTGGGTGTTCCACCTGACGCCGAGCCACCGCGCGGTCGCCATCGCGGGCGAGGTGCTGATGTTCGTCACCGCCCTCGGCGTGCTGGTCTGGCGCAGGAACGTGCGTCACGATCGGCAGGCGCTCGTGGCCCACGCCGACCATCCCCAAGCTCCGCGAGATCCGCGTGCGCCGCGCGAGCATCCGGTGCCGCTCGACGGCGCGGCCGGGCACGCGGGGTGAGGCCGATGCGACGCCTGCGCATCCTCACGCCGATGCTCGCGCTGCTGCTGAGCGTGCTGCTGCTCGGCGGTCGCAAGGTGGCACGCCACTTCCTGTTCCCGGCGGCGCAGGTCGTGACGGCGCCCGTGCCGTCCAGCGTCACGAGACTCTCGCTCGTCGCCCGCGATGGCGCGCGCGTGCACGCCATCGAGCTCGAGGCCCCCGCGAGCAAGCGCAGCGGGCGCGTGTTCGTGATCTTCCACAACAACCGGCAGACGATCGGCGACGCGCTCGAGCTCGGTCAGGCGCTGCAGTCCCGCGGCCACGGCGCGCTCATCGTGGAGTACCGCGGGTACGGCGTCTCGCGCGACGAGGGGGCGAGCTCGGAGCAGGGGCTGTACGACGACGCGGAGGCCGCGCTCGATCACCTCGCGACGCGCGGCGTGCCGCCCGCGCGCATCGTGCTGTTCGGCACCTCGCTCGGCAGCGGCGTCGCGGCCGAGATGGCCCGGCGCGGTCGCGGCGGCGCGCTGGTGCTGGTCGCGCCCTACACTTCGATCCCCGACCTCGTGCGCGACGCGGTGCCGCTCGCGCCGGACGATCTGGCCGATCTGTTCGTGCAAGACCGCTTCGACACGCTGTCCAAGAGCGGCGACATCCACGTGCCGACGCTGGTCATCCACGGCGACGCCGACGAGATCGTGCCGTTCTGGATGGGGCAGCGGCTGTCGAGCTCGATCGCCGGCGCGCGGCTGCTCCGCGTCCCCGGCGGGCACCACCACGATCTCTTCACCCGCGACGGCGAGCGGCTCTTCGTCGAGCTCGGCGGCTTCTTGAAGTGACGCGCGCGCGGCGCGTCGGCGCCGCTCAGGTGGCCTCGACCACCTTGTTGCGACCGCCCTGCTTGGCCGCGTAGAGCGCGCGGTCGGCCCGCTCGATCCACGGGTCGATCTGCTCGCCCGGCTTGATCTCGGCGACGCCGATCGAGACGGTGACGCCGAAGACGCGGCCGCCGCGCTGGAAGCACATCGTCTTGAGCGCGACCCGGAAGCGCTCG
>CAIXWQ010000770.1 GCA_903923175.1 uncultured delta proteobacterium | reverse complement strand
CGGGCTTCGCGCTCGCGCTCGCGCTCGCCGGGGCCGACGCCGCGACGCTGGCCGACGCCGGCCCGCTCGCCGACGCGCTCCCGGAGCTCGAGGTCGACGCGTTCGCACCGGGCGCAGGCCGACGCGACGGACACCCTGCGAACAGCAGCGGCGCAGTGACGAGCGCGAGGGCGACGGCGGTGCGGCGCACGGTTCGAGGCTAGCAGGCTGCGGCGCGCGGGCCGCGCCGATCTCTCGAAGAAGCCCGAGCTCGCGCGCGACGAGCTCGGACCGCTCGGTTCGACGGTCGCACGCTACGGGCAGGCCGCGGCCGCAGACGCGCGCGCTACGTCGCTTCGCCGCCGTCCACGGGCCGCTTTCGCTTCGCGCGGTAGCGGATCCGGATCGGCGTGCCGTCGAACCCGAACCGCTTGCGGATCGTGTTCTGGATGTAGCGCTGGTAGCTGAAGTGGACGTGCTCGGGCGCGTTGGTGACCACGACGAACGTCGGCGGCCGCGACTCGGCCTGGGTCACGTAGTAGAGGCGCGTCGCCCGGCCGCCCATCGTCGGCGGCGGGTGGGTCTCCAGCACCTCCTCGAAGAAGCGATTCAGCTCGCCCGTGGAGACGCGGCCGGCCCACGCCTCGCGCACCTTGGAGATGGTGTCGACCAGCTGCGAGACGCCGCGGCCGGTCTTGGCGCTGAGCCGGACGACCGGCGCCCACGGCGTGAACGAGAGCGTGTCGCGCGCGATCTGCTCGGCCTTCTTGGCCTCGGCCGGATCGAGCAGGTCGGACTTGTTGAGCGCGACCACCACGCCGCGCCCGCGATCGACCGCGAGGCCGAGGATCTTCGCGTCCTGCTCGGCGACCCCCTCCTTGGCGTCGCACATCAGCACGACGATCTCGGCGCGCTCGATGGCGCGGATCGCGCGCATCACGCTCGCGGACTCGACCGCGTCGTCGACCTTCGCCTTCTTCCGGATGCCGGCGGTGTCGAGCACGATGAGCGGGATCTCGACGTGCCCGCCGTCGCGCTTCACCGAGTAGCGGACCAGCGCGTCGACCGTGTCGCGCGTGGTGCCGGGGCGAGAGTCGACGAGCGAGCGCTCCGCCCCGACGAGGCGGTTCAGCAGCGAGGACTTGCCCGCGTTCGGGCGCCCGATGAGCGCGATTCGCGGCACGTCGCCGAGCCCGGCGAACGGATCGGGGACCGAGTCGTCCTCGTCGGGCATCGCCGCCACGACGGCCTCTTCGAGCTGCGCCATGCCGCGGCCATGCAGCGCCGAGACCGGGAAGATCTCCGGGATGCCGAGCCGGTAGGCGTCGAAGGCGAGCGCGTCGACGCTCGGCGAGTCGGCCTTGTTGGCCGCGAAGATGACCGGCTTCTTGCTGTTGCGCAGCAGCCGCACGGCTTCGCGGTCGGCGGGGTGCACGTCGCAGGTGCCGTCGAGCACGCAGATCACGACGTCGGCCTCGGCGATCGCGGCGTTCACGTGCCTCGCGATACCCTGCTGCATGGGGTCGTCGCTCTCGGGGTCGAAGCCGCCGGTGTCGACCAGCAGGTACTCGCGGCCGCGGGCGAAGGCGTCGGCGTAGCTGCGGTCGCGGGTGACGCCGGGCTCGTCGTGCACGATGGCGATCTTCGAACCGGCGAGGCGGTTGAAGAGCGTCGATTTGCCGACGTTGGGCCGTCCGACGATCGCCACCAGGGGGCGCGCGGCGACGTGGGCGCGGGCGCTCGCGGGTATCGGGTCGTCGCGCAGAGGGCTCTTCGAATAATGGCGGGTCATGGGCTTCCGTACGTCGTGTACCACTCCGGGTGCGCGTCGTCCGATCGCTCGACGACTTCGAAGTAGCGCGCCTGCAGGCGCTTGGTGATGGGGCCGGGCTCGGGCGAGCTCGTGACGACGTGGACCTCCCCGTCGTCCCCGGCGACGAGGGCGGCGGCCGTCCTGAGCTTGTCGAGTCGTTCCACCATGCGTGCTCGCTCCGCGGAGGGCACACGGGGTGACCGACGGCGGTCAACGCGTGTACTCGGGCCGGTTTCGAGTGTCGAGCGCGCGCGCTCCCCGCCCACGGCCCAAAAGCACCGCAGAGCAGCGCGCGGCCCACGCAGCCGGCGGCCGCTGCGCTAACGTACGGAGCCGATGGCGACGGAGACGACGCGCGTGCGGCTCGGAGAGCTCTTGGTCCAGGCCGGCGCCCTGACGCAGGAGCGCTTGACCGAGGCGTTGCGCATCCAGAAGGACGAGGGGGGCAAGCGTCGCCTCGGCAAGCTCCTCGTCGAGTGCGGGTTCATCGACGAGACCTCGCTCACCCAGCAGCTCGGCCGCCACCTCTCGGTCCCCTGGGTCTCGCTCTACCACGTCGATTTCTCGCGCCAGCTGCTCAACCTGGTGCCGCGCGAGGTCGCCGAGAGCTACGGGCTCATCCCTGTCTACGTCCGCCACGTCCGCAGCCAGGGCGATACGCTCTACGTCGCGACCGACGACCCCACGAACGAGGATGGCCTCAAGCGCGCCGCCGCTTACGCCGGGCTCCCGGTGCGCGCGATGATCGCGTCTGCGAGCGACATCCGACACGCGATTCGCGTCTATTACGGGGGCGAGCGCCTCGGAGCCGCGCCCGTCGCGCCGCCTGCGCCGGTCATCGTCGACATCACGCCGAGGGCCGCGGTCGCGAGCCCCCCGAGCGAGGGGCTGCCCGTCGGTCGGGTCGAGCTCGCGCCGGAGCCGGCGGCCTCTCCGCCCGCCGCCCCGAACGTGGTCGCGACCGCGGCGCTCGTGCCGTTGGCGCCTCCCGCGCCCGTCGCCCCTCGAGCCACGCCGCCGCTCGCGGCCGCTCCCACCGCCGAGGCGCCGAGCTACGACGACTCGCCCGAGATCGAGGCGGTCTCCATCCAGCTCCCGCCGCGCAAGGCGAAGCAGGGGCGATCGATCGCACTCACCTTCCTCGACGGCACCACGATATCGCTCCCCTCGCCCCGCGGCGCGCGCAAGGCGGCGCCGGAGCCCGAGGAAGAGCCGAACGGCGAGCCCGCCGAGCACGAGACGCAGCTCACCGCGCGCGATCTCGTCGCCGCGCTGCGCGCCGTCGCGCAAGGCGCCGAGCCGACCGAGGTGCTCGGAGAGAACCCTCGCTGGGAGAAGCTCTTCGCCGCGCTGCTCTCGCTGCTCTTGCGCAAGCACCTCATCGCCGATTGGGAGTTCGTCGAGGAGTTCAAGAAGCTCTAGCTCGTCGTGGGCCCCCGTCGGGAGGGGCGCCGAGAGCGCCGCGCGTCGGCGGCGTCGTGGCCTCAGGGCCCCGGGCGCGCCTTCTCGGTCGGGCGAGGCTCCTCGAACACCACCCGTCGCGACGACGCCGTGCGCCCGACGTTGCGCGGGTAGTGCATCGGCACGCCCTCAAGGGGGACCGCGGCGAGCATCGCCTCGAACGCGCGCGCGTCGGCCGGGCGGTCGTGCGGCTTCTTGCGCAGGCACGTGAGCACTGCGTCGTCGAGCGCCTGGGGGATCGGGAGATCGGGCCGCTTCTGGCGCATCCCCGGCGGCACCTGTCGCTGGTGCAGGTCGAGCAGCTCGCGGCGGTTCGCGCTCTTGATCGGGAGATCGCCCGTCAGCGCCTCGTACATGAGCACGCCGAGCTCGTAGAGGTCGGTGCGTGGCTCGACGGCCGCGCCGATGCACTGCTCGGGCGCCATGTATTCCGGCGTGCCGAGCGTGTAGCCGTCTTGGGTGAGCTTCTCGGTGCCGCCGCCCATCGTGTCGGCGGCGAGCTTCGACATGCCGAAGTCGAGGACCTTCGCGGTCATGCCGTCGTCGCACAGGAAGACGTTGCCGGGCTTGAGGTCACGGTGCACCACGCCGATGTCGTGCGCCGCGGCGAGCGCGAGGCAGACCTGCCGGAACACGTGGATGGCGTACCCGGGGCCGAGCGGCCCCTCGCGGTGGAGCTTCTCGGCGAGCGAGCGACCGCGCAGGAGCTCCATCACCA
Source organism: uncultured delta proteobacterium (assembly GCA_903923175.1). Classification (GTDB taxonomy): domain Bacteria; phylum Myxococcota_A; class Polyangia; order Polyangiales; family JADJMO01; genus CAIXWQ01. The sequence continues at coordinate 31,964 of CAIXWQ010000770.1, read as the reverse complement.
CGAAGATCGAGCCGTCCTGGAGCTGATCGAGGTCGAGCACCTTCACCACGTTGGGGTGATCGAGCGCGCTCGAGACCTGCGCCTCGCGACGAAGCCGCGCGATCTCCGCGCCGTCCTTCGCCGCGGCGCCGCGCAGCACCTTCACGGCCACCTGCGTACCGAGCCCGATGTGCTCGGCCGCGTGCACCACGCCGATGCCGCCCGACCCGATTCGCTTGCCGATCCGGTACTTGCCGGCGAGCACGGTGCCGACGAGATCGCCGGGCACGACGTTGGCGGAGTCGCCGCGCAGCTCGAGGCCTCGCTCGAGCGTCGCGATGCGCGTGCGCTCGTAGGTGCGATCGCGCTCCGTGCGCTTGCTGCGCGCGAGGAGCACGCCGAGGCCGTAGCCGAGCCCGCCCGCCACGAGCCCCGACACGGTGCCGCCGATCCAGTGGAACGGGGCCGTCACGGCGAACGTCCCGAGCGCGGCGCCGATCGCGAGCAGGGGCGCGCGCCTCGCGGTCGGGTCGACCTCGCTCCAGCTGACCAGGTAACGGCAGGCGTCGCCGCCCTTCGCCAGGCAGCTCTCGTGCTCGATGGTCGCCGCCGGGAGCCCCCAGAGCGTGGTGAGCCCCGCGAGCTGCCCTTCTCGCACCGTGCAGAGGAGATCGTCGCTCTCGCCCGGCTCCTCCGGGCGCGGCTTGTACGTCACGCGGAGCTTGTGCGTGTCGCTGGGCTTCCCCTCCTTCGGCGGCGCGAGGTCTTCGAGCTCGTATTCGCCGACCCGCGTCTGCTCGGGCGCGTGCGCGGCGATGTAGCGGTAGGCGGCGAGCGGCTCGCGAACCTCGCGAACCATGCGCACGAACGGCCCGAGCGCCTCGGGGTTCGCGACGAACGCCGAGACGTCGTGCATCGCGGCCGCGCCGATCTCCTCGCTGATCGCGAGCAGGATGCGGTGCGCGGCGTCGACCGAGAGCCAGGCCGTCTCGTGGTCGAGCAGCTGTGGATCGATCCCCGCGCCGACGAGCAGGTCACGCGCCGCCTCCTCGCCACGCACCTCGCGGACCTTGAGCAGGAAGATCTTCAGTAGCGACGCGCGCAGCTCTTCGCGCATGCCCCCGGTCCCGAGGCCCGGGTACCGAGAAGAGCGCGGCGCCTTGCCGCCGTCCTGCTCGCGCGAGGTCATTGACTGACCAGAATCGCCCGACGGTCGCGCGGAGGCAACGCGGATGCGAGGGGGCGCCTGCGGTGCGCGCACGCGTGTGCTTCTGTGCGACGTGCGCTCCGACGCGGAGCGGTCGCGCCTGCTCGGGCTCCACGTCGACGCGCCCCTCGACGCGAGGGACCCCCCGCGGGCTCGCCGAGCGGAGTCGTGGCCCCTCCGTCGAGGCCGGACCCCTTTTTATTTGACGAGGGGCCCCACGACATACGACCGTGACGTAACTCCGCAGCGCTGCTGCGGGCTCGAAACACCATGCGCCTCTTCACTTCCAAGGTCCCGGTCATCGCCACGGAGATCGTCCGCAAGCTCGTCGCCGACAGCGACCTCGAGGCGGAGTCTCCGACCGAGGTCGCCAAAGACGTCGAGGCCGTGCTGAACGAGTACCTCCGCCTCGAGCGTGAGGTGAACGCCAAGACCCGCGAGTTGATGGACGGCCGCAAGCTGCCCGCCTCGGAGTTCGGGCGCGTGAAGAAGTCGGTCGCCGAGCAGAAGGGGCTGAAGGTCGGCGAGGACGTCGTCGACTACCTGCTCGACCAGATCGTCGAGGCCTTCCTCTACTCCAACAACGTCGACGAGGTCTTCGCCGCCGACGTCGATCTGCGCCGCAAGATGGCGCCGATCGTGAAGAAGCACATGCAGGTGGACGAGGAGCTCGATCGCGAGGTCCGCGGCCGCATTCGGCACGTCGAAGAGGGGACTCCGGCCTGGGAAATCGAGTACACGAAGGTGCTCGAGACCGTGAAGCGTGGCTCTGGACTGAAGTGAGCCGCCCGCTGCGCTAGCGCCCCGCAGTCGTCGCGCTCGGACGCGGGCCTTGCCGAGCGAGCACACCTTCCGTGGCGGCCTCGGGCCGGTCCCGGATCGGTACGCCCGCGGCGCCGACAACCCCCCTCCCCGCCAACGGCGCGACCGACTACCCTCGCCTGGATGTCGCATCCGCGCTTTCTGGTCACGGGCGGTGGTGGTTTCATCGGGTCGCACATTGCTGAGGCGCTCCTCGCCCGCGGCGAGAAGGTGCGCGTGCTCGACAACTTCGCGACCGGCCGCCGCTCCAACCTCATCGGCCTCGACGTCGAGCTGATCGAGGGGAGCATCACCGACGAGGCCGCGCTCCGCCGGGCCGTCGAGGGGGTCGAGGTCGTCTTCCACGAAGCCGCGCTCCCCTCGGTCCCGCGCAGCATCGAAGCGCCGCTCGACTCGGACCGCGTGAACGTGCACGGCACGCTGATGGTGCTCGAGGCCGCCCGTCAGGCCGGCGTCCGCCGCCTCATGTTCGCGGGCAGCTCGAGCGCCTACGGCAACACGAGCGTCTCGCCCAAGCGCGAAGATCTCCCGAACGACCCGCTCTCGCCGTACGCGGTCGCGAAGGTCGCGGGCGAGCACTATCTGCGCGTCTACGCCCAGCTGCACGGGCTCGAGACCCTCACGATCCGCTACTTCAACGTCTTCGGGCCGCGCCAGGACCCCAACGGCGCCTACGCCGCCGTCATCCCGCGTTGGATCGAGGCGGCGCTCGACAAGAAGCCGATCAACATCCACGGCGACGGCGGCCAGACGCGTGACTTCGGCTACATCCAGAACGTCGTCCACGCGAACCTGCTCGCCGCCGCGACGTCGCGAAAGCTCGCGGGGGAGATCGTCAACGTCTCGTGCGGCGAGTCGGTCAGCCTCCTGCAGCTCGCAGACGCGATCGCCGAGGAGGTCGGCGGCAACGTGGAGCGCGTGCACGGGCCGTCGCGCGCCGGAGACGTGCGCGACTCGCTCGCGGACATCTCGCGGGCGCGCGCGCTGATCGGCTACGAACCACAGGTCTTCTGGCGTGAGGGGCTCAAGCGCACCGTCGCCGCCCTGCGCGCGGAGCAGCGGCCGTGAGGAGCATGACGGGGTACGGCGTCGGCGAGGCACCGACGCCGGCGGGCCGGCTCGCGGTCGAGATCCGCGCGGTCAACCACCGGTTCCTCGACGTGCGCGTACGCGCGCCCCGGGAGCTGGCCGATCTCGTCCCCTTTGCCGAGCAGCTCGCGCGCGAGCGCCTCGTGCGCGGCCGCATCGAGGTCGGCGTGCGGCTCGACGGCGGCACGGGCGCCTCGATCACGCTCGACGCGGAGCGGGCGCGGGCCGCGTATCGCTCGCTGTGCGCGCTGCGTGACGAGCTCTCGCCCGGCAGCGACGTGCCGCTCTCGCTGCTCGCGGTGGTGCCGGATCTCTTCGTGTCCTCGAGCGAGCAGCAGCGTGATGCGCTGCGCGCCGCGTGCCGCGCCTGCTTCGAGCGCGCGCTCTCGGCCCTCGACTCCATGCGTCGCGACGAGGGGCGCGTGCTCGCGGAGGACCTCCGCGCACGCCTCGGCGCCGTGCGCAGGGGCGCCGACGCCATCGCCTCGCGCGGCCCCGTGATCGTCGAGGCCTATCAGAAGCGCCTCAAGCAGCGCGTCGGACGCCTCCTCGGCGAGGGGATCCAGCTCGATCCGGGCCGGCTCGAGCAGGAGACGGCGCTGCTCGCCGATCGAGCCGACGTCTCCGAGGAGCTGACGCGCCTCTCCTCGCATTGCATCCAGTACGAGTCGCTGCTCGACGGCGGCGACGCGGTGGGCCGTCGGCTCGACTTCCTCCTCCAGGAGATGGTCCGCGAGGTCAACACCATCGGGTCGAAGGCGCAGGACGCGGAGGTCGCGCATCTCGTCGTCGACGTGAAGAGCGAGCTCGAACGCATGCGCGAGCAGGTCCAGAACGTCGAGTGAGCCCGGCGCCCGCCGATCGTCGCGACCGACGTCGCGCTGATTGCGGCCCCGCCGGCTTGCATGGATAGGGGGGCCATGTTGCGCGACGTGATGGCGGAGCTGCGAGCGGGCTCGGACGACTTCCTGATGATGATCCTCTCGTCGCCCTCGGGCGCCGGGAAGACGACCCTCTGCAGCAAGCTGCGCAAGGAGTTCCCCGCCCTCGCCTTCTCCGTCTCGCACACGACGCGCAAGCCGCGCACGGGCGAGCTGGACAGCCGCGAGTACCACTTCGTCGAGGAGCCCGACTTCCGCAAGCTCGTCGAGGAAGACGCCTTCGCGGAGTGGGCCGAAGTGCACGGCAACCTGTACGGGACGTCCCTCGCCGAGATCGAGCGGGCGCGGCAGGCCGGGTCGCTCGGCATCCTGTTCGACATCGACTTCCAGGGGGCGCGGCAGATCCGCGCGCGCGTGCCCGAGGTCATCTCGGTGTTCATCCTCCCCCCCTCGATGGAGGAGCTCGAGCGTCGCCTGCGCTCGCGCGCCAGCGAAGACGAGCCCACCGTGCAGCGCCGGCTCGCGAAGGCGAAGCTCGAGATCTCGAACTATTCGATGTTCGACTACCTCGTGGTGAACGACGATCTCGAGAAGGCCTTCGAGCGCATGAAGTCGATCCTCGTCGCCGAGAGCGCGCGCCGGATGCGCAAGTCGGCCCTCGCCGAGTCGCTGCTGCGCCGCGGCCGACTCTGACGCCGCACGACGTCGCCGCGTGGTCGGTCGACGGCGCCTCGCCGCAGCGTTAGGACGCCGCGCATGGCGGTCGAGAGCGCATACGCGACGTCGAGATACCGAGCCCCCGAGATCGAGCATCGCTACGGCGAGCACGTGCACCTGATCGACGATCCGGTCGCGTGGACGCTGCTCGCGCGGCTCTGCGCGCGCGAGACGACCGGGCAGCCGGAGGTCGGCCGGCTCGTTCGCTCGCTCTACGAGATGATGTGCCGCACCGTGTTCGCAGCGGAGCTGCCGCGCGGCCGCGTCGACGTTCCGACGCGCATGGTCTCGTCGTCGCCGCAGGCGGTCTATCGCGGCGTCGCGCTCGCGCGGGCGACCAAGGTCGTCACGGTCGGCATCGCCCGCGCGGGGACGACCCCCTCGCAGATCTGTTACGAGCAGCTCAACGAGCTCCTCGATCCGTCGCTCGTGCGGCAGGACCACCTCTTCATGAGCCGCACCACGAACGAGGCGGGCGAGGTCACCGGCGCGACCTGGCACGACGCCAAGATCGGACGCGACGTCGACGACCGGATCGTGATCCTCCCCGATCCGATGGGCGCGACCGGCTCCTCGATGTCGAGCGCCATCCGGCACTACGAGACGGCCCTCTCCGGCAAGCCGAAGAAGATCATGGCGCTCAACCTGATCGTCACGCCGGAGTACCTGCGGACGATCACGCAGAACCACCCCGCCGTGGAGGTCTACGCATTCCGGATCGACCGCGGCCTGTCGCCGGCCGACGTGCTCGCGACCGTGCCTGGCGCGCGCTGGGACGAGGAGCGCGGGCTCGACTCGCACCAGTACATCGTGCCGGGCGCCGGCGGCGTCGGCGAGCTGCTGAACAACGCTTGGGTCTGAGCGCGGCCAAACGCTGCGTGACATCGGCGAATTCCGATCAGCCGCGACGGCGGCGTGCGAGCACGAGCCCCAGCGCGCCGAGCCCCGCGAGCAGCCCCGCCGTCGTCCCGCGCGTCGCGAGGCCGCGGCCCGCCGTCTCGCAGGAGCACCCCCCGCCCCCTTCGACCGAAGGGTTCAGGTTGTTCGGCCCCGCGTCCTGCGCCTGCGCCACGCAGGCCGCCAGGTCGAGCGGCTTGCTCGCCTTCTTGCCCGGGAAGTCGATCTTCGTCGACAGGTTGCCCGAGTTCAGGAAGTCGTGGTGGTAGGTCGGCCACTCGATGACGCCGTCTTCCTTGCCCTCGGTGTGCCACGCGTAGAGGAAGCCGTCGCGCGTGCCGGTGACGACCTCGAGCTTGCCGTCGCCGTCGATGTCGCCGACCGTCGGCGAGGGGATGACCCACTGCCCGGTGAACTTCGGGAAGCCCGTCGCCTCGCGGCCGCAGGCGTCGAACGCGCGCACGTAGTAGCCGCCGGTGCCGACGAGCACCTCCGGGTAATCGTCGCCGTTCACGTCCGCGATCGTGCCGTTGTGGAAGAAGGTGTAGTCCTCGATGATCGTCGGCGATCCGGGGAACATCTTCGCGCACGCGTACTTCTGACCGGTCGATTGATCCGTGCAGGTCGCGGGCGCCCCGCTCCACATCGCCGTCTGCTGCTCGTAGTTCGCGCGCTCGCTCGAATTGAGCGCGAGCGCGAGGTAGAACGACGCGCCGTACGCGACGATGTCGGGGTGGCCGTCCTGATCGAGGTCGCCCACGCTGGGCTGCGAGAAGACCGGGATCATGTTGTTGCCCGACAGGTTCGTCGGGCTCACGTACAGCTCGCCGAAGTTCGGATCGAGCGTCGTGACGGCGTTGGTCGGTGAGCCGCCGAGGACGGGCGACGGCAGCGGGTGCCCCGGGAGCACCAGCGGCGTGCTGCCGGTTCCGTGGAAGATGACCTCGGATTTTCCGTCGCCGTCGAGGTCGGCCATCATGCCGGCGCTGACGATCCCCTCACCGACGAGCGGAAACAGGTAGATGCTCGACGTGATCACGGGCCAGCCCGGCAGGTACGGGCTCGAAGGCGTCTTGGTGCCGCGCCCGTCGACCGCGTAGAACGCGCCGAGCTGGTTCCCCTTGCCGAGGTACTGGTTCGAGCCGACCGCGATGTCGGGGATACCGTCGCCGTTGAGATCGCCGATCGCCGGCGTGGTGATGATGCGCGAGTGGAGGCACGGGCGCCCCGCGGTCGCCTCGGCGGTGCAGAGGCCCGGGTTGTTGCCCGGCAGGTCGCCGTCGTAGCGGACCTCGACGGGCCAGCCATCCATCGGCGAGCCGTCTCCCTTGAAGACGTAGATGTTGCCGTCGAAGGCCGCGCTGATGACGTCGAGCTTGCCGTCCTTGTCCAGGTCGGCGAGCGAGATCGACGCGACCGCGCCGCGCGCGAGCGGGTGCTTCTCGTCCATGCACTTGGTCCCCGTCGGGAGCGCGGGGGCGCTGCCACGCGGGCACGAGGGGACGTCGGGGAGCCGGATCGGCCACTTGCCGCCGAGCGCCGTGCCGTCCATGTGCAGCGCGTAGAGCGTGCCGGCGTAGGTGCCGAACACGATCTCCTTCTTGCCGTCGCCGTCGATGTCGCCGATCGCGGGCGAGCCGGGCGGGAAGGCCTCGCGCGCGAGATCGACGTTGACGGCCTTGCGCGTGTACGCGTTGTTCGCGCCAGCTCCGAGGTAGTGCGCGACGAACCCGCCGTCCTCGGCGGTCGGTTGCAGGCCGTCCAGGTAGCGGGTCTTGAACGACCAGAGCTCGTCGCCGTTTCCCTTGTACGCGTGGAGCACGCCGTCCGAGGTCGGGTACAGGACCTCGCGCTTGCCGTCGCCGTCGAGGTCGACGAGGCGCGGCGACGCCTCGCCAGAGGTGCCGAGGTTCTTGGGCCAGCCATCGACGATCGAGGGATCGTTGATCACGTAGAGCGTGCGCCGCGTCTCGCCGGCGACGTCGCCGACCGCGCCGCCGTAGTGCGCCTTCGCGCGGATGCGCACGGTGAGCGCGAACTTGTTCTCGACCTCGCCGGTGTTGTTGATGTCCGGGATGTCGGCGAGCTTGATGAACGCGAGCGGCGTTCCGTCGGCGCCGAGCGCGTGCGTGCCCGGCTGCGAGGGGATCGTCGCGATCGGCTTGTACTGGTTCTCGTCCGGCTCGACGCCCGGCGCCCACTCGACGACCGCATCGTAGGTCGAGGCTCGTGCGGCCCGGATGACGCCGTTGAGCGGCACGTCGGTCTTCTGCTTGTTGCGGTAGATGACCTCGAACCAGCTCGGCTTGAGCAGATCGACTTCGGGCGGGATCTTGCCGTCGGCGATCATCTTCATCGTCTTGCCGACGTTGAGGCGGCCATAGCCGAAACGCTGCGAGAACGTCGGCTTCGACGGGTAGTAGAGGTCGGGCGCGTAGTCGGGGTTGTTCGGGTCGTACGACTCCGGGACGTCGATCAGATCGGCGCCCGAGACCATGAGCTGCTTGACCTCTTCGGCCGTGAGGTCGGTGACGCCCGACTTGAGCGCCATCGAGTAGACGAGCCCCGCGGTGCCCGCCGAGCGCGCCGTCGCCTCGGACGCGCAGCCGTCGCCCGACGCGGACAGGATCTTCTCGCCGCCGAAGTTCGAGCAGGGGTGGAAGAGCAGGTACGTGCTCGCCTGCGAGGGCTCGTCGCGATCGGGGCGGATCGCGTGCACGACGACGGTGTGGTTGGCCGCCGCGGGCATGTTGTGGTGCCGGCTGTTCTCGTCGGCCGCCGAGGAGATGACCGTGACGTGCTTCGAGTAGGCGTAGTCGATCGCCGCACGCGAGAACTGCGACATGTTCACGGTGCCCATCGCGCACTGGATCACGCTGACGGCGTTGTCGGTCGCGTAGACCGCGCTCTTCGCGAAGCCCTGCACGTCCGCGATGAAGCTGTCGCCCGCGCGCAGCGGGACGAAGCGGCACTTCGGGCACACGCCCGCGCTCCCCGCCCCGTTGTTGGCCTCGCCTACCGAGTCGCGCGCCTCGCCCGTGCCGTGGCCGTAGCGCGTGTCGTCGTACGGATCGTTGTCGTCCTTGAAGAAGTCCCAGCCGCAGATGTCGTCGACGTAGCCGTTGCCGTCGTCGTCGTGGCCGTCGCTGAAGAGCGTGATCAGGTCACCGGGATCGAGCAGGCCGTTGCCGTTGGCGTCGTTGAATTCGCCAGCGCTCGTCTTGCCCTTGAGCGTCCCCATCGCGGAGACCTCGTAGTCGTAGAGGTCGAAGACGCCGTCGCCGTTGCAGTCGAACCCCGCGAGGTCGCCCGTGCCGCCGCAGGGCGCGCCGGTCGCCGTCAGCGGCTTCGCGTTGGCGAGCTCCTTCTCGTTGAGCGCGGCCTTGTGTACGAGCTCGCGCTCGTCCCACTTGATGCCGCTGTCGATGACCGCGATCTTCACGCGCGAATCGCCGATCGTGTAGGACCACGCGGCGTCGACGCTCATGCCCGTCGCCGTCTCGGCCTTGCGATACGGGTGCGCGGCGTCGTGCGGCGGGACCCAGCTCCAGTACTGCCACATGCCGCCGGTGCCGCTGATCGTCGGCATCCCCTTCGAGTCGTGCGGGCCGTAGTCCGGATCGTTGGGCCAGTTCGCCGGATCCTGCAGCTGCTGGGGCGTCGCGCCGGCCGGCGGCGGCCAGGCGGCGCGCGCGTCGCGCAGCTGCGACCAGGTGAGCGCGAGGAGCGCAGGAGCGATCACGAGCGCGCGATGCGAAACGAAGCGGCGGTGGCGAGAGCGCAGCATGAAACAAAAGTACCAGGCGCCTGTCTGTTTCTACAGAGAACGATCGCGCCGGCGGGCCGCTTCTGCGGCTGGATCGTGCGCACCTTCACGCACCCTGCGAGCCCGCGCCGCCTCGGACGCGTGTGCTCGCGTCCGCCCGCGCCCGAGGCCGCACGACAAAACGAGCGAGGCGAGGCGCGATCGCTCGCCGCCTCGCCTCGACTCGGACGTGGGCTCGTCAGCCGCGCTTCGACTTCGCCGGCGCGCGCCCCTTGGGGGCGGTCTTCGACGTGGCCTTCGCGGCGTCGGCAGCGCCCTTCACCTGCTTGGCGAAGGCGTGCGCGAGCTGGTCGGCCCGGTCGGTCTTCTCCCAGGTGAACTCCTTGCGGCCGAAGTGGCCGTAGGCGGCGGTCGACTTGTAGATCGGCCGCAGGAGGTCGAGCTGGTCGATGATCGCCTTGGGGCGCATGTCGAAGTTCTTGAGGACCCACGCGCTCAGCGCGTCGTCGCTCACGACGCCGGTGCCCATCGTGCGGACGTAGACGCCGACCGGCTGCGCGACGCCGATCGCGTACGCGATCTGGACCTCGCAGCGCTTGGCGAGCTTCGAGGCGACGATGTTCTTCGCCACGTAGCGCGCGTAGTACGCGGCCGAGCGGTCGACCTTCGACGGGTCCTTGCCAGAGAACGCGCCGCCGCCGTGACGGCCCATGCCGCCGTAGGTGTCGACGATGATCTTGCGGCCGGTGACGCCGGCGTCGCCGTAGGGGCCGCCGATGACGAAGCGGCCCGTCGGGTTGATGTAGATCTTCGTCTTGTTGTCGATGAGGCGCGCCGGGACGACCTTCTTGACGACGGTCTCGATGACCGCCTCCTTGAGGGTCTTGTACTTCACGTCCTCGGAGTGCTGCGTCGAGACGACGATCGCGTCGATGCGCGAGGGCTTGCCGTCGTCCTCGTACTCGACGGTCACCTGCGTCTTGCCGTCGGGGCGGAGCCACTTCAGGTCGCCGTTCTTGCGGACCGCGGCGAGCCGACGCGCGAGCGCGTGCGCCGTCTGGATCGGCAGCGGCATCAGCTCGGGGGTCTCGTCGCAGGCGAAGCCGAACATGAGGCCCTGATCGCCGGCGCCCTGCTCCTTGTGGAGCCCCTCGCCCTCGGTCACGCCCTGCGAGATGTCCGGCGACTGCTTCTCGATCGCCGCGAGGACCGCGCAGGTGTGCGCGTCGAAGCCCATCGACGAGTCGGTGTAGCCGATCTCCGCGATCGTCTGGCGGATCACGACGGGGAGGTCGATCCACGCCTTCGTGGTGATCTCACCCGCGACGACGGCCATGCCCGTCTTGACCAGGGTCTCGCAGGCGACGCGCGCCTTCTTGTCCTGCTTGATGATGCCGTCGAGGATCGCGTCGCTGATCTGGTCGCAGATTTTGTCGGGATGTCCCTCGGTGACCGACTCCGAGGTGAACTGATAACGGCTCATCGCAGCTCCTTTTCGCGTCTGAATCTTGGGCGGTGACCTGCACCGCCGGGGCGCCACCGGGCGCCTTGGTTCACTCGCCCCGACGCGGCGCACGACTACGTGCGCGGCAGCGGGGCGGCGTCGTGTACGACGCGCGCCCTCCCCCGTCAACGTCGGCCCCGGCCCGAACGTGCGGGCGGAACGCCTCGCGGCGCCGCCACTTCGCCGCCGCGGCGCGGGGCCCTCAGCCCGTCGGGGGCGCCTCGGGCCTCCGGCGCAGGCCGACCAGGAAGACCTCGTAGCTGATCTGCCGAGTCCCCTCCGGGCGGATGATGCGCTCTTCGTCGAAGAGCTCGCGCACACGCTTGCGGATGGAGACCAGCTCCTCGCTCATGAATATCTTCGCCACCCATGCGCCGCCAGGCGCGAGGAACTCGCCGGCGATCTCCAGGGTCCGGCGCACGAGATCGGCGCTGCGGACCTGATCGGTGAAGCGGTTGCCGGTGGTCGAAGGGGCCATGTCGGAGACCACCGCGTCGTACGGCGCCCCCTCCCGGATGAAGTCGTAGGTCGGCCCGCTCGGCTCGAACGCGTCGCCGGCGAGCGACACGGCGTTGCTCGGGAGCCCGATCGCGAGCGGCGTGAGATCGACGCCGCGGACGCTCCCCTTCGGCCCCACGCGCTTGGCGGCGTAGAGCAGCCACGAGCCCGGGGCGCACCCGAGGTCGAGCACGCGCTGGCCGGGGCGCAGCAAGGCGCAGCGCTGGTCGATCTCCTCGAGCTTGTAGATGGAACGCGCGGGGTAGCCCTCGGCCTTCGCGCGCTTGGAGAAGGCGTCGGGGCGGGCGTAGGAGTCTTTGGGCGACTTGCGGCTCATCGGCGGGGGGCTGCGTAGGCCGATTCGAGCCGCTCGGATACGCTCCGCGAGCTCGGCGGCGGCGCCGAGCTGCGCATCGGCTCGGGCGTCTGGATTCCGGTGCCCGCGGGGAGGAACACGCGCACGACCGTCCCCTCGAGCGCCCGGCTCTTGATCGCCAGCAGGCCGCCGTGGGCCGTGACGATGCGGTCGCAGATCGCGAGGCCGAGCCCCGTGCCGGCGGGGCGCGTGGTGAAGAACGGCGTGCGCGCTCGGGAGCGAACGATGGTGTCCATCCCTTCGCCGGTGTCCGCGACCTCCACGGCGACGCCGTCGCGCCCCTCTTCGCTCGCGGCGACCAGGCGCACGGTGAGCGTGCCGCCCTCGGGCATCGCCTGGCAGGCGTTCTGGACGAGGTTGTCGAGGACCTGGCGGATCAGGTTCGCGTCGCCCTGCGCGTCCGGCAGATCGGCGCCGCGCCCGACGCGCTCGAGCTTGACCTTCTGGTGGCCGGCGGCGAGCTCGCACGCCTTGCCGACGAGCGTGTCCAGGTCGAGCCGCTGTCGCTCGATGTGGATGGGCCGCGCGTAGCGGAGCAGGTCGCCGACGAGGTGATTCAGGTGCGCCGTCTCCTCGTCGAGGATGCCGAGGAGCATCTCGCGGTCCTCGTCGCTCGCGCCTGCGCGGCGCAGCCCGGCGACCGCGTTGCGGATGATCGCGAGCGGGTTGCGGACCTCGTGCGAGACGACCGCGGCGAGCTCGCCGATCACCGCGAGCTGCTCCTTGCGGACGAGCTCTTCCTGCGCCGCGCGCAGCTCCTCGTACGCGCGCCGGAGCTTCTGCGCGCGCTTGCGCAGCTCGGCCCCCTTGACGTCGAGCGCCTCGGCGAAGCGCACGTAGCGGGCGAGGAGCGTGTACGAGAGCCCGAACGCGAAGATCGCGAACGCGTGCTCGGTGACCGAGATCCCGTGAACGACGTCCTGCGCGACCAGCACGTCGTTCACGACCGCGATCGCCATCACGCCGGCGCCGAAGATCGCGAAGCGCGCCTCGCGCTTGCCGTCGCGGATGGCCTTGAAGAGCGCGGCGACGGCGAGCGCGGCGCACAGCAGCAGGAAGCCGTGGAGCACGAACATCGAAGGCCGCGGCTGCCACCACCGGCTCGCGTGCGAGAGCGAGCCGAGCACGACGACGCGCGTGCGCGGCGTGTGCGTGAAGAGGAGCCCCGCGGCCTGCGCGCCCGCCATCAGCGGCGCGAGCACCCAGGCCGCGCGCGCGATCCCTCGGCGCAGGCGCGGCTCGACCTCCGCGTAGAGCAGCGTGACGTGGAGCGAGGCCGCGGCGACGACGGCCGCGGGGTACACCGTCCGGGCGATCCAGTCGGCGGCGCGCGCGTCGTCGGGCACGCGGAAGTGGAGGCCGACGAACACGGCGTAGACCGCCATGCCGACGCACGCGAGCGCGAAGAGCCGGAACTCGAGCGACTCCGGCGCCTTGCGGAACGAGAACAGGAAGAAATAGGCCGCGAGTATGACGTAGACGCCGCACTCGGCGAAGGCTGCGCCCGCCAGGAGATCCATCGTGCGGCTCTGGCGAGCGCGTGGCTCAGGGGGAGCCCGCGCCGCCCCCTTCGCGCAGGCCGAGCTCCTTCATCTTGAGCTGCAACCCCTTGCGGGAGATCTTCAGCAGGCGGGCGGCGCGCGTGACGTTGCCGCCCGTCTGCGCGAGGGCGCGCACGATGAGCTCGCGTTCGAGCCTCGCCATCGCCGCCCGGACGGTCTCGCGGAGGCCGCCTTCGCCGCCGCTCGCGGCAGCGCCCGGCGTCGCGCCGACCGGGGCGACGCCGCCCGGGGTCGGGGTCAGGTGCGCGCGCGTGTCGCCCCGAACCTCGGGCGTCAGGTCTTTGAGCGAGATGCGCGACTCGTCGCAGAAGAGCACGGCGCGCTCGATGACGTTCTCGAGCTCGCGGATGTTGCCGGGCCACTCGTAGCCGACGAGGCGCGCCATCGCGTCGGGCGCGCACCCCTCGACCTTCTTGCGCAGGCGCTCGTTGAACTTGCGCAGGAAGTGCTCGACGAGCAGCGGGATGTCGCTCGTGCGTTCCCGCAGCGCCGGAAGGTGAATCGAGACGACGTTCAATCGGTAGAAGAGGTCCTCGCGGAACAGCCCCTTGCCGATCAGCTCGCGCAGGTCGCGGTTGGTGGCGGTGACGAGCCGCACGTCGACGGAGATCGTCTTGATGCCGCCGACCCGTTCGAACTCGCTCTCCTGCAACACCCGCAGCAGCTTGACCTGCATCTCGACGGGGATTTCACCGATCTCGTCGAGGAAGAGGGTGCCGCCGTTGGCGAGCTCGAACTTGCCCGGCTTGCTCGTGACCGCGCCCGTGAACGCGCCGCGCTCGAAGCCGAAGAGCTCGGCCTCCATGAGATCCTTCGGGATCGCCGCGCAGTTCAGGCGGATGAACGGCTTGGCCGCGCGCGAGGAGTTCTCGTGGAGCGCGCGGGCGATCAGCTCCTTGCCGGTGCCGCTCTCGCCGCTGATCAGCACCGTCGTCGGCGTGTCGGCGACCTTCTCGAGCAGCCCGTAGACCTGCTGGATCTGCGTGCTCTGGCCGATGATGCGGAAGCGACCGGCGGGGGTGCCGTCGAAGCTCGCGTCCGCCTCGGCGAGATCGCGGGTGCGCAGCGCCTTGGCGACGATGCGGCGGATCTCGGTCTGGTCGAACGGCTTGGTCAGGTAGTCGAACGCCCCGAGCTTCAGCGCCTCGACCGCCGTGTCGACCGTTCCGTGCGCCGTGATCATGACGATCGGGCGATCGGGGTCCTCGGCGAGCGACCAGCGCAGCAGCTCCATGCCGTCGACCTTGGGCATCCGCAGATCGGTGATGACCAGATCGATGTGGTGCTCGGCGAGGACCTCCTTCGCCGCCTCGCCGTCCTCGGCGGTGTGCACGTCGTACCCGTCGCGCGAGAGCTGGGCGACGAGGACCTTCCGGAGGTTCGCTTCGTCGTCGACGACCAGGACCTGCTTACGCTCGGGCAACATCGGCCGACCCTCGAGTCTCGTGCGGATTGCGAGTTTGCACCTCGGGGGTGCCCCCGCGGAACGGCGCTCCTGTACCCCGACCTGCGCAGGGCGGCGAGCCCGTCCGCGCGCGCGTCGCCCCGTCCTCCGCGAGAAACGCTGCCCGCACCGCGATCCGCGCCCGTCGTGCGCCGCGCAAGCGCGGAGCTTTCTACGGCCTGCGCAGGTGTGATACGAGTCGCCCGAGACACCCCGGACTCGGGCGAAAGAGCTTGGAGGTCGCTTCGATGCGCGTCGGACGTTTCGTGCCTTGGCTGCTGGTCACCGCGACGGCCCTCGGCGGTGCCGGCATCGGCCCCGTCCTCGCTCAGAATGCGATCAGGGAGCCTGGTTGGCCGCCGCCCGAAGGGGCCGCCTGCAAACCGTCGAAGGTCGACCTCGACCAGGCGAAGACCCTGTTCGAGCTGGGCGATCAGGCCTGGAAGATCTCGAACTTCCCGGACGCCATCAAGTACTGGAAGGACGGCTATCGCAAGGCCTGCGACAAGCACATCTTCCTCAAGAACCTGGGCAAGGCGCTCGCCGCGGACGGGCAGATCACTGCCGCGATCGAGGTCTACCAGCTGTACCGCGTGCGCGGAAAACCGACCGGCGAGGAGCTCGATCAGCTCGACGCGACGATCGGGAACCTGCAGAAGAAGGTCAACCCGACCGCGACGACCACGGCGCCGACCGGCACCGGGACCACCGCGCCGACGGGCACCGGCACGACCGCGCCCACGGGCACCACGACCACGGCGCCCACCGGCACGACCGCGCCCACCGGCACGGCGACCACGGCGCCCACCGGCAGCGCGCCCCCCTCGGGCGGCTCCAAGGCGCTTCCCATCGGCTTCATGGCCGGCGGCGGCGGCGTCGCCCTCATCGGCGGCATCCTGTGGATCGTGGAGAACGGCAAGGTGAAGTCGCTCTCGAACGACTACACCAACGCCGGCTGCAAGGCGCCGGTCTGGGACGCGGCGCTCACGGCGAAGTGCACGCCGATCGCCAACGACGGCAACAGCGCGAAGTCGACCCGTACGGTCGGCGTCGTGATGACGGGCCTCGGCGTGGTCGCGGCCGGTGTCGGCGTCGGGCTCTACGTGATGGGCGGCGACAAGAAGAAGGACGCCGCCTCCCTCCAGATCACCCCGGGGCCGGGCTTCGCGGGCATCGGCATCGCCGGCTCGTTCTGAGCCTTCGCTCGGGCTTCGAGGCCGCCGCTCGCGAGGTGGCCTCGTCGCTTTTGTCCGGACGAGGTGACGGCGCGTGCGTGGACGGCCTCCCCCTCTCGACGAAACCCGTCCGCTATCGTAGACATCCCTCCACCCATGACCTCCTACGCCGATCTGATCGCGAGCGTGCGCAAGGCCGTGACCGAGATCTCGCTCGACGAGATCAAGCGCCGCCTCGAGCACAAGGTGCCGATGCTCCTGGTCGACGTGCGCGAGAAGGAGGAGTTCCGCGCGGGCTACATCCCCGGCGCGCTCTCGCTGCCGCGCGGGTTCCTGGAGATCCAGGCCGAGCAGAAGCTCCCCGACCGCAAGGCGCCCATCGTCCTCTACTGCGCCGGTGGCACGCGCAGCGCGCTCGCGGCGAAGACGCTGCAGGAGATGGGGTACCAGCACGTCGAGACGGCGAATCCGGGGTTCGTCCGCTGGAAGGACCTCGGCTATCCGATGGAGACGCCGCCGCAGCTCACCGACGCGCAGCGCGATCGCTACGGCCGCCACCTGCTCCTGCCCGAGGTCGGCGAGGTCGGGCAGGCGAAGCTGCTCAAGTCGCGCGTGCTCCTGCTCGGCGCCGGCGGCCTCGGCTCGCCCGCGGCGCTCTACCTGGCGGCGGCCGGGGTGGGCACGATCGGGATCGTCGACGCCGACACCGTCGACGCCTCGAACCTGCAGCGCCAGATCCTCCACACCACGAGCCGCGTCGGCACGCCGAAGGTCGAGAGCGCGGCGAAGACGATCGCGGAGCTCAACCCCGACGTGAACGTCATCGCCTTCAAGGAGCGCGTCACCAGCGCGAACGTCGACCGGATCTTCGGCGGCGAGGGTCAGGGCGGGCCGTGGGACGTGATCGTCGACGGCTGCGACAACTTCCCGACGCGCTACCTCGTGAACGACGCGTCGCTCTTCCACAAGATCCCGGTCGTGCACGGCTCGATCTTCCGCTTCGAGGGGCAGGCCACGACCTTCCGCCCCTTCGAAGGCCCCTGCTACCGCTGCATGTACCCGGAGCCCCCGCCGCCGCACCTCGCGCCCTCGTGCCAGGAGGCCGGCGTGCTCGGCATCCTCTGCGGCATCATCGGCACCGTGCAGGCGACCGAGGCGATCAAGCTGCTGCTGGGTAAGGGGAACCCGCTCGCTGGGCGCCTGCTGACCTACGACTCGCTCGGGATGAAGTTCCGCGAGCTGCGCGTGCGGCGCGATCCGCACTGCCCGGCGTGCGGCCCACACCCCACGATTACGCGCGAAAACGGCTACATCGACTACGAAGGATTCTGCGCGCGAGGCTGAGCGAGCGGCTGGCCTCCTCCCGAGCGCCAAGCTAGTCGACCCACGTGCTGCGCACGCGCATCCCGGCTGGCGCGACCGCCGGCGTCGTCCTCAGCGTCGTCTTCGCGGCGCTCCTGACGCTCGTCGCCTCGGCCGATCTGATCGTGCGCGCGGCGGTCGGCCGCGGCGAGCTGCGCTACGGAGAGATCACGCCCGTCACGCTGCGGGTGCCGAACGCGCCGCGCTTCCTGCCGACGAGCCCCGGCGCCTCGACGCTCCGCTACGAGCAGCGCGCGGTGATCGTGCCGCGAGGGACGCTGCTGGACGAGGCGATCGCCGATCATCGGCTGGCGCTCGCGCACGAGGCGACCAGCGCAAGCGGGCCGTTCGGGCGGTTCGGCCGCGTCGCGGGGGTCGGCGCCATCTACCTGACGCTCAGCCTCTTGCTCACGACGTACATGCGCCGCTTCGCGCCGAGCGCGGCGCGCCTGCTGCGGCCGCAGGTCGGCATCTTCGTGCTGCTGGTGGGCGTGCTCGCGACCGCGAAGGCGCTGCTCATGCTCACCGCGATCCCGGTCTACTGGGTGCCGTTCGCGGTCGTGCCCCTCTGGGGCGTGCTCTACCTCGATCGACGTACGGCGTTCATGCTCAACGTCGTCGTGGCGTTCTTCGCCTCGAGCTTCGTGCGCTTCGACATCCTGCTGCCCGGGGTGGTGTTGGTGCGCGGCCTGGCCTCGTCGCTCGCGTTCCAGGATCGCAAGCACCCACGCCAGATGATCCTCGCCGGCCTGCTCGGTGGGATCCCGGCGGCGGTGATCTTCGCGGCCGCCTCGTTCGCGTTCGACGCAGGGTTCTCGGTCCTCGACGATCTCACGCACCCTGCCCGCTCGAACCTGCTCGCCTGCGCGGGCGGCGGGATCGCGGCGGGGCTGCTCGCGTTCGTGTTCCGCGAGATCGCCGAGCGGGTGCTGGGGGCCGTCGGGCGCGACCGCCTGCTCGACCTCGTCGATCTGGAGCAGCCGCTGCTGCAGCGCATGGCCCGCGAGGCGCCCGGAACGTGGGAGCACTGCCGCGCGATGGCGAACCTCGCCGAGGCGGCGGCGTCGGCGATCGGCGCGGACGCGCTGCTGGTGCGCGCGGGGGCGTACTACCACGACCTCGGAAAGTCGGTTCAGCCGAAGTATTTCGTGGAGAACCTGGGCCCGGGGGAGCGCTCGCCGCACGAGGCGCTCGCGCCGCACGTGTCGGCCGACGCCATCATGGCGCACGTCGTCGAAGGGACGAAGATCCTCCGCGAGGGGGGCGTGCCGGAGCCGGTCGTCGAGTTCGCGTACACGCACCACGGCACGCAGGTCGTCGAGTATTTCTGGCACAAGCAGCAGGAGCGCGGGAACGCCGAGGGGCTCCGCCCGGACGATTTTCGCTACCCCGGCATGAAGCCGCGCACGCGCGAGACCGCGATCCTGATGGTGGTCGACGCGATCGAGGCCGCCTCGCGCACGGTGGAGCCGCCTGAGCGCGCCAAGTTCGAGGAGATGATCCAGCGCGTGATCTTCGGCAAGCTGAAGTCCGGTCAGCTCGACGAGTCGGGGCTGTCGACGGCCGATCTGCGGCTGGTGGTCGGTCGCATGGCCGACACGCTCGTCAACGTCTACCACGGGCGCATCAAGTACCCGTGGCAGCGCGACGCCGAGAAGCGCGACGCCGAGAAGAGCGACGCCGAGAAGAGCGGCGCGCGCTCCGCCGGCAAGCTGGTTCGGCTGCCTCCGCGATCGTGAGCGCGAGCCCGTTCGCGGGCGGGCCCAATCGCGGGCGTCCTGCTAACCTCCTCGGTCGCGCCGATGTCCGACCAGAGCTTCATGAAGTCGCTCTTCCACGGGGTTCTCGCGGAGGAGCTGATCTCGCCCTACCCCGACGTCCCACCGGAGGACCGCGAGGTCGTCGATCCTCTCCTCGATCGACTGCGGAAGTTCGCGCAGGTCTCGATCGACTCCGCCGCCATCGACCGCGAGGGGGTGATCCCCGAGCCGGTGCTGGCGTTCGCCAAGGCGCAGGGGCTCTTCGGGCTGCGCATCGCGCGCGAGCAAGGCGGGCTGTCGCTGTCGACCTCGGGCAGCGTGCGCGTGATGCAGGAGGTCGCCAGCATCGACCCCTCGCTCGCCTTCACGCTGGCCGGTCACGGCGCGCTCGGCACCACCGGCCTGCTGCTGTTCGGCAGCGACATGCAGCGGCGCAAGTACCTGCCCCGCCTCGCGCGCGGCGAGTCGATCGCCGCCTTCGCGTTGAGCGAGCCCTCGGCGGGGAGCGATGCGGCGGCGATCCAGCTCCGCGCCGACCGCGCCGTCGACGGCGAAGGGTGGGTGCTCAGCGGCAAGAAGGCCTGGGTGACCAACGGCGCCATCGCCGATCTGTTCACCGTCTTCGCGCGCACCTCGCCGGCCGACCAGGGGACGAAGCCGCGCCTGACTTCGTTCGTGGTCGAGCGCAGCCACGGCGTCCGGAGCGGCGCGCGGCTCGCGACCCACGGCGTGCGCGGCTCGGCCACCGCGAACCTCTCGTTCGACGCAGCCAAGGTCCCCGCCGGCAACGTCCTCGGCGACGTCGGTCGCGGCTTCAAGGTCGCCATGGAGGTCTTGAACCTCGGCCGCGTTTCGCTCGCGGGGGCCTGCGTGGGGCAGAGCCGTCGGCTCCTCGAGCTCGCGATCGCGCACGCGCAGCAGCGTCGCGCGTTCGGGCGGGCGATCGGCGAATTCGGCCTGATCAAGGACAAGATCTCGCGGATGGTCGTGGAGATCTATGCCCTCGAGAGCGCCGTCTATCTGACGACCGGCCTGGTCGACGCGCGCCTCGCCGACTACTCGCTCGAGAGCGCGATCTGCAAGGTGCTGGGGAGCGAGACGCTCCACCGCGTCGCGCACGAGTCGGCGCAGATCGCGGCGGGCCCGGGCTACTCCGGCGCCTTGCCGTGGGAGCGCCTCATGCGCGACGCGCGGTTGAACCTGTTCTTCGCGGGCACCAACGAGATCCTGCGTTGCTTCATCGCGCTCTCCGGGATGCAGGGGCCGGGGCGCGCGCTCGCGGAGGTCTCGCGGGCCATGCGCGAGCCGATCAAGGGGTTCGGCCTGCTCTCCGATTTCGCCCTCCGGCGCGCGAAGTCGGCGCTCGGGCGCGAACGCGTGCACCGCGTGCACCCGATCCTCAACAAGGAGACGGTGCTCTTCGAGGAGCACGTCGCCGAGCTCGCCAAGCAGGTCGACCGTGCGCTCCGCAAGCACGGGAGCGAGATCGCGGAGATGCAGTACACGCAGCGTCGCGTGGCCGATCTCGCGATCGATCTGTACGCGCTCGCGGCGTGCCTCGCGCGCACGACGCGCGCGATCGAGCGCAAGGGAGAGGAAGGAGCGCGGCGCGAGATCGAGCTCACGACGGCGTTCGGAACGCAGGCGCAGGAGCGGATGGCGCAGAACCTCCGCGCCCTCGAGCGCAACGACGACGAGCTTTTCAAAGGGATCGCGACGCGAACCTACGGCGACGGCGGCTACCCCTTCGACGTCCTCTAGGCGCCCCTACCGGCACGACTCTCGCAGCGCCCGGAGCCATGCGCTCCGCGGTTTCGTTTCCGTCGCCCCCGGCGCGGCACGGCCGCCACGCGGCGCGGGCCTCTCGGGCGCGCATGCGGCGCTACCGGCTCGCCGACGCGCTGCACCTGCCGAGCTACCTGAGCGCGTCGCGCGTGCCGCTCGGCGTCGTCTTCATCTCGGTCTGCACGCAGCCGTGGACCGCCTTCGCCGTGCTCGTGGTGGCCGCCCTCACCGACGTGCTGGACGGCTGGCTCGCGCGGCGGTTGCGCCTCGCCAACGCGACGGGTGCGCTCATCGACGGCGTCGCGGACAAGCTCTTCGTCGCTTGCGTCGCGTACGGGCTCGTCGCCTTCGGGCGCCTCGGCTGGCCCGGGCTGCTCGCGCTCGCCACGCGCGAGCTCGGCGAGCTGGCGCTGCTCGGCTGGTTCCTGCTGAGCCATGCGCGTCGCCGGCGAGGCGCGCCGCTCCCCTCCGCCGACGGCTACGGCAAGGCCACCACCGCGCTCCAGTTCCTCGCGGTCTCCCTCTCGCTGCTCGCGCCGCGCGCGCTGCTGCCGGTGCTCGTGGCGACGTCGCTGCTCGGCGCGGTGGCCGCGCTCCACTACGTGCGGCGGGAGGTCGCGCGGCTCACGCGCCCGAGCCCGTGAGCCTTCAGGGGCGCGTGTTCGCCGACGCTGCGCCGGGGGCGGCAGGCGCGTCGCTCGCGGGCGGGATCTCGATCTCGAGGCGCCAGGCGTCGCCCTCGCGGACCATGGGCACCCGTACGTGCTGCGTCTGCGGTTCGACGCCGTAGACCTCCAGGATGGCGTGCTGCCCCTCGGAGTCGATGACGGCGTGCGTGCGATCGACCGGGAAGCGGAGCGGCGCCCACGTCGGCGTGAACATCGCTTCGGGGGTCGGGGCCTTGCCTGTGATCTGCTGGGCACGGGCCGCCTGCGCCTTGATGGCGTCGCGCGCCCGCGGTGCGAGCAGGTGGTAGGCCCGCCCCGCGGCCTGCGGATCGTAGGGCGTCTCCTCCATCGCGCGCAGGAACAGGTCGAACGCCCCTTCGGGCGTCCCGTCGGGGAGCCGCCGCGCGCAGGCCGCGAGCACACCCAGCATCGCCGCGAAGATCAGCCGTCGCATGGGGTCCGCGAGAAGCCGCCACCATCGCCAAGCCCGCGCGCGACGTAAAGCCCCACGGCGCGGCGCGCCCGGAGGTCCTTGCCGGTGGTCGCGAACGCGCGGACCTGCTACCGCGCTGCGTCGTGCCGCGCCGAGAAGACCTCAAGAAGATCCTCCTCGTGGGCTCCGGCCCCATCGTCATCGGGCAAGCGTGCGAGTTCGATTACTCCGGCACCCAAGGGGCGAAGGCCCTGCGGGCCGAGGGGTACGAGATCGTCCTCGTCAACTCCAACCCCGCGACGATCATGACGGACCCGGAGCTCGCAGACCGGACCTACATCGAGCCGCTCACGGTCGACGCGCTCACCAAGATCATCGAGCGCGAGCGCCCGGACGCGCTGCTGCCGACGCTCGGCGGGCAGACCGCGCTCAACCTCGCGCTGGCGCTCGACGAGGCCGGCGTGCTCGAGCGCTACGGCGTCGAGCTGATCGGCGCGAGCAAGGAGGCCATCCGCAAGGCGGAGGACCGCAGCCTCTTCAAGCAGGCGTGCGCGAAGGTCGGCCTCGACACGCCGCGCAGCGGCCACGCGCACACGCTCGAAGAGGCGCTCGAGATCGTCAAGGACACGGGCTACCCCGCCATCCTCCGCCCTTCGTTCACGATGGGCGGCATGGGCGGCGGCATCGTCTGGAAGCCGGAGGAGTTCGCGGAGAAGGTCGAGTGGGCCCTCTCGCAGTCGCCCACGCGCGAGGTGCTCATCGAGCAGAGCGTGATCGGCTGGAAGGAGTACGAGCTCGAGGTCATCTGCGACGTCGCCGGCAACTTCGCCGTCGTGTGCTCGATCGAGAACATCGACCCGATGGGCGTGCACACCGGGGACTCGATCACCGTCGCCCCCGCGATGACGCTGACCGACCGCGAGTACCAGCGGCTCCGCGACGGCGCGCGCGCCATCATGCGCGAGATCGGCGTCGCCACGGGCGGCGCGAACGTGCAGTTCGCCGTCAACCCGAAGAACGGCGACGTCATCGTCATCGAGATGAACCCGCGCGTGTCGCGGTCGTCGGCGCTCGCCAGCAAGGCCACCGGCTACGCGATCGCCAAGGTCGCCGCGAAACTCGCCGTCGGCTACCGACTCGACGAGCTGCGCAACGACATCACGCGCGTCACGAGCGCCGCGTTCGAGCCCTCGATCGACTACGTGGTCGTGAAGTGGCCCCGCTTCGCGTTCGAGAAGTTCCCGGGCGCCGACCCGCGGCTCGGCACGCAGATGAAGTCGGTCGGCGAGGCGATGGCCATCGGCCGCACCTTCTGCGAGGCGCTGCAGAAGGCCGCGCGCTCGCTCGAGACGGGCAAGGACGGCCTCTGCACGCTGCTGCCGCCCGAGGGCGGCGCCGACTACCCCGCCCTCGCGGCGGCGCTCGATCGCCTCGGTCGACGCGACCTCGCCAACGAGCCGGCCCCCGAGCCGAAGCCGCACGTCGCCCAGGCGATCCACGACGTGGCCACCACGCGCGCGGCCGTGCTCAAGCTCGTGCAGGTGGCGACCGCCGACCGCCTCTTCCAGGTCGGCGACGCGCTGCGCCTCGGCGCCACCGTCGAAGAGCTGCACGGCCTGACCGGCATCGACCCTTGGTTCCTCGCGCAGATGCAGCGGATCGTCGACTACGAGCGCGCCTACGCGGGCAAGCCGCTCGGCGCCGGCGACGTCGCCCGCGTGCGCGACGGCAAGGCGCTCGGCTTCTCCGATCGGCAGCTCTCGCGCCTCGCGAAGACCGACGAGTCGAGCGTGCGCGCGTTCCGCCACCAGCACGGCGTGCGGCCCACGTTCTCGCGGGTCGACACCTGCGCCGCCGAGTTCGTCGCCTTCACGCCGTACATGTACTCGCACTACGACGCGGGCGGTCCGGACGGCACGTGCGGCGACGCTGCGAGCGACGAGGCCTTCGCGAACCAGGAGCCGTCGAACAAGCAGAAGGTCGTCATCCTCGGCGGCGGTCCGAACCGCATCGGCCAGGGGATCGAGTTCGACTACTGCTGCTGTCACGCGGCGTTCGCGCTCCGGGAGATGGGGCACGAGACCATCATGGTCAACTGCAACCCCGAGACGGTGTCGACCGACTACGACACCTCGGATCGCCTGTATTTCGAGCCGCTCACGCTCGAGGACGTGCTCGAGATCTGCCACCGCGAGGCGCAGGGCGGCGAGCTCGCCGGCGTGATCGTGCAGCTCGGCGGGCAGACGCCGCTGAAGCTCGCCAAGCCCCTCTCGCAAGAGGGCATCCCGATCCTCGGCACGTCGGCCGAGGCCATCGATCGCGCAGAGGATCGCGAGCAGTTCGACGTCATGCTCACGCGCCTCGGCCTGCGCAGGCCCCGCGGCGGCATCGCCCACGACGAGGCCAGCGCGCTGCGCGTGGCGCGCGATCTCGGGTATCCGCTGCTGGTGCGTCCGAGCTACGTGCTCGGCGGTCGCGCGATGATGATCGTCAACGACGAGGACGAGCTGCGACAGTACGTCCGGCCTGCCGTCGAGGTCGCCGAGGAGGCGATGCGCGAGATCCGGCGCACCAAGGACTCGGCGGCGAGGCCGACGATCCTGATCGACGAGTTCCTCAAGGACGCCATCGAGTGCGACGTGGACTGCGTCTGCGACGGCGAGAACGTCGTCATCGGCGGCGTCATGCAGCACATCGAGGAGGCCGGGATCCACTCGGGCGACTCCGCGTGCGTGCTCCCGCCGCACACGCTCCCGCGCTTCGTCGTCTCCTCGATCAAGGAGCAGACCCGCATGCTCGCGATGGAGCTCGGCGTGCGCGGGCTGATGAACGTCCAGTTCGGCGTCATCAACCAGGC
This sequence comes from uncultured delta proteobacterium, assembly GCA_903923175.1. Taxonomy (GTDB): domain Bacteria; phylum Myxococcota_A; class Polyangia; order Polyangiales; family JADJMO01; genus CAIXWQ01. The sequence continues at coordinate 7,182 of CAIXWQ010000770.1, read as the reverse complement.
GACCTTCATCATCGAGGTGAACCCGCGCGCCTCGCGCACGGTGCCGTTCGTCTCCAAGGCCACCGGCGTGCCGCTCGCGAAGATCGCCTCGAAGGTCATGGCCGGCGCCACGCTCGCCTCGCTCGGGATCACCGACGAGGTCGTGCCGAAGCACGTCTGCGTGAAGGAGTCGGTCTTCCCGTTCGCGAAGTTCCCCGGCGTCGACACCATCCTCGGGCCGGAGATGCGCTCCACCGGCGAGGTCATGGGGATCGACTCGACGTTCGAGCGGGCCTTCGGCAAGGCGATCGCGGCGGCGGGACAAGGGCTGCCGACCAAGGGCGCGGTCGTCATCAGCGTGAAGGACGACGACAAGCCCGTCGCCGTCGTGGTCGCGCGCAAGATGCACCGCCTCGGCTTCAAGATCGTCGCCACCGGCGGGACCGCCGACACCTTCATCCGCTGCGGCATCCCGACCGAGAAGGTCGCCAAGGTCGCCGAGGGGTCGCCGCACATCGTCGACCGCATCAAGCGCAAGGGCGAGGACGAGGTCGTGCTCGTCATCAACACGACCACCGGCGCGCGCGCGATCCGTGACAGCTACTCGATCCGCCGCCAGACGCTCCTCGCGGGGGTGCCCTACTTCACGACGACCAGCGCCGCCCTCGCGGCGGTCGATGCCATCCAGGATGGCGGGGTGGCGGGCGGTCAGGTCGAGGTGCGTTCGCTCCAGGAGTGGAACGCGACCGAAGGTTGACGTCCTGCGTCGCGCGCCGCGCGGCTCCGCCTGATGCCACCCGACGTCGGGTAGGCTACGGGCACCTTCGATGGCCCCTGCCCCTCTGCCCGCCGCTGCGGTCGCTCCGTCCGTCGATCCCGCGCTCGGCCTCGTCACCGTCATGGGGATGGAGGGAGCGACCGAGACACGCTCGGTCGACCTCCCGACCGAGACGCTGCTCGGCATGCACCGCGAGCTGCTCCGCGTGCGCGTCCTCGACGCGCGGATGATCGTCCTGCAGCGCCAGGGGCGCGTGGGCTTCTATGGCGCGGCGACGGGCCAGGAAGCCGTGCCGATCGGGTGCGGCTTCGCGACGCGCAAGAGCGACTGGGTGTTCCCCGCGCTCCGCGAGCAGGCCATCATGCTGGTGCGCGGCTTCCCGCTCACGCAGTTCATCGCGCAGGTGTTCGGCAACTCCGGCGACGTGCTCAAGGGGCGCCAGATGCCGTCGCACATGAGCGGCCGCTCGGTGAACCAGGTCTCCTGGTCGTCGGTCATCGGCCCGCAGGTGCCGCAGGCGGTGGGCGCCGCGTGGGCCGCGAAGCTCCGCCACACCGACGACGTCGTGCTCGGCTTCCACGGCGACGGCGCCACCAGCGAGCCCGACTTCCACGCGGCGATGACGTTCGCAGGCGTCTACAAGACGCCGAGCGTGATCGTCTGCCAGAACAACCACTGGTCGATCAGCGTCCCGACCGCGCGCCAGACCGTCTCCGCGACCATCGCGATCAAAGGGAGGGCGTACGGCGTCGAGTCGGTGCGCGTCGACGGCAACGACGTGCTGGCCGTGTACGACGTCGTGAACAAGGCCTGCGACAAGGCGCGCGCCGGCGGCGGCCCCACGTTCGTCGAGGCGGTCACCTACCGCATCGGCGCGCACTCGACGTCGGACGATCCCACGCGCTACCGGAGCGAGGCCGAGGTCGAGAAGTGGCGCCAGCGCGACCCGGTCGAGCGCTTTCACGCCTGGATGGTCGCGAAGGGGCTCACCAGCGACGCGCGCCGCGCGGAGCTCGAGGCCGAGCTCGACAAAGAGGTGATCGCGGCGATCAAGGAGGTCGAGCCGCTGCCGAACCCGGCGCGCGAGACGCTCTTCGACGACGTCTACGCCGAGCTCCCCTGGCACCTGCGAGAGCAGCGCGACGAGCTGATGCGAACGCCGCCGGCCGTCCCGCACGGTGGGGGCCACGGATGACGCGCGCCCGCGCGCGGCTCCTGTTGCTCCTCGGCCTCGCGTCGTCGACGGCCGCGTGCCGCAGCTACACCCTCACGCAGCCCGACTGCGAGGAGTACCGCGTCAAGCTCGAGGCGTGGGCCAAGGCCAAGGGGAAGCAGTCGAAGGAAGCGGCTGAGAAGTTCACCAAGTCGTGCCCGGGGACGGTCATCTCGCGCCGCACCCACGAGTGCCTCGAGAAGGCGAGCGACGAGGTCTCGTTCTTCCAATGCCTCGACTGAGCCGCGCCGCGCGAATCGTCTCGACGCTCTCGATGCTCTGCACGCCGGCGCTCGTCGCGCTCGCGCTGATCGCGTGTGCCGACGAAAAGCGTCCGGCCATGCCGCCGGCCCCGGCCGGCCCGGGCTACGACGATCTACGGGTGCTCAGCCGCCAGGACTGCGAGTCGCTGCGGGATCGCCAGATCGAGATCGCGGTCGACGAGGCCTTCACCCCCGACGGAGGCTCCCCGGCGTTCGCCGACGCGGGCGAGAAGCTCGAGGTCGAGGCCGCGCTTCGCCAGAAGATGCGCGCGGAGACCGACGCCTGGGTCAAGCGCTGCGCGGGGCGCGTGATGCCGGCGACGGACTTTCGCTGCATGCGCGACGCGACCACCGTCGTCGGCTTCCAGGCATGCGGTGTGGAGGCCGACGCGGGCCGCGACGGCGGCGAACCGGGCGAGGCAGGCGATGCGGGCGCCCGCGCCTCGAGCGACGGCTCGCCCGGCTGAGTGCCCCCGCTGCGCCTCGGCGACTACTCCGCGGCCGTGTCGGCCGCGGCGAGCAGCGGGAAGCCGAGCGCCTCGCGCTGCGCGAGGTACGCCTCGGCGACCCCGCGCGCGAGCGCGCGAACGCGGCCGATGAAGCGCTGACGCTCGGTGACGCTGATGGCGCCGCGCGCGTCGAGGACGTTGAACGCGTGCGCGGCCTTCACGACGAAGTCGTACGCCGGGAGTACGAGCGCGGCCTTCGGATCGAGGATCAGGCGCTCGACGTCCTTGTCCTTGACCTTCTCCTTCACGAGCTTGCTGCCGCGCTGGAGGAGCCGCTTCGCCTCGGTCTCGCAGGTGTCGAACGTCGCGAAGTGCTTCTCGACGTCGGCCTCCTCGAAGTTGTAGGTCGACCACTCCCACTCGGCGCGCTTGTAGATCTCGCCGTATTTCACGCCCTTCGCGAACTCGACGTCGTACACGTTGTCGACGTCCTGCAGGTACATCGCGATGCGCTCGAGGCCATAGGTGAGCTCACCGCTCACCGGCTTGCAGTCGAAGCCGCCGACCTGCTGGAAGTACGTGAACTGCGAGATCTCGAGGCCGTCGATCCAGACCTGCCAGCCGAGCCCCCAGGCGCCGAGCGTGGGCGATTCCCAGTCGTCCTCGAGGAAGCGCAGGTCGTGCTCGAGCGGGTTGGTGCCGAGCGCGACGAGCGAGTCGAGATAGGTCTGCTGGATGTTCAGCGGGCTCGGCTTCAGGATCACCTGGAACTGGTGGAACTGCTGCAGCCGGTTGGGGTTGTCGCCGTAGCGGCCGTCGGTGGGGCGACGCGAGGGCTCCACGAACGCCACGTTCCACGGCTCGGGGCCGAGCGCGCGTAGGAACGTCGCCGGGTTGTACGTCCCCGCGCCGACCTCCGAGTTGTAGGGCTGGACGATCAGGCAGCCACGCTGGGCCCAGAAGCTCTGCAGCGTGAGGATGAGATCCTGGAAGTACATCGGCTGCGATAGGTAGCGACCCACGCCGAGCGCGTCCACATCCCGCGCTCGTCTCGCGCGAGAAGCTGCGGGTTTTGGCTGCGAACGCAGGTCGGCGTGACGCGGATGTCCGACGTCTCGGCCGACTGCGAAATGGTTGCGCAGCCGCCGCGTACAGCGGGTTTCCACTGGAATTGGACGCTTGCAACGAGTGCGGATCCGCTCGGGCGCCGACCAAGCTATGCTACCCGCGCGGTTCCATAGGACGTGCCCTACGAACCGCGCACCGGATGGCGCAAGACGACAGCGCAGTCAGCGATCGCGAGCTCGTGGATCGCGCGCGCGCCGGCGATGGCGCGGCCTTCACGGAGCTCGTCCGGCGCTACGGCCCGCGCGTCCGGCGCCTCGCCCGGCAGCTGGTGCGCGGCCACGCCGACGCCGACGACGTCGCCCAGGAGGCGTTCGTCCGCGCCCACCAAGCGCTCCCTCGCTTCGACGGTCGCAGCGAGTTCTTCACCTGGATCTACCGGATCGCCGTGAACCTCTCGCTCAACCGCGCACGCTCGCTCGCCGTCCGGCGTCACGTCGACGTCGACGATCCCGGCGTCGAGGGCGTGCTCGCGGAGCGGCCCGCCGGACCGGGAGATCCCGGGAGCGCGCTCGACCGTCAGCGCGTCGCGCGCGCGCTGCTCGACGAGGTCGACGCGCTGCCCGAGGGGCTGCGCGCCACGCTGCTGCTCGTGTGCGTGGATGGGGTGCCGCAGGAGGACGCCGCGGCGATCCTCGGCTGCTCGGCGGGTACGGTGGCGTGGCGCGTGCACGAGGCCCGCAAGCGGCTGCGCGAGAAGCTGCGCGGACGCGGGCTCGAGGAGGCCGTCGACGAGCTCGGCGGCGACCGCGCGAAGAAGGGAGGTGCCCGGTGAGCGTGAAGGACGATCCGCTCGATCGTGCGCTTCGAGGCGCGGTGCTGGAGCAGGCTGCCGGCGACGACGACGTGCGCTGGTTGTCGCGCGCCCTCGGGGCCATCGGCGTGGCGGAGGCGGAGGTGCCCGAGGTCGCCGGGCAGCTGTTCGACGAAGGGCGCGCTGGCCTGGCGCTCGACGCGCTGCTCGCGCCGCCCTGCCCCGAGGGGAGCGTCGACGGCGAGCCCCGCGCGCTCGACGAGCTGGGCGCGAGCGATCTCGACGAGCCGTGGCGCGCGGACGAGGAGGCGGAGGACGCCGCGCACGACGATCATGGCGCGATCGCCTCGCACGCCTCCGACCACGCGAAGGAGCCGCGGCACCTCGCGCGGATTTCGCTGCACGACGCGGAGCTCCCGAGCGCGCCTGCCGGAGGTGCGGCGCCCGCCGCGCGGCGCACCGACCGCCGAAACGGTGGCTGGATCGCCGGGCTCGCGCTGGCGGCAGCGGCGCTGATCGGGCTGTTCGGCGTCGCGCTGCGCGAGCCGCGCGGATCCTCGAGCGCGAACAGGAACGAATCGACCCAGGCGAGCGCGCTCGCGCCGAAGCCGGCCGACTCGCTCGCGCTCGCGACCGTCACGCCGCCCGGGCCCCCTTCGCCGAGCGACAGCGCGGCGCCGACGGTCGCCGTGCTCGAGCGACCGACGACGACCGCGGGCGACACGACCGGCTCGCCCTCCAAGCCGTTGCCGATGGTGGCCCCCCCGAAGCCGTTCACGACGGTGCCGGTCGGCACCGCGTCGCCGCCGAGCACCGCGACCGCGCTAGGCACGGCGACGGTGGCGCCGACCGCCACCGCGACGGCGCCGCCGCCGTACGTGGCCGAGCGCCCGGAGCCGATGGACGTGCGCAGCGCGGTCAACTTCCGGATGGCGGCCGCGAACGCCTGCGTCGTGGGCGTCGCCGGCGAGTCGCGCGTCACGATCTCGTTCGGGCCCTCCGGGACCGTGACGGGCGTCGTGGTGACCGACGGACCCGCCAAGGGGACCGGCGCCGAGGCGTGCATCAAGAAGGCGTTCTCGACGGCCCGCGTCGACCCCTCGCGGCTGGGTGGCACGGGCTACGCGGTCGTGTCCGACACGCGCTGAGCTCGCTCGCGGGCGCCTCGCCGACGGCCGCCCGGAAGCGTCAGAAGCGGTAGCCGAGGACCAGCGCCTTCGCGAGCAGGCCCCACCCGTCGACCGCGAGGAAGAGCAGCAGCTTCAGCGGGAGCGACACCTGCGACGGCGAGAGCGAGGCGAGCCCCGCCGCGACCAGCACGTTGGCGACGACGAGGTCGAGCACGAGGAACGGCAGGAACACCGCGACGCCGAGCGCGAACGCGCGATCGAGCTCGCTCACGACGAACGCGGGGACGATGACCGCGAGGTCGGTCTCGCGCACGTCGGGCTGCGCTTCGGTTCTTCGTGCGGCCTTCGCGAGCGCGAGGAAGCGCGCCTTCTCCTTGGGCGCGGCGTTGGCCTCGAGGAAGTTCCGGAGCGGCTCTCCCACGGCCTTCGCCCCCTGCGTCACGAGCGCTGGCGTGTCGAGCTCGCCTGCGTGCGCCAGCAGCTCGGCGCCGCGCGCGGCGATGGCGTTGCCGACCGGCGCCATCGCCACGGCCGAGAGCACCGCCGCGAGCGCGAGGATGACGGTGTTGGAGGGGACGTTCTGCGCGCCGATCGCGTTGCGGGCGATCTGCAGCACGGTCGAGATCTTCACGAACGCGGTGGTCGCCATCAGCACGACCGGGACGAGCGACAGCGCCGCGAGCAGCACGACCAGGAAGATCGGCCGCGAGAGCGCGTCGCCGGCAGGCGCGGGCACCACGGAGGCGCCCGGCGCGGCGAGGGCCGCCCCCGACCAAGCGAGCCCGGCCGCCGAAATCGCCGGGATCGCCACCGCGAATGCTCGCTTCGCCCGCATGGCCGCGCTCGATCGCGCGGCTCCTCGCGCGCGTCTACGGTCGAGTTCGGCGGAGGGCGGCCGCTCAGCGCATCTCGGCCGAGCGGAAGCGCCCCACCACGTTGCGGAGCCGCTGGACGACGTTTTCGTCGGCGATGCCGTGCACGAACAGCGTCGGGCGGCGGTCCTCGCGCTTGATGGAGAACCCGCCGCCGCTCAGCCCGGAGCGCGCGACGACCTCCTCGAGCTCGGCACGCACGCGCGCCGGCAGCTTGCCGCGCACCACCCGCATGCGCCCTCGCTCGATGCGGCAGACTGCGAACGTGCGCCCGCGGTCGGCGACGACGTAGAGCCCCGCGAGCAGGGCTGTCGCGCCGATGAGCATCAACAGGGCTTCGGTCACGTGGAGTGCCTAAATCCGGCTGGCGCGTCGCGCAAGGCGCCGTCACGCCCGCGCACGTGCACCCCGCCGCCCGCGGCGAACGCGCCGATTTCGCGCAGGCCCGCGGCGAGCGCCACGCCGGGGGCGACGGCCGCGACGAGCGCGTAGTCCTCTCCGCCCGCGAGCACGAGCCTGCGCGCGTCGTCGCCGAGGCGTTCGGCGAACACGCGGAAGGGCTCGTCGACGAGGGCATCGAGCGCCGACTCCTCGAGGATGGCGCCGAGGCCGCTGGCCT
>CAIXWQ010000769.1 GCA_903923175.1 uncultured delta proteobacterium | reverse complement strand
CGCGCAGCGACTCGAGCGCGTCGCCGAGGTACTCGAGGTCGCGCTGGCCGAGGACGGCGTCGCGCAGATCGCCCTGCGTGGGCTGCTCGAAGAACGGCGTGTCGGGGAACGCTGTCGCGACGTCGATCCACACGCGGTGAACGTCGTGCTCGCGCAGGAGGTCGCCCAGAGCTCGGCGGAACTCGTGCGCCTGATCGCGGGGCGCGCGCGGCATCCGGCGGCCGTTCTGGAGCCACACGCCGTCCTGCACCTCGATGAGGCCGCCTTTGACCTCGATGACGAGCAGGCCGCGGCCGGGGACGGCGAGGACCAAGTCGGCCTCGGCCTCAACGCCGCGGGCGGTGCGGATCCGCAGCGAGTGCCAGGCGTGCCAGCCCGCTGGTAGGCGCTGGCTGAGCGCCTGCCAGAGCGCGCGCTCGCCGTGCGGGGCGCCGGGGCGCGGGCCGCCGCGCGGATAGAGGCCGGGCGCGGGGGCGGGCATGGGGGGAAGGGTGCGCTTGGGGCAGCGGCGGGCCAACAGCGGCGCTCTTTCTGCCTGGGAAATTCTCCTCGTGTCCGTCGTGTCAGATCACCGAAAGGCCGACGTCACTCGTGCATGAGCAGCATCTTTCGCGACTTCAGCGAGTGGTACGGGTCTCAGGACACCTGGGTCCAGGTCGTGGTCGCCGTCGCTGGCGGGGGCGTCGCGGTCGCCGGGGGGATCCTCGCAGCGCCGGTCGTCGGCGCGGCGGCCTCCGCGGCGGGGCTTGGCGTCGCGGCCGGCACCCTCTCGGGTGCGGCTGCTTCTTCGGCCGGGCTCGCCGCTCTCGGCGGTGGCTCGATTGCCGCCGGTGGCTTAGGCATGGCGGGCGGGACGGCCATTGTCGCCGCGGCGTCGGGCGTCGTCGGGACGGCCGCCGTTGGCGCCGCGAGCGCGCGTGTGGGCAGGGTTGGACGTGACTCCGCGCGCGTCGCTCGCGAGGCGAAGGCCACCGACGTCGCAGATGGCGACGTCTCGTTCGAGGAGGTGGGCTGACATGAGCACCGTCGCCGATCAGGCCCAGACCTTAGTGCAGCGTGCGCAGCGCGGTCCGACGCGCGTGGTCATCTCGCGGGGCGTCGCGCCGCTCTTCGTCGCGGCGCTGCTCCGCGAGGGCATCGCTCTGGCGCGCGACTGCCTCGACCGGATCGCCGATCGCGAGCTGCGGAGCGTGCTCGAGGCGGTGATCTTTGGCACGGCGGCCGGGGCGCTGCTCGGTGCGTCGATCGGCGCTGCCCTCGGCGGGCCAGTAGCGGGGGCGGTCGTGGGGGCGGCGGTGGGGCTCGCGGGCTCGGTGCTCGCCGTCGCGGTCACGTTTTCGGAGCGCCGCGGGAAGCTTGTGATCGAGACTGCATGAGTCGCTTTCGCCCGCGGGAGGCGCTGCTCGGGAACGGTAGCGAGTACGCTCGCTGCGACCGCGTCGCCCGCGCGTACACGAACGAGGAGGCCAGGCCCATTTCTTCCGAGCGTTGACCTTCGCGAGCTCGATGCGCTCGTCGGCTTGCTCAACCTTGTCGATCTCTCGGACGGGAGGGCGAACTGGTTCGGCACGGTCGACGACCGCTACTCCCTCGTTCCGGCCGCCCCACCCGCGCAGCGACGCTTCGCCGATCCGTGGGCACGGGCCGCGGCGAGTGCGCGTCGACTCGATAGAAACGGCCGCCATGTCCGATGTCGCGCGACCCATGAGTCTCTCTAGAGCAAATCCTTCGAGCCGCCCTCCCGGAGCCTCTTGATGACCTTCGAGCACCTCACGCCCATTCCGCTACCACCGCCGGCCGACGCCTCTCGCGGCGCGCTTTTTCGCAGCGCGATGCCCTACCGCCACGAAGACGGAGAGCTCCTGGACGAAGCGCTCGCCGCCGGTGTTCGCGTCGTCGTGTGGCTCACGAGCGCGGAGGAGGCGATGAAGCGGGTCGGTCGCGACCTCGGTGGTGAGTACGCCACCCGCGGGCTCGCCTGCGTGCACTTGCCGATCCGCGACTTCGAGACCCCCGACGATCGCGACGCGCTCGTCGCCGCGATCGAGGCGGCCGCCGGTAACCTCGCGGCGGGCCAGGGCGTGCTCGTGCACTGCGCAGCGGGCGTCGGCCGGACCGGGCTCTTCCTCGCGTGCCTGATCGGTCGCCTCTCGGCGCTCTCCGGTCCAGAGTGCGTGCGCTGGGTTCGACGGCGCGTTGCGCGCGCGGTCGAGACCGAGGGACAACAGGCGCTTGTGAACGAATTCGTCGCGACTCTGCGCTGAGCCGCGCCGATCGCTTCGCCGGCGCCTGGGCTTGCCGTGGTCGCGCTCAGCGTGCGGCTTCGTCCGAGCTCGTGGTCGGTAGCGTGTCGAGGGGCGCCTGAAGCGCGACAGCGTGATCAGCGAATGCTCGCAGCATGGTCGCCAAGGCCTGCCCTGCCGCCGTTGGCTCTTGGTCGCGCAGGTTCAGCTGGCCCGCGCAAAGTTCATTGATGTCTTCGAAGCTGAACTTCAGCTCGCGGACACGCGCGATCTCCAGCAACTTCGGCAACGCACCCGGCGCCCTCTCGATCCGTGCCCGCTCCGGCTTGTTGCACCAAAGCCAGACACCGAACTCCTTCGGCTCGTTCAGGAACGGATCGCAGACGCCGAGCTGCATCGTTACGCCTGGGGTCGAGAAATACAGGCTCCGTCCGATAGACTTCGCCCATCCACTCCAAGTCCGGCCCGCATGATCGAAGCTCGCTTTGCCTGCGAGTGGAACGGCGACCGAAAAAGCGTCCCACACTTGCTTGAAGTACGCATCCAGCTCGTCGCGAGCCTCCTCAAGCACATCGATGTCCTGGAGATAGAGGCGCCCGGCTTCCGAGAGGGGAGTGGTCATGGGAGGGCTTTCACGATTCGTAGGAGTAGATCGAGGTGCGGGAAGAGGTCGACCGCGCGCCGCCGGACGCTCGGGTAACGTTTCGGCTCGCCGAGGAGCTCGTCGGCGAGGCGCCCAAGCTGCTCAAGCCTCACGTCCATCGCGAGCGGGCCTACGAGCAACTCCCAGAGCAGGCTCAGCAGGTTGAAACGGCCGAGGGCCGAGAGGCCCTCGTCGTCGAGCAGGTCCGCGAGTCGCGCCACCCACGCGGCGTGCGAGTCCACCAGCCAGGAATCGTCGTCGTGGGGTACGCGCCCTGTTGGCGTGAGGAAGTACTTGCGACTTCGCCCCTCGTAGTGCGGAAATCCGGCCTGGAACGCGCGTGAGTAGCGCGCCAGTTGGGTGACACAGGTGCCGTTTGCGTCCTCCACCGACTCGGCGGCGCCGAGCTTCTGCTCGACCAGAATCGCTCCCCCCGAGTGCCGAATGAAGATGTCCAGGTAGCTCGCGCGAAATGTCTCGGCGCCATCGGCGGACTCGGGCGTCTCGTCGTTCTCGGGGTGATCGAGCCGCACTTCGGCTTCGACGGTCGTGTCCTCGCGCGCGACCTCGGCCCCGAACAACGCGCGGAGGGGGCGAATGCCGAGTCCGTGGGGCGCCCGCGGATCCAGAAAGTATCGGAGCAACTGCGTGAACCGCACCTCGGCCGTCCCGTGCCCGCATGCCGACAGGACGGGGACCGGCAGACCGGCGCCGGCCAGTCCTTCGCTCAGTCGCCGCCATGAAGTCTCTTGCTTCGCCGCCAGCTGCCGGTAGTGCGCGCGAAGCGCTGACGCGACTGCAGGGACACGCGCACCGACTCGTCGGCGCCGGACCGCGAGCCTGATTCGCTCGATCGCGGTGATCAGATCGACGCGCGACGGCGCCGTCTCGTTGACGCGCGGATGCCGGATCACCGCGCGGATCCGCGCGATGGCCTCCGGAAGCCGACGCACGCGTCGCTCGGCACGCAGTGCACGAATCGCTTCTCGGAGCCTCGCACTGTCGGTCGCGGTCATAGGCGTCTGGGTGCCCGTGAGCCTATCGCACGCCAGTAAGCAAAATTGGATGATTCGTGTCAGACGGCGAAGCCTGCGCGCGTCTCCTAGCGCACGCGCAAGCCGCCCACTCCCATCGAACGCGATGCCGTTGGTCGTACCCTGTAGGCGAAGTCGCTCTGCCGGAAGCCGACGACCTCGGTCGATCTGGACAATCCCGACCTTCGGCGCTCGCATCACTTCCGCCCTCCCGATCGCCCGCGGAACCCCGGAGCCCATGCACCCCTCGCTGCACGTCTCGTACGCCGGCCCGACGCTTCTCCCCGCGCAGGGCTCTCCGCGCGGCCGCCTCGGCGCGCCCGTCTGGAGCCCGCGCACGCTGCTGCGCGATCTGGAGCTGCGCCTCGGACTCCCCCACGTTGAAGCGAGCGCTGCCAGCCGGATCCAACGCTGGTCGTCGCGGCTCGCGCGCCTGCTCGCGCCAACGCGGTTCTACGCCCGCTCTTACGCAGTCGATCCGGTCGGCACCGCGCGCACGCTCCTCGCCTGGCGGGACGCGCTCGTCGACGCCGGGTGGGACGGCGGCGCAATCGCCGATGGAGGCGACCGCCTCGCGACGTTGGCGGAGCTCGAAGCGCTCGGCACAAAGGGCGATGCGCCGTTGCCGCCAGGCGACGCCGATCGGCTCGTCGCCATCGAGCGCGCGCTCGCGCAGCAGGCGAACGCGCTCTACGAGACGCTCACGGTCTTCGACGACCTCGCCTGCTTTCCGGCCCGCTGGCGGCGGACCCTCGAACGCCTTGTTGCGCTCGGCACTCGCCTGCACGGCGCGGATCCGGAGCGCGGCGGCGCGGCGCCCGACACCGATCTCGGCCGAGCGCAGGCGGCGCTTCGCGGAGAGCGCGTCGAGCAGCCGGCCCTGCGCGGCGACGGCTCCTTGGTAGTCCTGCGCGCCGACGCGGCGTGGCCCCTCGCGGAGCTGACCGCCGCGCTCGCGCGCTCGTCGTCCGCGGGATCCGCGGGCTCCGTCGCCGTGATCCGCGCGGGCGACCTCGCGCCGCTCGACGGCTCCTTCGCGGTCCAGGCGCTCGCGCGACAGGGCGTCGTCTCGACCAGCCGCTGGCGCCCGGCGCTGCAGATCCTGCCGCTCGCCATGG
>CAIXWQ010000768.1 GCA_903923175.1 uncultured delta proteobacterium | reverse complement strand
GTCGATCTCCGCCCCACGATCCTGCTGCAACCCGATTCACCGACCGACGCGCTCGCGACCAGGAACCCGCGCCTGGGCCTCCGCCAGTCGGCCGCGATCTACGAGCGCGACGCCATCCATCGACGCGCGTCGATCGACGCGTCACACGAGGCGCTGCTCGCGCGCGTCGAGCGGGCGCTCCTCGGCGCGCGCGTGGTCCACGTCAGCGGGGCCGGCGACGGGCTGCGGATCCACGCCGTCGAGCCGCAAGGGCTCACCGTCCCCGCAGCGCTGAAGCTTGCCCGCGATCTGGCCGAGGACGCCGGCGGGTCGGCGCTCGCACACGTGCTCGGCGTCGATCTCCAGCTGCTAGAGCAGGCGCTCCCCCTGAGCGATCCGACCGAAACCGCGCACGACGTGCGCAAGGGGCGTAGGGCGAGCCCGGGGCGCGGCGAGGGGACGCTCGTGCCGATCGAGGCCGCGCGCAAGCTGTCGCTGGCCGAACTGCGCGCGCTCGGCTCCTACGTCCTCGCGGTGCAAGACGACTTCGGCGGCGACGATCTCGAGCTGCTGCGCGCGGCGAGTGGCGCCATCGGCCGTCGCATGGGGGAAACGTCGACGCTCGCGGTCCTCGCGCGAGGCGTCTCGACCCCGTGCGTGGTCGGCATTCCGGAGCTGCCGACCCCGGACCCGCGCGGCATCGCGCCGTGGGTGACGGTCGATGCGAACAATGGCACGGTCTTCGTCGGAGCCATCGCGCCGACAGAGCCGCGGCGCTCGGTGCTGGCAGGATGCGAGGCGCTGATTCGCGCGCTCGCGCACGATACCGAGCGCGTCACGTCAGGAGACGACTGGGCCGCGCTGCCGCTCGCGGTGCAGCTACGGGTCGCCGAGGTGAAGCTACGGCTTCGGCAGGCGGAGTCGGCCCTTCGTGACGACCCGTGAGGTCCCGACGCGATGGCGCGGGCTTGCGCTCGCTCCGCCCGCACCGAGGCCTCGAATGAGCCGATTCGTCCGCAGCTGTTGCGGCCGGGCCCCCTGCACGCCACGACGCAAGCGGGCGTTCTAGAGAGGGCGGTGTCGATCGCGACGAGGAGGGTCGGCCTCGTCGAGCCGCAATGCGCTCCCCCACCCCGCCGGCGCGACACCATCCTCGGTCAGACCCCAGAGCACCGGATACGCTGGCGACTCCACCGGCGCGACGCCGAACCCGTCGGTCAGGTAGACCAGCGCGACCGGCGGCTCGACGGCGAGGCGCGTGAACACAGGGCGAAAGTCGGTGCCGCCCCCACCCGCGAACCCGAGCCGGGCGGGCATCGGGCGCGCGTCGTCGTACCGGTCGTCGGAGTGGATCGTGGCGTCGCACTGCAGTAGGCGCACCTCGTAGCGACCGAAAGCGTGGAGGATCTGGTCGATCTCGCCGACGAACGCCGGCCAAGCGTCGGTGGTGCTCCCCGAGGTGTCGACGGCGATCGCGAGCGAGAGCGCGTCCGTCCGCCGCGACGGGAGGAAGACCCCGCGGTGCGCGTGCCGCCGCGAAGGCGGTGCCCAGCGGAATCGCCCCCCCGACGCCCGCGTCACGAAGTCGCGGAGGATCGCCTGCCAGGCGAGCCTCGGACGCGCGACCGCGTCGATGAGCTCGCGGACCGAGCCGGGCAGCACGTCGCGCATCCGGCTCCAATCGGTGACCAATCGGTCGCGCCAGAGTTCGTCGGCCCCGGGAGCTCGTCGCGGCGAGAAGGAGGAATCGCGCCGGCCGACGATCGGACCGAAGCGGCGATCGGGCGGCTCCATTGCTTCGATAGGCGGAGGCTCACCCACGTCGTCGAGGTGCACGTCCGCCCCGGCCCCTCGCACTCCCTCGGGCGATCCTGCCGAGTCCGAGCTCACCAGTTGCTCGTAGACCTCCTCCGCGCTCGCGCCGTCCCAATGCGCAAAGTAGACAGCGTCTTCCGGCGGCGTCATCCCCGCGCGCCGCAGCAGCGCGTTCACCTCGTGATCGGTCGCCACGTTCCAGCGGACGGCATGGCGGTCGGCGCGTCGCCCGAAGTGCAGCAGCGCGTTGTGCCAGACCTCGTGCGCGAGCACGAACCGCCGCGTGTCGGCGTCGCACCCGCGGAGCCAATACGGGTTCACGAAGATCGACACCCCGTCGGTCGCGGCTGTGGGGAGCCGCGCGTCGATCACCGGGACGATCTCAAGGTGCATCGCCAGCGTGGCCAGGTGCGGGTGGGTGAAGACGAGCTGCGCACGATCCTCGGTCCACGCGCGACGCGCCTGCTCGCGAAGCGCGCGCTCGTCGTCGGATGGCCGCTCGCCCTGTGAGGCGTTCATCACGCGCTCGCCTTCCGGCGCGGTCGCAAGGTGCTCTGCCAACCGTGCGGCGGCAGCGCATCGCCGACGAGCCGCTGCCCCACGAGCACCGCGCCGTGAAGCTCGCGGAAGCTCTCGATCGCGGGGTGCCGCACCAGCTCCGAGGC
>CAIXWQ010000767.1 GCA_903923175.1 uncultured delta proteobacterium | reverse complement strand
CGCGCAGCGCCACCGGCGCGCCGTAGATGCGTACGGCCGTGTTGGCCGGATCGAGGAGCACGACCAGCGGCCGCTCGCGCGAGGCGTCGCGGGCGAAGCGGAGCCACTCGCCGTCCTCCGGCTCCAGCGCGCCGCGCGCGTCGACGATCCCGGTCAGCGGGCCGATCTCGAGCGCGATCCCGACGCGTCCGACGAGGCGCGCGCGGTAGAGCTGATCCAGGAGCGAGTCGACCCGGTCGCAGCTCGCGCCGACGCCGGGGGTGGCCGCGCCGCGCACCTGGAGCGCCGACTCGATCGCCTGGTCGACGACCTCCGCGAGGCGCCCCCGCGCGCCGGGCCCGACGTCACGGAGATCGACGACGAGCAACCGCGCCGCCTCGAGCGCGCCGCGCAGGCGGATGACCTCGTCGCGCCCGACGAAGCGCAGCTCGCCGCTCGGATCGGGGCGCGTCGGCGCGGGGGGCTCGGCGTGGATCTCGGTCGAGAGCGGGAGCGTCTGGAGAGCGTCGCTCGGCGGCATTTCCCAGCGATCGTCGCAAGCCGAGCCCCCTCGGGCCCACTTCGCTGCGAGCGCGCGCGCCGCCGGAGCTGCTCGACGCTCGCCGACGCTCCCCCCGCGCGTGCGCTCGCGGCCGGGCCCGTGCGCGGGCTCTTCGCCGCGCGCGTGCCCGCGCTCACGCCCGTTCGCGTTTCAGTTGCCGGTGTAGACGCCGCCCGCCTCGGCGTACGCCGAGCGAGCCTCGCCGCGCGCCGGATCGGTCGTGCCGACCGACGTGTCGAGGTAGGTCTTCAGGGCCTTCTTCGCCTCTTCCTTGTCGGTGAAGCGCAGCGCCATGCCGAGGTAGAAGTACGCCTTCGGGAGCCAGGCCGGCTTCTGCTCGCGCTCGTTCACGAGCTTGATCGCCTCCTTCAGGTGCGCCGTCGCCCGGGCGATCTCGTTGCGGTAGTACATCAGGTCGGCGATGCGATAGCGCCAGAACGGGGCCTTCGGGTTGTTGGGATCGCCGTTGATGGCCTTCTCCCACTCCGTGATCGCCCCTGCCTCGACCACCGTGCTGCCGTTCGACATGCCGCGCATCGCGTCGCCGATCGTGGCGTGCGCCTCGTAGCGCGACGGCGTGAGCTTGAGCGCCTTCTGCGCGAGGTCGATGGCGTCCTGGTACTTCTGCTGCTTGACCAGGATCTCGGCGCGCAGCCAGTAGGCGTCGCCCACCGACTTATCGAGCTCGAGCGCCCGCGCGATCTCGAGATCGGCCTCGTCGAGGCGATCCATCTCCTTGAGCGCCCAGCCGTAATACAGGTGGTAGGCGGCGTTGAGGTCGCCCTTCTCCACGGCCTGCTTGAGGTAGACGATCGAGTCCGCCGGCGCGTTGCGGTTCAAGAGCGCGCGCCCGAGGTAGTGCTTCGCCTCGATCTGGCAGGTGTCCGGCATCGACGAGCCGGTCGCGCACTTGTCGAGCACGTCGCGCAGCGTGGCCTCGGAGTTCGGGTCGCGCGACTCGACCATCGCGCGGCCGACCTGCAGCTTCACGTCGATGTCGTTCGGCGCCGCCTCGAGCGCGCTCTGATAGCGCTTGAGCGCCTCGTTGAGCTGGTGCGTCGCCTGGTAGTAGTAGCCGAACTCCAGCGCGAGGCCGGGGTACTTCGGGTCCTTCTTCTCGAGCTGATCGAGCGTGTCCTTGCCGGCCTTGACCGACTCGGCCCCCTCCATGCGCAGCAGCGTGCGCCCCTTGTCGAAGAGCGCGTCGAGGTTCTCGGGCTGCAGCTCGAGCGCCTTGTCGAACTCGGCCAGCGCCTCGACGTAGTGCCCCTGCCGGAACTTCAGCTCGCCGACGGCGAGGTGCAGCTTGTCGCTCGAGGGGACCGCCTTGAGCGCGGTCTCGAGCGTGGCGCTCGCGAGCTCGGTCTGGCCGGTCTTCGCCTGGAGGTTCGCGAGCGCGATGTACGGCTTGACCTCGCTCGGCTGCGCCTTGATCGCCGCCTCGTAGATCTTCATCGCGTCCTGCGGCTTGTCGGGCGAGATCTTCTCCGACGCCTGGCCGAGCCAGTAGCCGATCTCGCTCGCGAGCTTCGGATCCTTGAGCGGCGCGAGCGTCGCGCGCGCGTCGGCCGGCTTCTCGAGCTTCAGCTGCGCCCGCGCCACGCCGATCTTCGCGACCGTGAGCTCGGGCGCGGCCTCGGCCGCCGCCTTGAACGCGGCGATCGCGGCCGGGAACTGGCCGTTCGCGAGGTACACCTCGCCGAGGCCCAGCTGCGGCAGCGCCGCCGGCGCGCCCTTCGCGGCCTGCACCGCCTGCTCGAACGCCGCCTTCGCGTCGCTGATGCGCCCGCGGTCGAGCAGCAGCGTCCCCTTCAGCGAGAGCGCGTCGATCTGCTCCGCCGGCGACGACGCGGCGACGAGCGCGGGCTTGCGGACCTCCTCGATGATCGCGAGGGTCTTCTTCTCGTCGTGGAGCTTCTCCCACGCGTAGTGCGCGAGGAAGAGGCGCGACGGCACGTGCCCCTGCGACTTCTTGACGATCTCCTCGGCCTCCTTGCGCGCGTTCTCGACGTCGCCCGCCGCCTCGTACGCGCGCATCAGCCCGGCGCGCGTCCGCGGGGAGTCCTGCGCGGCCTTGGCCTTGGACCACGCCGCGATCGCCTCCTTCGGCTGCTTCGCGCGCAGCTCGAGCTCGCCCAGCGTGACGGCCGCGTCGACGTTCTTCGCGTCGCTCGAGAGCAGCCCCTGCAGCGTCGCGCGCGCGGCCGGGTACTGGCCGCCGAGCACGTCGCGGGCCGCCTCGGCGAGCTGCTTGTTCGGCCCCG
This sequence comes from uncultured delta proteobacterium, assembly GCA_903923175.1. Taxonomy (GTDB): domain Bacteria; phylum Myxococcota_A; class Polyangia; order Polyangiales; family JADJMO01; genus CAIXWQ01. The sequence continues at coordinate 2,562 of CAIXWQ010000767.1, read as the reverse complement.
GGTTCTCGATCGCCTTGCCGAGCAGCGCGAGCGCCTTGGCGTCGGCGCCGCCGTCCTTGCCGAAGCGCAGCTGGTGCGCCCAGTTCACGTACGCCGCGTAGGCGACGAGCGGCGCGTAGCGAGGCGCGGCGTCGACGTCGCGATCGATGGCGGCGACCGCGTCGGTCGAGCGCGCCAGCGTGTCCTCGCCGAGCGCCTGCTGGCTGCGCGTGACGCCGTCGCGCAGCAGCGTCGCGTACTTCTCGGCGTTGAGCCGATCGACGATCACGTGGCGCCCGAAGGCCCCGAGCTTGGTGAACTCGAGCGAGCCGCCGCCGAGCACCATCAGGCCGAGGAAGGCGAGCACGATGCGCCCGGCCTTCCCCTGCTTCTTCGGCATCGCCTCGACGTCGGCCTTGGCGTCGCCCTCGACGTCGCGCGGCTTGTAGGGGAGCGCCTCCTGCGGGCGCTCGTAGCCGCCGCCGCGGTCCTCGCCGTCGCCGCGCTCCTGCGGGATCGCGCCGAACTCCATGTCCTCTTCGCCGCCGCCGCCGAGATCGACCTCGCCGAAGGCCATCCCGCCCGCCTGCGGCGCACCGCCGAGATCGCCCGGCATCCCGGGGGCGCCGGGGATCGACGGCGCGTCACCGAGCCCCTCGCTCGGGCCGAAGCTCGGCACGTGGTTGGCCTCGATCATCAGCGAAGGCGCCCTGCGCACCGCCTTCGGGGCGTCTGCGTCGCCGCCGAACGTCTGCGCGCTCGGCGAGGCGCCGAACCCGAGATCGTCCATCGCGATCGGGGGCGGACCCCCCGTGCCCGGACCGGGGAGCTCGAGCTCGCCGAAGTCCGCGAAGCCGCCGCCGCCTCCTCCGCCACCGCCGCCGCCGCCGGACGACACCGCCTGCGCGCCGACGCCGGTCGCGGCGCGAGGGCTCTGCTGCGGCTTCGCGTCGAAATCGAGCTCGCCGAACCCCTGCGCGGTGCCCGAGCGCAGGCCGAGATCCGGCGACGGGGCGCCCGCGCCGAAGAGGTCTGCGGGCGGCGCCGCGACGTCGAAATCGAACCCGCGCGACGGCGTCACGGCCGGGCCGACCATCGTCTGCGCCACCGCGAGCTCGCGCGCGTGCGCCTCCTGCTTGGCGCCCATCGGCTGCGCGATGCTCGGCTCGCGCGCGGACGGGAGCCCGCCGATCGCGGGCAGGTGCGCGCCCTCGGGGCCGTCGAGATCCAGGTCGCCGAAGCCGCCCTTGGGGGAAGGGAGGTTGTGGTGGGGCCCCGCGACGGCCGGGAGATCGGCGGCGCCGTAGCCGCCCCCCTTCGGCGCAGGGAGGTCGCGCCCTTGCGGCGTCACCGCGGGGAGATCGATCTCGCCGAAGCTGCCCTTGGGGGAGGGGAGATCACGCCCGTGTCCGCCGACGGAGGGGAGATCGATCTCGCCGAAGCCGCCCTTGGGGGAGGGGAGATCACGCCCGTGTCCGCCGACGGAGGGGAGATCGATCTCGCCGAACGCGCCCTTGGGGGAGGGGAGATCGCGCCCCGGACCCGCGACGGAGGGGAGGTCGATCTCGCCGAAGCCCCCCTTGGTCGGCGCCGGCGCGCGCGCGCCCACCGAGGGCAGGTCCGCGTTCTCGAGCCCCTTCGAGCGCGTCGCCGGCAGATCGCGCGCACCGCCCACGGCCGGCAGATCGATCTCGCCGAACGGCGCAGGCACCGGCGCCGCGCCGATGGCGGTCGTCTTCGGCACCGCGCCCCTCACGGCGGGCAGATCCGCGCCACGCGCGCCCGGCTTCGCGACGGCGGGGAGATCGAAATCGCCATGCGGCTTGGGCGCCGCCTTGCCGGCGACGGCGGGGAGATCGAAATCGCCGTGTGGCTTGGGCGCCGCCTTGCCGGCGACGGCGGGGAGATCGAAGTCGCCGTGCGGCTTGGGCGCCGCCTTGCCGGCGACGGCGGGGAGATCGAAGTCGCCGTGCGGCTTCGGCTGCGGCTTGCTCGCGACCGAGGGGAGATCGAGCTCGCCGAACCCTTTGGCGGCGTGTTTCGGCCCCGGCACCGCGGGCAGATCGGGATCGGCCTCCCTGTCCTTGGCCTCCTTGGCCTCCTTGGCTTCCTTGGTCGCGAGCGCGCCGGGCGCGCCGCCGAGCCCAGGGATGCCGCCCAGCGCGGGCATGCCGCCGCCGAGCCCGACCACGGTCCTGCGCGCCATGTTGCGCGGCGCCGGCTTGTCGGCGCTGGCGGTCGGCACCGGCGGGAGCCCCGCGAGCATCGGCAGATCGTCGTGCTGCGCGGCGACCGGCTTCGGGGCTTCGACCTTGGGCGGCTCGATCTTCGGCGGCGCGGCCTTCGGCGGCTCGACCTTCGGGGCCTCGACCTTGGGCGGCTCGATCTTGGGCGGCGCGGCCTTCGCGGCCGCCGGCTCACGGACCGGCGGCGGGACCGACGACTCCGCGGGCTCGGGCGGCGTCGCAGGGAGCTTCATGCCGTCGAGATCGGCGGGGAGATGGAACGCCCCCGGCGCGCCCGCGAACGCGATCGTCGCCGCGCGCGGTCGCGGCTTGGCGGCGGTCGGCGGCGGCGTCGGCG
>CAIXWQ010000766.1 GCA_903923175.1 uncultured delta proteobacterium | reverse complement strand
ATGGTGCCCCGGTCGGCGACCGGCACGGACGCGAGGTGGTCGTCTGTAACGTCCCCTAGCCCGAGTCCGCTGGCGAGCCGCCGGCCTTTCTGGCGCTGGGACCTCTCCTCGCCCCGCGCCTTGCGCGTGCTCTGCCGCGCGGCCTCGAGTTGCGCGAGCAGTGCCTTGGCGGTCTCGAGCTCGAGCGTGGATACGACAGGTGCCTCGGCGACTGCGCGTTCGGCGTCGAGCGCCGCGCGCCGGGCCTCGGCGAGCTCATCGAGCGCGCCGTGCTCTGCGTCTTCGGCTTGCTGGCCGGTAGCGATCGCTTTCGCGAGCGACCTGCGACGCGGCGGCGGTGCGATCAGCCCCTCGCCCGACGCGAGCAATGTCTCGCCGGTGTGGGCCACGCCGAGCGTCCCGAGCACGTCGGAGAGCGCGGCGCGCGCCTCGGTCAGCTCCGCACGCCGGCGGTCGAGCTCGGAGCGCTCTTTCTCGAGCCCCTCGACGTCGCTCGCAACGCTCTCGATTTCGGAGGCGAACGAGAGAAGGATCGACGGCGCTGGCGCCCTATCGAGCGCGACTTGGGCCTCGCGCTGCGCCTCGATCGCGTCTTCGAGCTCCTTCTCCGCGTCCGCGTCCGCTCCGAGCCGCTGTTCGACCCGCTCGGCCCACTCGATCGGCGGGACCGGGCCGGCAGCGGCGAGCGCTTCGAGGATCGTCTCCTCGCGCCGCAAGTCGTCGTGGAAGCGCAGGCCCGCGCGCAGGTCCGCGAGGTGCCGTGATTCGCGGTCGAGCCGGGCCGCCTCCGAGGCGAGCTCGGATGACACGCCGTCAATGTTCTGCGCCAGCTGAGACGCCGCGTCGTACGCGCCGAAGCGGGCGGCGGTGGAGAGCTGGGCGCCGAGCTCCTTGTAGACGCGCAGCCGCGCGCGGAGGCCGTCGGCCTTCTTGCCCCCGGCGGTCGCCTCCTGCAGCCGTTCGTCGACGCGCGCCTCCAGATCCGCGAGTTCCGCCGGGCTCGCGCCCGAGGCCGCGGCGAACAGCACGCGACCGATCGCTCCGTCCTCGGCGAGGAACGCGGCGTCGGCCCGCACGTTCGCGTGATCGATGCGGAACAGGTCACGGAACCGGGCCGCGTTCCGTGGATCGAGGAGCGAGCGCAACGAGTCCGGGAGCGCGGCAGGCGCGAGCGTGCGACCCTCACGGCACAGCGTGGACTCGACGCCGTTGGCGGCGACGACCGTCGCTGAGGCGCGGAAGAGCGTCTCGCTCGTGAGCGGCGCGACGAGCGCCTTGGTGGTGCCGAAAAGCGTCGCCTCGATCGCCCGCATGGTCGTGGATTTGCCGGCTTCGTTGTCGCCGAGCACGACCGTCACGCGGTCGCCGAGGCGCAACGCGGGAAGCTCGCTCCACTGTCCGACGCGATCGAAATTCAGCTGCTTCAGGCGCATCGGACCACCTTCCTCAAACGAGCTCCCGGCGAATGACCTCGACCGCACGCGCGAGCAGCGACTCCGCCTCGGCGGGCGTCATCCCGCCCGCGTCGCCTACCAGAGCCTCCGCGCGGACCACCGCGCGGTCGTCGGAGCGGGCGAGCGCGGCGTCCGTTCGTCGGAGCTGGGTGCGAACTTCGTCGACGAGCCGCGCCAGATCCCTGCGTGCGTCCTCGTCCTCGGCGAGCGTCCGCGCGAGCGTCGACAGCTGCTCGTCGAGCTCCGTACGCGCAGCGGGCGCGACGCTCGCCTCGACGCGCACCTTCTCGAGCCAGATGTCGTCGCCGGCCTCCTGCAGCTCGCCGAGGAGCGCCTCGCGGAGCTCGGTCGAGCTGATAGGGCGCACGCTCTCCGCGAAGACGCCGCGGACGGTCACCCGCACAGCGCACCGCCGCTTCTCGTCCCGATCCAACGCCGTCGCGTCGAGGACGGCGCGCTTGGCGTCGACCACGAGGTCCGAGGCGACCGTGGCCGCGTCTAGCTCGACGTGCCGCCAACGCACGACGTCGTACATCCGGCGGGCGATCGAGAGGATTCGATCACCCTCGTACTCGACGATCACGGCGCCCTTGGGCCCCGTTTCGCGCGCGTGTAGCCCCTGGAGGTTCCCGGGGAACACGAGCGGCACACCGGAACGGTCGATGTGCGAAAAGCGATGCACGTGCCCGAGCGCCCAGTACTGGTACCCGCGGGCCGCGAGCGCGCTCGGTGTGGTCGGCGCGTAGTCGTCGTGCGCCGGATCGCCGAGCGCGGTGTGGAGCAGGCCGATGTTTAGCGCGCCCGGTGTCGGGTCGGGGTAGCTCATGACGAGGTCTTCCCTGCAGTCGCGACGCGGGTAGCTCCGCCCGTGCACGATCACGCCCGGCACTGGCGAGATCGAGCCCGCGCGGTCGGCCGGCAGCACGTGCACGCCCTCGGGCAGCCGCAGGCTCTTCGGGGCGACGCCGGCGTTATCGTGGTTCCCAAGGACCATGACCACGGGGATCTTCGCATCGGCCAGGCGCTGCAGCTCCTTGCGCACGAAGAGCGCGCTCGCGAGCAGCGGCTGCGTGTCGTAGAGGTCTCCCGCGATCGCGACGAAGGCGACGCGCTCCGTGATCGCGCCGTCGACGAGCGCCTTGAACGCGAGCCGCGTCGCGCCGCGGAGCTGCTCGACGGGGGCGTCGCCGTGCGCGTCGAGACCCTCGAGCGGCGAGTCAACGTGGATGTCGGCGGCGTGCAGAAACTTGGGCATGGATCACCTGACGGGTTGAACCGATCGCAGGAGAAGACGACTGCCACGGCGCTCGTCTGACGGCGTTCCCCTGCGTGGTGCAGAGAATCCCAGGCCTCACCGCCACGCCCGCACGAAGGCCTCCTGGTGGGGGTACTCGATCGCGCCCTCGCGGGCCCGACGGACCTCGCGGATCGCCTCCTCGGGCGTCCGTCCGAGCGCGACAAGCGTGCACGCGGTGATCGTGCCGGCGCGGCCGAGGCCGCCCCGACAGTGGACCGCTACGCGCGATGCGCGCCGGAGTTGTTCGACGAGGTCGCGCACCAGCGTTTGCGTGGCGGCGAGATCCGCCGGGACCCCACCGTCGACGATCGGGAAGCGCACGACCTCGATTCCCCGTGCGGCGGCCTCGGGGACCAGCCGCTCGATGCGCAGCAGGCGCAGTTCGCGGTCCTCGACGAGCGAGACGAGCCGATCGAGCCGGTACTCATCCCGCAGTCGATCGAGATCGAGGCCGAGGTCCCGGTCCCACGCCGGCCCCGACCTCGGCGCCGGATCCCACTTCCCGGGCGCGAACGTCATACCGAGTCGACCGGGCACCGGGAGCGGATCGCACCAATTCACATAGAGCGCATCGGTCAGGCTCGTGCGGGTCATGGAGGCTCCTCGGGCGGCGATCGCGCCCTGCGCAGGGTCGGTTGCGCGACGACGAGGAGTCGGGCGGCAACATGCTCGCCCGAACCGGTCGCGCGCGGCACGGAGTCGCGCCCGCGAGCCGCATGCTCGCAAGGTGTCGACGACGCGTCCGAGATGTAGGCAACCTGCGCACGAAATCGCGCCCGTAACGGGATCGAGCAGATAAACGAAATTT
>CAIXWQ010000765.1 GCA_903923175.1 uncultured delta proteobacterium | reverse complement strand
TGCAGCCAGGCGAGCGTCTGCCGCACCGACTGCTTCGTCGACGCCGACTGCCTCGGGCCGACGGCGACGGCGCAGTGCAACGCGCAGGGGCGCTGCGTCGAGACCGATCTCGACGCCATGCCGCCGGACGCGCCGGATCCGCAGCGAGACGCGGCCGACGACGCGGGGGGCGAGTGAGCCGCCCGCTCGCGCGGCTGTTGCTCGCGATCGCGTCGACGACGCTCCTCGGCGCCGCCCCCGCCGAGCGTCGCGCGGACGTGCGCGCGCCGAACGCGACGCACGCAACGCACGCGTCCTACGTGTCACGCGCGTCCCACGCGCCGCCGCCGCTCGATGCGGTGGTGCCCGGGGTGCTCCTCGTGCGCGCGCCACCCGGCGTCGAGATCGCGCTCGCGGGGGCCACGCGCCTGGCGACGCTCGCCGACGGTACCGAGCAATGGTCGCTGGCGGGCGTCGATCGCGCGGCGGCGACGCTCTCCGCGCGCGATCGCCTCGCCGCGGAGCGCGCCGAGCTCTCGATCGAGGTCGACCTCTACCGCGAGGCGCAGCGCCTCCCCGACGACGACGGCTACAAGAAGCAGTGGACGCTCCCGCTGATGAACGCGCCCGGCGCGTGGGACTACACCACCGGCGATCCGGCGCTCGTCATCGCGGTCGTCGACACGGGGATCGTGGATCACCCGGAGCTGCGCGATCGCCTGGTCGCCGGCTACGACTTCATCACCGACCCCGCGAGCGCGGGCGACGGTGACGGGCGCGACGCCGACCCGACCGACACCGGCGACGAGAGCGAGGGGTCGTCGGGCTTCCACGGCACGCACATCGCCGGGATCATCGGCGCTTCGTCGAACAACGGCCGGGGGATGGCCGGGGTCGACTGGCGCTGCGGGCTGCAGCCGGTGCGGGTGCTCGGCGTCGATCGCCATCGAGGCCGCGACAGCGACATCGCCGACGCCATCCGCTGGGCCGCGGGGCTCAACGTCCCCGGCGTGCCGCAGAACCGCACGCCGGCGCGCGTGATCAACCTCAGCTTCGGCGGCCCGGGCTACTCGTCGATCCTTCAGGACGCCGTGCTGGCGGCGCAGGCGCGCGGCGCCCTGGTCGTGGCCTCGGCCGGCAACGCGCACGTCGACGCCTCGCAGAACGTGCCGGCGTCGCTCGAGGGGGTGCTCGCGGTCTCCGCGGCCGGGCCCGACGGGAACCCGGCCGACTACAGCAACTTCGGGCCGCGCGTCGACGTGATGGCCCCCGGCGGCCTCGCGTTCATCGACGCGCCGGTCGGGCAGGACACCCCGGGCGCGATCTGGTCGACCTCCTTCGTGCGCTCCGGTGCGCAGCCCGTGTTCGCCTTCGCCGCGGGGACGTCGCAGGCCGCGGCGCACGTGAGCGGCCTCGCCGGGCTGGTCTTCGCCTCGGCCCCGATCTTGAAGCCCGAGATCGCCGCCGCGGTGATCCGGCGCGCGACGACCCTGCCGGCGGCCGGTTGTCCGGACGGCTGCGGCGGGGGGCTCGTCGATGCGACGGCGGCGGTCCTCTACGCGCGCGAGATCGAGGCCGCCGCGTGCGGGCCCACGCCGTGCGGCTCGAACCAGCTGTCGCCCGCGCCGCTCCGCCCCGAGGAGGGGTGCTCGAGCAGCCGCGCGCCGGCGCGTGGTCCGGGCGGCGTGCTGCTCGTCGCCGCGTCGGGGTGCGTGTGGGCGGTTCGCCGCAGGCGGCGAAGGCGCTAGCATGCGCGAGATGCCGGGCCTGCGCGCCGCCGCTGCCGCCTCGCGCGCGTGCACGCGCATCCTCGCGCTGCTCGCGTGCGGTGTGGGCGCCGCGTGCGCCGGGTGCGGCGTCGACGAGGGCTCGCGCGAGGCGCAGTCGGTCACGCCGCTCGAGGTGCAGATCGCCGATCCGATCCCGACCTATCGCGACGGCGTCCTCGAGCTCTCGGTGGGCGAGGGGGCCTGGGTCACGTTCACGGTCGCCCCCGCCGAGCACCTGGAGCTCCTCGAGCTGCGCGCCTCCGATCCGGACGCGCTCCTCGGCCGGCTCGGGCACGGCCCGTTCAAGTTCTGGCTTGCGAAGGCGACGCCCGGCGAGGGGGGCCGGCGCCAGGTGTGCGCGCTCGCCTCGGACGCCGCCGACTCGCACGGCGAGGCTTGTTTCTGGGCGGTTCCGTGAACGGCTGACGGCGAGGCGCGACGGACACGACATGGCGAAGGGGCGCAGAGATAGGCGTGGTCCGACCGCGCCGAGGCCGCCGGCCCGGGAGCCGGAGCAGGAGCCGCAGTCGGAGCCGCAGCCCGAGCCGGAGCCTCGCGAGCGCGCGAGCGCGACCGCCGCGCATGCGCCGGAGCCGCAGCCGGAGCCGGAGCCGGACCCGGAGCAGGAGCAGGAGCCGCAGTCGGAGCCGGAGCTCGACCCCGACCTCGAGCGCGCCGATCGCTCCTTTTTCTCCCGCGATCCGCGCTTTCCGTTCGGCGCCGTCGATCCGCGCGCGTCCGTGCTCGCCACTGCGTTCGCGTTCGCGGTGGATCTCCCTCGCCTCGCCCCCACCGTGACCGTGCTCGGCGACTCGGCGGTGTTCGTCTCCAGCGCGGCGACGCTCGGCGTGCCGCAGCCGCCCGGCTATCCCCTCTACGTCTTCCTCGGCCACCTGTTCTCCAAGCTCCCGTTCGGCGAGCTCGCCTGGCGGCTCCATCTGATGAGCGCCGTCTGTCACGCGCTGACGGTCGGTCTGGTCGCGGCGATCGCGATGCGCCTCGGCGCCGGGCGTGCCGCGGCGATCGGAGGCGCCCTCGCGCTCGCGTTCTCGCAGGCCTTCTTCCAGGGCTCGCACTATGCCGAGGTCTTCCCGCTCGACGACTTCTTCACCGCGCTGCTCCTCGAGCGCGCCGTCGCGTTCTGGCAGGCGTCTTCGCAGGCGCAGGCGCGGTCGCGCGATCGCGCCGATCGGCCGCTCGCTGCGCGGCGCCGCGATCTCGTGGTCTTCGGCGCGCTGGTCGGCGTCGCCTCCGCGCACCACCAGATGATCGCGCTCACCGCGCCGGCCCTGGCGCTGCTGCTCTACGCCGGCGGGGCGCTCCCCGCGCTGCGCGGCCGCACCCTGCTCGCGGGGCTCGCCGCGTTCCTCACGCCGCTGCTCGGCTCCTACGCGCTGCTGCTCCGGCTCGCCGGGCGGCACCCCTTCTCGTCGTGGGGCGATCTGCACGATTTCGACTCCGCCTGGACCCTCGCCACCCGCCACGATTACGGCGGGCTCTTCAGCCCCCACATCGACCAGCGCGCGCTCGACGCCTCCGAACTCGCGATCGCCTGGGGCGAGGGGGTGGCGCGGCACTTCGGCTGGGCGCTCGTCGCGGTCGCGGTCTTCGGCCTGATCGTCACCTCGCGCCGCGATCGCGTCGCCGGGCCGGCGCTCGGCTCGGTCGTGCTGCTGGCCGGGCCGCTCTTCGCGATCGCCAACCGGATGCAGGTGGGCGACGAGCACGGCCTGGCGTTCGCGGAGCGCTTCTCGACCCAGTCGGAGGTGCCGCTCGCCGTGCTCCTCGCGCTCGGGCTCGGCGAGCTCGTCCGCGTCGGGCGCGCGTACGTCGACCCGCCGCTGCTGCGCCTCGCGGCCGGCCTCGCGTTCCTCCCGCCGCTGCTCACCCACGCCGGGGCCGTGGACCTCCGCGAAGACCGCCGCGGCCTCGCGCTCGCGCACGATCTCGTCGACGCGACCCCCGACGGCGCGATCGTGCTCATCACGGGCGACGCGAGCAACGGCGCCATCCTCTATGCCTGCGGGGTCGAGCGGCGCTGCGGCGAGCGGCGCATCTTCTCGCCGGGGCAGCTCCACATGGACTGGCGCGTCGAGCAGCTGCGGCGGCGATGGCCCGATCTCGTCATCCCCGAGCGCCCCTCGGGCAAGCCGATCCATCCGCGCGATCTGGTCGTCGCGAACCTCGCACGCCGCCCGATCTACGTGGCGCCCCAGCTCCTCGATCTCGACGCCGGCCTGCGCGAGCTGCAGCTGCTGCCGGAGGGGCTCCTCGTGCACATGCTCCCCTCGAGCGGCCCGGGCACGAACGAGCCGGCGCTCGCCGCCGAGAAGGCGGCCTTCTTCCGCAGCGCCCGGGGGCTCGCGAGCGGCACCCGCTGCGAGGGGTGCGGCATGCGGCGGAGCGCGCTCCCGTGGCCGTCGCTCGAGACCCAGGTCCCGAGCCTCTACGCGCTCGCCATGATCAACCACGCGCGGATGCTGACGGCGTGGGCGCAGGGGGCGGAGGCGCCGGGCCCCGAGCAGGAGGAGATGCTCCGGCTCTCCGAGGTCCTGCAGACGCGGGCTGCCGAGGTCGACGAGGAGACGGTGAAGCGAGTGCGATAGCGGCCGGCCTTGGAAATCCGTCGGCAGCCTGCTACGGGGCTCTCCGAAACCAGGCCACCCAGCCATTGCCCCGTCGGTCCGGACGCGATGTCCACCAACCGCCGCGGCATCGGAGCCCCGCCGTGACGACGATCGACCTGTCCAAGCTCAGAAACATCGGAATCAGCGCGCACATCGACTCGGGGAAGACGACGCTCACCGAGCGCATCCTCTTCTACACGAAGCGAATTCACGCCATCCACGACGTCAAAGGCAAAGACGGCGTCGGCGCGAAGATGGACTCGATGGATCTCGAGCGAGAGCGCGGGATCACCATCCAGAGCGCGGCGACCCACTGCGAGTGGGGCGACACGAAGATCAACATCATCGACACGCCGGGACACGTCGACTTCACCATCGAAGTCGAGCGCGCGCTCCGCGTCCTCGACGGCGCGATCCTCGTGCTCTGCGCCGTCGCCGGCGTGCAGTCGCAGTCGCTCACGGTCGACCGCCAGATGCGCCGCTACGGCGTCCCGCGCATCGCGTTCGTCAACAAGTGCGATCGCGCCGGCGCGAACCCGCTGCGCGTGCGCGACCAGCTCCGCGAGAAGCTGAACCTGAACCCGGTGCTCCTGCAGCTGCCGATCGGGCTCGAGGACAAGTTCGAAGGGGTCGTCGACCTCATCGAGATGAAGTCCTTCCGCTTCGAAGGGCCGAACGGCGAGAAGATCGTCGAGGGCCCGATCCCGGAGGGCATGGAGACGGAGGCCAAGCAGCACCGCGACGAGATGCTCGACGCGGTCTCGATGTTCTCCGACGAGCTCACCGAGGCGATGCTCGAGGAGAAGATCACCCCCGAGCTGATCCGCGCGGCCATCCGCAAGGCGACGATCAACCTCCAGATCGCCCCCGTGATGATGGGCTCGGCCTACAAGAACAAGGCCGTCCAGATCCTCCTCGACGGCGTGCGCTCGTACCTGCCGACGCCGTCGGACATCACCAACCAGTGCGTCGACCTCGACCACGACGAGGCGAAGATGGACCTCGAGAGCGACGCGTCGAAGCCGACCGTCGTCCTCGCGTTCAAGCTGGAAGACGGCCGCTACGGCCAGCTCTCCTACCTGCGCGTCTACCAGGGCACGCTCCAGCAGGGGAAGGAGATCACCAACACCCGCACCGGCAAGCGCCACAAGGTCGGCCGCCTGGTGCGCATGCACTCCGACGAGATGGAAGACATCGACTCGGCGAGCGCGGGCGACATCGTCGCGATCTTCGGCATCGACTGCAATTCGGGCGACACGTTCACGGACGGCAAGCTCAACGTCGCGATGACGTCGATGTTCGTCCCGGATCCGGTCATCTCGCTGACGGTCACGCCGAAGGACACCAAGTCGCAGACGAACATGTCGAAGGCGCTCCGGCGCTTCACCAAGGAAGATCCCACCTTCCGCGTCGGCGCCGACCCCGAGAGCGGCGAGACGATCATCGCCGGCATGGGCGAGCTCCACCTCGACGTCTACATCGAGCGCATGAAGCGCGAGTACGCGGCCGAGGTGGTCACGAGCCCGCCGCGCGTCGCCTACCGCGAGACGGTCACGAAGAAGACCGCCTACGCGTACACGCACAAGAAGCAGACGGGCGGCTCGGGCCAGTACGGCAAGATCGCCGGCTTCCTGGAGCCGTGGGCCGACGGCGTCTACCAGTTCGTCGACGACGTGAGCGGCGGGTCGATCCCCCGCGAGTTCATCTCGGCGGTCGACAAGGGTTTCAAGTCGATGCTCGCCAAGGGCGCGCTCATCGGCGCGCCCATCACGGGCGTCTCGGTCACCCTCAACGACGGCGCCTCGCACGCCGTCGACTCGAGCGACATCGCCTTCCAGGAAGCCGCCCGCGGCGCCTGGCGCGAGTCGTACATGAAGGCGTCGCCGCACATCCTCGAGCCGCTGATGAAGGTCTCCGCCGAAGGGCCGACCGAGTTCCAGGGCGGCATCGTGGGCATCCTGATGCAGCGCCGCGGGATCATCGTCGGCACGACCGAAGGCGACGGCTTCTCGCGCGTCGAGGCCGAGGTGCCGCTCGCCGAGATGTTCGGCTTCTCCACGGTCCTGCGTAGCGCCACGCAGGGCAAGGCCGAGTTCTCCATGGAGTTCTCGCGCTACTCGCCGCTTCCGGGTGGGCTCGCCGACGAGCTCATCAAGAAGTACCGCGACGAGCTGGCCAAAAAGAGCAAGTGAGGGCCGCCATGTACCGAAAAGACGTCAACGAGCACAGCCCGCTGCGGGTCTTCGAGAAGTCGATGCACGGCGGCCTCGGCCGCGGCAACGTCGGCGTGGTCCTGAGCCGCGCCGGCGTCGGCAAGACGCCGATGCTCGTGCAGATCGCCCTCGACGACCTCATGCGCGACCGGAAGGTCCTGCACATCTCGCACGAGCAGGCCGCCGACCACGTGCGCGCCTACTACGACGAGATCTTCCACGACCTCGCGGTGCTCAACCGCCTCGAGAACGTGGACGCGGAGCGCCTCGACATCGAGCGCCACCGGCAGATCTACTCGCTGCTCCAGCAGCCCAAGGGGCCCGCGACCACCGCGAAGATCCTCGAGACGGTGAACTTCGCGCGCGACGTCGCGCACTTCGAGCCGGACGTCGTCATCATCGACGGCTTCGACTTCGCGCACGCGACCGACGGGGCGGTCGACTCGCTCCACGAGCTGGCCCGCGAGCGCGGCGTCGAGCTGTGGATCTCGGCCACGGCCGAGGGGACCGACGGTCAGACGCCGGCCTGCCCGCCGACGCTCGAGCGTCACCTCGACAACCTCGCGGTCGTCGTGTTCCTCGAGGCGGAGAAGAACACCATCCGCCTGCGGCTCCTCAAGGACCACGACAGCAAGGACGTCGCCGAGCTGCACCTCCGCCTCGATCCGCACTCGATGCGCGTGATCGACGAGGACGTGCCGCCGGCCGGCGAGCGCTCGGTGAACCCGCGCCAGTTCCGCCTGTTCTCGGGCGGCGGGCGCGGCGCCGAGGCCGCCTTCGGCGAGGCCGCGGAGTCGTTCGGCATCGCCGAGACGAACTTCAGCTTCGACGGGCACCGCATGCTCGAGCGCAAGCGCGGCGTCGTCGTGCTGTCGGAGGCCGAGCTCAAGAAGGGCGACTTCAGCCTCGTCTACGCGTCGCGCCGACTCGACCGCATCCTCAGCGAGATCCCGCTGATCCGGAACGTGCTGCAGATCATCTGGCACCAGGTCTCGAACGCGAGCCAGGTGTTCGTGATCGGCGCGCTGCAGCCGGACGGCACGGTCAAGGGGGGCACGGGCTGGGGCGCCGAGCTCGCGCGCCTCTGGCGCAAGCCTCTGTTCGTCTTCGATCAGAAGCGCAACGGCTGGTTCAAGTGGAGCGGCACGGCGTGGGAGATCGCCCACGATCCGAAGATCGAGTCGGAGAGCTTCGCGGGCCTCGGCACGCAGGATCTCTCGGACGAAGGTCGCAAGGCGATCCACGCGCTGTTCGAGCGGAGCTTCGGCAAGAAGGCCTGAAGGCCTTCGCCCGCGGTCGCCGCCGCGAGCTGCGACGAGCCCGGCTATTCCTCGGAGTAGCCGGGCTCGCTCGCGTTCGCGGCAGGGAGCGCCGCGCTCGACTTCGACCGATCGTGCGGCCTGACGCGATCCCATTTGCGTCGCCGCCGCGGCCGCGCTCGATTCCGCACCGTGGGTGCAGCGTATCGCTCGGGGGCGTCGGTCGAGGACTTCTGCCGCGTCTGCAAGGAGCTGCGCGATCACCGCGTGATCGCCGTCGACGCGCAGGGGGCGATCCTCCGCGTCGTCTGTGGCTATTGCCAGAGCGACCACCACTTCCGCGGCGGCAGGGTGCCCGGCGAGCACCGCCTCGCCGCGGCCGGCAGCGGGGGCGTGAGCACGAGCTCGGGCGGCGGCGCGAGCGCCGCTCCGTTCGGCTCGAGCGAGGGCGCCGAGAGCGAGCGCGTGCTGACGTTCGAGGATCTCGATCTGGAGGGCGACTTGAGCGATCTCGAGAAGATGCTGCGACGGGTGATCCGCGAGGAGTCCGGGCTTACCCCGGTCACGCCGGGCGAGAAGTGGCGGGGCGGCGAGCTGATCATGAAGCCCGGGAAGTCCGGCCTCCAGGAGAAGGCCATCCCGATCGACACCTTCTTCCACAAGGTCGTGATGCTGCGGAATCGCCTGCGCGTGCTCGAGCAGAAGATCAACGCCTCGAAGCTCGCCGAGGACGAGAAGCTCGATCTGCAGTCGTACATCACCGGCTGCTACGGCTCGCTCACTTCGTTCAACGTGCTGTTCGCCGAGGAGGCCGACAAGTTCAAGGGCGCCGGCGGCGGCGACTGAGCTCGGCGTCGCGCGTCCGCGCGTGCCCGCGAGGCGCGCGGACGGTCAGAGATCGCCGAGGAACTTCAGCGTGCGTGGCCCGACGTAGAGCCAGGTGCGAAGGTCGGTGCGCGCGTCGCTGGTGAACGTCCGGCCGACGCCGACCCCTATGCCGAGCCAGCCGGCGAGATCGAACAGCACGCCGCCGCCGAACGCCTTGTAGTTCACCCGGACCTGCGTCCCGTTGGTGAGGCTCTGGGTGTCGTTCGGGACGAGGAGATTCCAGCCGACGAACACGCTCGCGCCGACGTAGGCGCGCGTGGCCCCCGGAGACCAGCGCGTCCCTGCGGCGAGGGCGAGCGGCGTGATGCCGAGTCGGTAGCCGCCGGCGCTCGACGACAGGTCGCTCGTGAGCATCGGCATCGGCAGCCAGAGCCAGCGCCCGGCGCCGTAGGCCTGGAAGGTGCGGCGGAACACCAGCGGCGTGCGCCCGTTGCGGATCTCGAGGCCGTTCGGCGACGACGTCTGCGTCGTGATCGCGAGCGAGAACGGCGTGCCGTTCTCGACCGGCGTCACCGCTTCGAGCTTCGAGCCGCGCAGCGAGAGCACGAGCTCGCCGTCGGCGACCAGCGGGACGTTGGTGCTCGCGCCGTCGCTCCCGACCACCACCGCCTGCAGCTTCATCCCGCACTGGCGCGCGTCGATCGCGGTCTTGTCGCGCACGCAGATGGCGACGAAGGCGTCGTCGCTCGCGATCTCCGTCGGCGTCGCGTTCGGCGGAACGCGCAGGTTCCGGCAGCGCTGGCGCACGGCGGCGACCAGCGCGTCGGGGTCGAGCGTCGTGAGCGCGAGGCTCGCCGGGCAGGCGGCGTACTCCGGGTGGACCGCCTCGGGATCCGGGTTGAGCTCGGCGCGCAGCACGGCCGGCGGGCCCGACGACGACGGCTTCGCGCTCGCCTTCGTGCTCGGGCTCGAGGCGGCCGCCGCGGTCCGCGCGCTCGCGCCCGCGGCGCTGAAGGCGCTGAAGGCGAGCGCAGGGAGGGTCGCGAGCGCGAGCGCCGCGAGCCGCGCGCCGGCGCCGTGCCGCGCTTCCCGCGCGATTCGCGTGACACGCGCGATGGACACGAGCGACGCGAGGGACGCGACGCGGCCGAGGATCGGACCGAGCGCGGTCGCGCGGGGTCGGCAGGCGAGGCGAGGGGGGCGACGCATTCGCGGACGAGGCGCGGCGCTGCCGGTCGGGCGGCGTCGGGCTCGGCAGAGCCTACCATCGACGCGCGCTCTGCCGTGGCCTCGCGCCGCGTCGACGTCGCGGACACGCGCGCGACCCGACACGCGGTTGCGCTCGTCGCAGGATCGCCTACCCTGCGCAGCCTGCGCCGCGCCCCTGGTGATGGTGCGTGAGGCCCCTCCGAGATGTCCGCAGTCCCTTCGAGCCGGGAGCGTCATGCCGCCGCCGCCGATGCCGCCGCCGATGCGCGAGGCTCGGACGAAGCGCGCTCCGTCGCGAGCGGGGTCGACACCGACCGCATTCCGCCGCCTCCCATGGAGCTCCTCGAGCCTTCGTCGGTGAGCTTCGAGGAGCAGCTCCTCTCGCGGCGCATGGCGTCGCCGGAAGAGCTCGCCGCCATCCCCAAGCCCCGCGCGAAGGTGCACTTCCACGAGCCCGACGAGGGGACCCCCGCCGCGCCAGCCGTCACCGCGGCGCCGCCCGAGGTGTCGACCGCGCGCCTCCCCGACCTCGCCGACGCGCTCGGCGATGCGCCCGATGTCCCGTCCGCGCAGAGCGTCGAGCTCGCGCGCAAGCTCGAGCGCGCCGCGGCGATCGCGCGCGCCATCTCGGTGCCGTTCAAGACCGCGCCCGTGCGCGCCGCGGCCTGGTTCCTCGCGCTCGCCGCCATCCCGTACGCGCACCCGTCGCTCAAGGCGCTCCGCCTGGTGAAGGCGCCTTGGGACAAGACCGACAGCGCGCAGGCCGCGGCCGACGCGCCGACCGGCATCACCCCGCAGTACGGCGAGGTCGCGCTCGGCGAGGCCCCGGCCGAGGACAAGCCGCTCGCCGCGCCCGACGAGCCGATCCCGGAGACGTTCGCGGCTGGCTCCACCGGCGCCGCGGGGAGCGCGCAGACCTACGCCCTCAGCGAGTTCGCCGAGTCGGTCGGCGCGAAGGTGCAGGCGCTCGAGGACCCCTCGGGGCACGCGATGGACTCCTTCTGGGCCTCGCTCGCGCGCAGCGAGAAGGGGCAGGCGGGGGCCATCACGCGCGTCGCGCACTACGGCGACTCGCTGCTCGTCTCCGACCTCGTCTCGAGCACGCTCCGCAAGAAATTCCAGGCGCGCTTCGGCGACGCCGGGCACGGCTTCATCCTCATCGCCAAGCCGTGGGAGTGGTACCACCACGAGGGGATCAACCACTCGTCGAGCGCCGGCTGGCGCATGAACCGCATCGTCAACCCGCGGATCTCCGACGAGATGTACGGCTACGGCGGCGCGACCTTCCGCTCCAACGCGGGGGGGACCAAGGCGAGCTTCTCCACGCTGAAGCCCGATCCGAAGTGGAAGGGGGACCCGAAGGAGGACATCGGGCACCACGCGTCGCGCATCGACGTGCACTACCTCGAGGAGCCGCAGGGGGGCGCCTTCGACATCCTCATCGACGGCAAGAAGCTCAAGACCGTCGACACCAAGGCGGCGATCAAGCGCTACGGCGTCGCCTCGGCCAGCGTCGACGACGGCGAGCACGCCTTCGAGGTCCGCGTCGTCGGCGGCCAGGAGATCCGGCTCTTCGGCGCCGCGATCGAGCGCGACACCCCCGGCGTGGTCTGGGACGCGCTCGGCATGAACGGCGCCCGCGCCCGGCTCCTCGACGTGCAGGACGACGCCCACTGGGCGCAGGCGCTCAAGGCCCGCAACCCGGCGCTCGTCGTGCTCGAGTACGGCGCCAACGAGAGCGGTGACACGGGCCTCTCGTGGGAGAAGTACGAGGCGGCGCTCGAGAAGGTGCTCAAGCAGGTGCGCGTGGCGCTGCCGCAGTCGTCCTGCCTCGTGATGGGCGCGATGGATCGCGCCGGGTCGGGGGTGGGCGGGCTCGAGACGCGGCCGATCATCCCGAAGCTGGTCGAGGCGCAGCAGAAGGTCGCCTTCAAGGTCGGCTGCGCGTTCTGGAACACGTACGAGGCCATGGGCGGCACGGGCTCGATGGGGCGCTGGACCAAGACCAAGCCCCGCCTCGCCTCGGGCGATCTCACGCACCCGAGCCCGGCCGGCGGCCAGCTCGTCGGCGAGCTGCTGTTCGGCGCGCTCATGACCGGCTACCAGGCGGCGCCCAAGCCGGCCGTCGCGGCGACGCGCCCCTCCGCGAGCGGCGCGACCTCGGCGCCGTGACCGCCCAGGAGCAGCGACCGTGAGCGCCACGGCCGACCCGGCGCACCGCGACCGCCTCTGCGCGGTGGTCCCCGTCCCCTCACCGCTCGCCACGCGGCGCCGCTCCGCTCCGTCACCCGCTCGCCATGGCCTTTAACAGCCTCGAATTCGCCCTCTTCTTCGCGCTGTTCTTCGCCGCCTTCTGGGCGCTGCGCCAGAAGCACGTCGAGCGCACGCTGCTCCTCGTGGTCGGCTCGGCGTGGTTCTACACGCGCTTCGACTACGGCCCGACCCACAAGTGGCTCGGCTGGGCCTACCTCGGCGTGCTCTCGCTCTCGGCCACGATCGACTTCTTCCTCGCCCGCGCCATCCACGCGAGCGACGAGGATCCCCGCGCCAAGGACGACCCGGCCTGGCTCGCGCGGCACCGCAAAGTGCTGCTGATCGTGTCGATCGTCTACAACCTCGGCGTCCTCGCCTGGTTCAAATACACGGGCTTCGCGCTCGACACGGCCCGCCAGGTGCTCTCGGCAGCCGGGGTCTCCATCGCGCCCCGCACCCTGCAGATGGTGCTGCCGATCGGGATCAGCTTCTTCACGTTCGAGACGATGAGCTACACGGTCGACGTCTACCGTCGCGAGCTCGTCCCCGCGAAGAGCTTCCTCGAGTACCTCGGCTTCATCAGCTTCTTCCCGCACCTGGTGGCGGGGCCGATCATCCGGCCGAAGGACATGCTCCCGCAGCTCCGGCGCGATCCGGAGCTCGACCCGGCGCGAGGGTCGGAAGGGCTCTTCCTGATCGCGATCGGCCTCCTGAAGAAGGTGGTCATCGCCGACTGGCTCGCGCTCAACCACGTCGATCGGGTGTTCTCCAACCCGGGGTGGTTCTCGGCGCCGGAGTGCCTCGCGGCGGTCTACGGCTACGCGCTGCAGATCTACTGCGACTTCTCCGGCTACACCGACATCGCCATCGGCGCCTCGCTCCTGCTCGGCGTGCAGCTGCCGAAGAACTTCGACTCGCCGTACAAGTCGCGGGATCTGCAGGAGTTCTGGCGACGCTGGCACATCTCGCTGTCGAGCTGGCTGCGCGACTACCTCTACATCCCGCTCGGCGGCAACCGAGGAGGTGAGTCGGGCACCTACCGCAACCTGATGATCACGATGGTGCTCGGCGGCCTCTGGCACGGCGCCTCGTGGAATTTCGTCATCTGGGGCGCGATGCACGGCGGCGCGCTCGCGGTGACGCGCCTCTGGCAGCGATCGCGCGCGAAGTCCGGGAAGAACAAGGACGGCGCGCGCTGGGTGGAGGCGCTCAAGGGGGTCGGGACGTTCCACTACGTCTGCCTGACCTGGGTCTTCTTCCGCTGCGACGGGTTCGGCAACGCCTTCGCCATGCTCCGGCAGATCGTCCGCGGCGGCTGGCACGGCGCGAACCTCGGCAACGGCGTGCTGCTGGTGATCGCGCTCGGCCTCGCGGCGCACCTCGTCCCCGAGCGCACGTTCGAGCGGGCAAAAGAGGGGTTCGCGGCGCTCCCGGCGCCAGTGCAGGGGGCGTGCCTCTTCCTCGCCGGGCTCGTGCTGCGCGAGGTGTCGACCTCGCAGGTCGTTCCCTTCGTCTACTTCCAGTTCTGAAGCCGACGGGCGCGCAACCCGCCGCGGGGTGAGCGCCGCGCCCGCGGCGGACGCACGTGGAGCCGCCACGACCGCGGCGGTCCGAGCCCGTCGACCGCGCTCCGCCTCTCCGCCTCTCCGCCGAGAGGCGGTCGAGGTCCCGCGCGGCGCCACCCGCGACGCCGAAACGCCTCGAAGTCTCGGCGTCGGCGCGCTGACGAGCGACCGATTCGCGGCCACGGGGAGCGTTGCGCGGGTCAGCGAGGGCGGGGCCACGATGCCTGCTCGCGTCGGCTGCACGGTCGACCGGGGGGCATCGCGCGGACGCAGGTCGGTCCGCCTTCGCGCCGGTCCTGCGTCTTCA
>CAIXWQ010000764.1 GCA_903923175.1 uncultured delta proteobacterium | reverse complement strand
GGCTTCGAGCTCGAGTTCGGCGACCTCGACAACGGCCCCGGAGGGCGCCGCGGCGAGCGAGCCTCGCTCCTCCGCGAGCTCGTGAAGCTCCGCTCGCAGCCGCCCCGCCGCGCCGGTCAGATCTTCCGCAACGCCGCCATGCTCGCCGACGCGCTCGGGCTCGGCGCGACGGATCGCGAGCTGTTGGTCTTCTTCGTGCACGTCCGCCTCGAGCCGCAGCTCGACGAGGTGGTCTCGCCGCTGATGACCGCGGAGCCGCCCGCGCTCGCGGCGTCGGTTGCGAAGGTCACCGGCCTGCCCGAGGTCGAGGTCCGCGCGGCGTTGCGGCGCGGGAGCCCACTGCGCGAGGCGCAGCTGTTGACCACTGGGCGGTTCGACGAGATGCACGAAGCGCGCGTGGTGGTGCCGAAGCGCGTCTGCGAGGCGCTGCTGGAGGAGCACGACGGCCCCGACGCGCTCCTCGCGACCTTCTGCCGACGCTCGGCCGAGCCGTTCCTCACGCGCGCCGACTTCCCGCACGCGACCGCGCTCATCGAGGCCGTGAAGGCCGTGGTGGCCGGCGCGCTCGATCAGCGCGCGGTCGGGGTCAACGTGCTGATCTACGGCGATCCGGGCACCGGCAAGACGCAGCTCGCGCGGCTCATCGCGCGCGAGTGCGACGCGTACCTGGCAGAGGTCCCCGGCGAGGACGCCGACGGCGATCCGGTCGACGGCAACGGCCGCCTGATCGCCTACGGTCTCGCGCAGCGCACGCTGGCGAGCCGCGAGCGGGCCATCGTGCTGTTCGACGAGATGGAGGACTCGTTCGGCACCGAGGGGTTCAGCTTCGGCTCGCTGTTCAGCGCGGAGCGACCGAGCAACGGTAAGGCGTGGAAGACGCGGCTGCTGGAGCAGAACGCGAAGCCCGCGCTGATGCTGTGCAACCGCATCCAGCGCTTCGACCCCGCGTACCTGCGCCGCTTCGATCTGGTGGTGGAGCTGCGCAAGCCGGGGCCCGACGTGCGCCGCCGGATGCTGCAGCAGCAGCTCGCCGGCCTGCCGATCAGCGCGGGGTGGATCGACGGCACCGCGCTCGACGATCGCCTCGCGCCCGCGTTCGTGGAGCGCGCCGCACGCGCGCTCAAGCTCACCGGCATCGCCACGCAGGAGGCCGCCGAGACCTTCCTGACCGGCGCGCTCTCCGGCCTGCTCGACACGCAGGGCACGCGCACCGTGAGCACGCCGAGCCGGCCGACGAAGTACGACCTCTCGTACGTAAACGCGTCCATGGATCTCGCGACCGTGATGCGCGGCCTCGCCAAGCGCGGGCGCGGCACGCTGTGCCTCTATGGCCCCTCCGGCACCGGCAAGAGCGACTTCGTGCGCCACTGCGCGTCCGAGCTCGGGCTGCCGCTGATCTCGCGCCGCGCGAGCGATCTGCTCGGCATGTACGTCGGGCAGAACGAGAAGAACCTGGCGGAGATGTTCCGCGAGGGCCGTGACGCCCACGGCATCATCCTCCTCGACGAGGCCGACGGCTTCTTGCGCGATCGCACCGGCGCGTCGCGGTCGTGGGAGGTCACCTTGGTGAACGAGCTGCTGGTGCAGATGGAAGCGCACCCGGGGATCTTCG
>CAIXWQ010000763.1 GCA_903923175.1 uncultured delta proteobacterium | reverse complement strand
CGCCTGGCGCGCGCTGCGGGCCGGCACCGCCGCGCGGGCGCGCCTCGCCGAGGCGATCGTCGGCTTCTTCGCCGCGTACGTCGCCGTCTCGCAGCTGCTGATCCCGGCGACCGTGCTCGTCGCCGACCGCGTGTTCTTCGCGCCGTCGCTCTTCCTGATCGTGATCGCGGGGCTGCTCGCCGAGGCGCTGGCGAAAGCGCGGCCGCGCCTCGAGCGGCTGATCGCGCTCGCCGCGGGCGCCTTCGTGGCGCAGCAAGCGCTGATGACCGCGCTCACCGTGCCGGCCTGGCAGAGCAACCGCGCGCTGACGAGCTACGGCGTGCGCACCTGCCCGAACGTCATCCGGCTGCGGATCGAGCGGATCCACGCGGCGCGCGCCGCCGGCGAGATCGAGGAGGGGGCGTGGAACGCGCTGGCGGCCGCCGCGCTGTTCGCGCAGTTCCCGCGGCCGGTCGAGGACGACCTCCTCCCCGCCGAGGAGCAGCCGGTCGAGGATCGGATCGTGGCGCTGCAGCGCAAGCTCGGGCCCTCGTTCGCCAGCGTGCGCGCGCAGGCGATCGCCCTCGCGCAGAACGTCCCCTACCCCGAGGCCGCCCGCGCGCTCGGCGCGCGCTGAGAACCGAGCGGCTCCGCGTCCGGCGCGACGGCCGCGATCCGCGCACGGTCCGGGCGCCTGCCGCCGCCGATCCGCGCGCGATCCGCGCGCGATCCGAGCGGACATTGGTGTTAGAGTCGCCGCGATGACGGCAGCCCGCGCCGCGGCCAAGGCCGCTACGAGCCCGGAGGCCCCGGTGCAGGCCGCGCGCCGCGCGTTGCTCGAGGGCGTCGGCGCCGAGGTGAGCGCGTCGTTCCCCGGCATCACGCGGCTCGGCGGGCAGGTCGTCGCCGCGCTCTATCTGGCCGACGCCCCCGACACGAGCGGACGCTCGATGGACGAGCTCGCCGAGGAGCTCGGCCGCTCCAAGAGCAACATCTTCGCGAACCTGCGCGCGCTCGAGGCCGCGGGCATCGTGGTGCGCCGCCGCGCCGCCGGCTCGCGTCACGATCGCTTCGCGCTGCGCGGCCCCTACCCCGACGTGATGATCGGCGCGTACATCGCGCGCCTGCGCCGCGTGGTCGTCGAGAAGCAGGAGCTCGTCGGGCGCGCCCTCTCGCTGCTCGGCGACGCCTCGGGCGACGAGGCAGGCGGCCTGCGCGCCAAGCTCGGCGAGCTCGGTCGCAAGTACGATCTCTTCGGCCAGGTGTTCCAGATGATCGGCCCCGCGCTCGACGGGCCGATCGATCTCGACGAGATCATCCGCACGCTCCCCGCCGAGGTGCTGCTCGCGATCGGCGAGGCGGCGCGAAAACGCTGAAGGGGCGCGCTCCTTCGAGCCGCCCCCCAGCCGCTGCTGGAGCTCCAGCGAGCCACGCGCGGTCACGCGACCGCGCGCGCCTCTCCTCGGCCGCGCTCAGTGCGCGGCGTGATCGTCGTCGGCCTTCGGCTTCTCTTCGCCCTTCGGCTTCTCGGCTTCGCCCTTGGGCTTCTCGGACTCGATCGCGACGGCGACCTTGCCCTCTTCCTTCTGGGTCGCCTTCACGACGAACTTCAGGCCGGACACCGTCTCGCCGGTGCACTCGAAGGTGGCCCCCTCCTTCTGCTCGATGTCCTTGGGGCAGTTGATCGACTTCGACTCCTGGTTGGCGTTCTTGAGAGCGGACTTGATCAGCTCGGTGAGCTTGGCGTCGTCGAGCTTCGGCTTGGCGCAGCCGACCACGAGGAAGCTGAAGAGGACGGAGGCGGCGAGGGTCTTGAACATCGGGCCGACGCTAGCAAGGTTCGGTTCGCCACGACCTAAATGGTCCGGGGGATACGCAGCGGGGCGTGAGCGACGTTTCGATTGATGGAACGAACGTCGAGCGCCGCGCACGCGTCCCTCCGTTGCGGAGCCGTCGATGCTGCGATGCTTCGGAGCGCTCACGCCCCCGGCGCGATCCGCACGCGATCCTCGAGCCAACCTTCGCCGTCACCGCCGCGCTCCACGCGCCAATGGATCTCGTGGGTGACCGTGGCGCGCACGCAGGTCCAGTGCGCGGTCGCGCACGGCAGCGACGGTGGCGGCTTCGGCTCCAGCGTCGCCGGGCCGAGCGCAGCCTCCAGCTTCGCGCGTCGCTCGAGCATCGCGTCGCCGTGGCGGGCGATCTGCTCCGCGAGGCTCGGCGGCCGCCCCTCGAACGGCCCCGCCCACGACTCCGGCGGCGGCTCGAGCCAGAAGCTCCGCAGACGCCCGCCGACCACCTCGGGCGCGAGCTCGAGCACGAGGCGAAAGCGCGCACCGAACGCGCCGACGAGCGCGGTCCACTCGTCGCCGAACGTTGCGCGCGGCGCCGCGCGAAGTCGACCGAGCTCGGGCGGCAGCGTCGCGGCGAGCAAGCTGCGCCGGACGCTCCACGGCACCCGCACGGGCGGCTCGTCGAGCAGGAGCCCCTCGGTGAGATCGACGGTCATGGCCGCATGCTATTGCGCGCGGCGGGAGCGCGCGAAGGGGCGCACGGAAAGGCTCACGCGCGCTCGTCCGCGGGCTCGCGCAGCAGCGGCCACGCGCCGATCGCCGCGAGCAGGGCGAGATCGGCGAACAGCAGCGGCGCGAAGACGGGCGCGCCGTAGACGAGGCGGTCGTACGCGCTGCCGGGCCGGGCCACGTCTCCGAGTACGTGGAGCACGGCGCCGCCGACGCCGACGAGCGCCTCGAGCGCCAGCAGTCCGAGGCACACGCGCAGGAAGCGCCGGGTCGGCCACAGCGCCGCGACGAGCAGGAAGCTCACGCCGAACGCCGCGGCCCCGACCGGGATCCACTCCGCCGCGCTGTGGAAGCCGTTCTGCGCGTGGTCGAGCGCGCTGAGCGCGAAGTTGCCGACGAAGCCGCCGAACGCGAGGAACAGCACCCAGGGCGCCCACGCGGCCCCGTCCGGGTCCTCGAGCCGATCGAGCACGAGGAGCAGCCCGATGCCGACGTACGCGAGCGGCGCCGCGAACGGCGCGGTGTACACGAGCTCGTGCAGCGTGTTGGCGCGGAAGAACGAGCTCTCGAGGTGGAGCACCAGCCCCGCGACGCCGACCGCGATCGAGAGGCTGCCGACGACGCACGCGACGACGCGCCCGAAGCCGTCGCGCCGCCCCGA
Source organism: uncultured delta proteobacterium (assembly GCA_903923175.1). Taxonomy (GTDB): domain Bacteria; phylum Myxococcota_A; class Polyangia; order Polyangiales; family JADJMO01; genus CAIXWQ01. The sequence continues at coordinate 2,080 of CAIXWQ010000763.1, read as the reverse complement.
CGCGAGCCCCGGGATCAACGCGAGCGCGGCGAAGATCGAGAAGGCGACCGGCACCTTCTCGACGCGGTCGGCGAAGGCGTTCGAGGTGTGCGCGAGCGCGACGTCGAGCGCGAGGAAGCCGAGGTTCGTCGCCGCGAAAAGCTCCGCGGCGAACCACGGGCGCACCTTGCGGAGCCACGCCGCGCGCGCCACGTCACGGCGTCCGCGCGCCGGAGCCGCCGGCCGCTGCCGAAGCCGAAGCCGAAGCCGAAGGCGCAGCGCTGGCCGATGCGGACGCCGAGGCCGCCGGACGGCCCGCCCGCCGCAGCTCCTCCGCGTCGTGATCGATCTCCCGCCGAAGCCGGAGCAGCTCGTAGTTGCCGTGCCATTGCACGAAGTCGGCGCCGCCCATGAACGCCCCGTGCTTCGCGGTGCGCCCGAAGTAGTGCCACAGGTCGAACTCGGCGAACTCGATCGGCTCGTCGAACGGCTTCGCGGTCAGCAGCCCTTCGTCGCGGAGCTGCTTCACCACCGCCGTCGCGCCGGCGACCTTCTCGTTGGTCGCGGCGAGCACCGCCTCGGCGTTGGTGAAGAAGGCGTCGACGCCGGTCCGCGCGTGGCACTTGAGGCAGACCTCTTTCATCTGGAGCTGCCCCTGCTCGCCGCCGGGCCGCCGCGTCGAGATCGGCGCGAACAGGAACCACGTGAGGCGCTCGGTCGGATCGTGCGTGACCTTCAGCCCTTCGAGCCCGCTCAGGTGGCAGGTCGCGCAGGTCGGCACCGGCATGTCGACGGTCGTGAGGTGCTTCGGATCCGCCGCGAGGTTCATGCTCGCGCGCTGCGCCTGGTAGAGCGCGCCGTGCTTGGATTCGCCGTAGATCTCGACCTGCGAGTGGTCGGGCCCCATGTGGCACTGGCCGCAGGTCGTGGGCTCGCGCGCGAGCGCGACCGACGCCGCGTGGCGCGCGTGGCAGTTCGTGCACGTGCCGAAGGAGCCGTCGGCGTTCGGCTTGCCGATGGCGTGGCACGCGTTGCAGCCGCTCGCGATCGCCGGATCGCCCTCGAGCGACGCGATCGCGTTCGCCGGCCGATCGACCCAACCCTTGTGGAAGCGCTCGCCGAGCGCCTTCTGCGCGTCGCTGAAGTCCTTCGGGCCGTTCACCGCCGCCCAGGACGGCGCGGCGTGGCGGCTGCGCGCGAACTGGTCGTACTCGGTCGCGTGGCACTGCGCGCAGTTCTTCGCCGTGAGCGACCTCGCGATCGTGAAGCCGCGGTGCTCGAGCGACGCCTGCCCCTCGGCGGGGCGGTGGCAGTCGAGGCAGACGATCCCCTTGGCGGCGTGCCGGCTCCGCTCGTACTCGTCGATCACCGCCGAGGTCTCGCGGCGGTGGCACTCGGCGCATTTTCCGGTCGCACGCACGAGCTCCGCCGTCGGCTGCCCGCGCTCGTTCGCCGGCCTCCGCGCGTTGACGAGGAGCGCCGCGACGATCAGCGCGGTGCCGAGGAACACGGCGATGAAGACTTGCTTGAAGGACATCCGCGCCGAGGTTGGGTGCGCTCGTCCGCCCGAGGTCGCGTCTCGTCACGTGCGCCGACCGCTCGAGCGCTCCTCGCTTTCCGGAGCGCGCCGTCCGGAGCGCGCGGCGAGCGTGGCCCGCGGAGGCTGCCCCGCGCGCAGCGCCGGCCTCTCAGGCGCTGCGCAGCGTCCGCCGCTTGAGTGCGATGCTCGCGACCGCCTGGTCGTACGACGCGGCGAAGGCCTTCACCCCCTCGTCCTCGAGCGCCTGCATCATCGCCGCGAAATCGAGGCCGAGCAGCGCGAGCGCGCGCGAGGGGTCGAGCTCGTCGGCGCCGGCACGCTCGAGGCGCGGCTCCGGGCGGCCGTGATCGACGTAGGCGCGGAGCGTGTCCTTCGTCATCGTGTCGACCGAGCCCGCGCAGACGAGCGCCTCCGCGTAGTACAGATCCGGATACGCCGGATCCTTCGGCGACGTCGACGCCCACAGCAGCCGCTGCGCCCGCGCCCCGTCGGCCGCGAGCCGCCGCCAGCGCTCGCTCGTCAGGATGCGCTCGTACTCGACGAGCGCGAGCCGCGCGTTCG
>CAIXWQ010000762.1 GCA_903923175.1 uncultured delta proteobacterium | reverse complement strand
CGGCCAAAACCCATGTGCTGCTAGTGCTCCGGTATTTCTCGTAGCGTGACGGCTCTCAAGAAGAGAGGGGAACGGCGGCGCACCATGCGCGCACCGCGTCCCTGCGGCAAGTGCCGCGGGGCGAAGAGTAGCGCGAAATCAGCCGAGGGGGCGCCGAGCCCGGCACGACGACGCCGGCGACCGACACGAGCGTGCGCGCGCGCGGCCACTCACGAGGAGTGGCCGGGCTCGCCGACGGTCGCGGCGTCGCTCGATTCGAAGCCGAGAATTCACGCCTTGCGGGGGAATTTCCCCTCTTCGACGAGTCGGTCGGCGACCGCCTCGAGCGCGAGGGCGCCGAACTCCTCGTTGCCTCGGCGCAAAGCTAGCGCGCGCCCCTCGGCCTCCTTGGCGCCGATGACCGCGAGGTACGGGTAGCGCAGCCCGCGGGCGTTGCGGATCTTGGCGCCGAGCTTGTCGGACGAGAGATCGATCGCCGTGCGGATGCCGCGGCTGCGCAGGTACGCCTCGGCCTCGCGCGCGTAGTCATCGACCTTGTCGGTCACCGTCAGCAGGCAGATCTGCTCGGGCGCGAGCCACACGGGGAAGCTGCCCGCGATGTGCTCGAGGTACACGGCGAAGAAGCGCTCGAGCGAGCCGAGCACCGCGCGGTGGAGCATCACCGGCGTCTGGTCCTTGCCGTGCTCGTCGACGTACTTGAGCTCGAACGAGCGCGGCATCTGGAAGTCGACCTGGATGGTGCCGAGCTGCCACGAGCGGCCGATCGCGTCCTTCACGTGGTACTCGAGCTTGGGGCCGTAGAACGCCCCCTCGCCCTCGCTGATCTCGAACTCGCGCCCCACGCTCTGGAGCGCCTTGGCGAGCGCCCCTTCGGCTTCGTCCCACTGCGCGTCCGAGCCCATGCGCTTGTCGGGGCGCGTCGCGAGCTTGATGTTCACGTCCTTGAAGCCGAACGCGCCGTAGACCTCTTCGAGCAGCGTGTTGAAGCTCGCGATCTCGCTCTCGACCTGCGCCATCGTGCAGAAGATGTGCGCGTCGTCCTGGCAGAACGTGCGCACGCGCGCGAGGCCGTGCACGACGCCTCCGCGCTCGTAGCGGTGCAGCCGGCCGAAGTCGGCGCAGCGCCAGGGGAGCTCGCGGTAGCTGCGCTTGCGGTGCGAGAAGAGCTGCGCGTGCCCCGGGCAGTTCATCGCCTTCACGCCGCGCGTGTGCTTCGCGAGGAACGCGAGCTTCTCCTTGTCGCCGGTCTGGTCGACCATCGACTCGCGGATCTTGCCCAGCACGTCGGCGTCCTCGAACTCCTCGACCGTGAGCGCCATGTACATGCTCTCGCGGTAGTTCGAGAGGTGGCCGCTCGTCTGGAAGATCTCGTTCGAATAGATCTGCGGGGTGACGACCTCGTCGTAGCCGTAGCGGAAGTACAGGTCGCGCACGTAGTCGACCAGCCGGTGGTAGACCTTCGCGCCGCGCGGCAGGAAGAACGGGCTCGCCGGCGCGTTCTCGTCGAACTCGAAGAGCTCGAGCTCCTTGCCGAGCTTGCGGTGGTCGCGGGCCTTCGCCTCCTCGACCTGCTTCAGGTACGCGTCGAGCGCCTTCTCGGAGGGGAACGCGGTGCCGTAGATGCGCTGCAGGACGGGGTTGCCCTCCTGGCCGCGCCAGTACGTGCCGCTCACCGCGGTGAGCTTGATCGCCGCGAGGTCACCGGTGTTCGCGACGTGGGGCCCCTTGCAGAAGTCGACCCACTGATGCCCCTCGGGCCCGTGCTTGTAGACGGTGAACTCCGTCCCTTCGGGGAGCTGCTGCATCCACTCGACCTTGTAGGTCTCGCCCATCTTCGTGAAGAGCGCGACCGCGTCCTCGCGAGAGATCGCCTCGCGCACGAACGGCGATTTCGTCGCGATGATCTCGCGCATCGTCGCTTCGATCTTCGCGAGGTCCTCGTCGGTGAACGTGCCGCCCTTGCGATCGAAGTCGTAGTAGAAGCCGTTCTCCGTCGACGGGCCGAAGGTGACCTTCGTGCCGGGGAACAGGCGCTGCACGGCGTCGGCCATCACGTGCGCGGAGCTGTGTCGGATCAGCTCGAGCGCCTCCTTCTGGCCGCGGCGCAGCAGGTCGAACGGGGCGTCGGCGTCGATGGGCGTCTGCAGGTCGACGAGCGCAGCGTCTCCCTTCACGCCGCGCAGCTTGATGCCGAGCACGTCCTTGTCGATCGGGCCCTTGGACTCGAGGATCTCGCGGGGGGTCTTCTTTTCGGCCATGGAAGGGGGCGTTGCGTGTCACGGCGGCGCGGGGGGAGCAAAGCCTCGGCGCGCGCCCCCGGCACGGCCGGCTCCGCCGCGGCGAGCGGCGAAGCGGACGGCGCGCCGCGCGGCGCTAAGCTGTGGCCGATGTCCCAGGTCGACGCACGCGCCGCCTCGCACTCGAGCTCCAGCCGCGCGCCCATCGCACGCATCGCGCGCATCGCACGCAGCGCGCCGGTCTTGCTCGTCGCGCTGCTGACCGCGTGCACCTCGCAGCGCGCGCCGCGGAGCTCGGCGCCGGCCGACGAAGCGCCGCGGGTGCAGGCCGCCGACTGCGAGCGCTGGACGGAGCACACGATCGCGGTCGTGATGAGCGCGTTCGACGAGGCCACGCAGGAGTGCCCCCACGCGATGCGCGATCGGATGATCGCCGCCGTCGAGGAGGGGCGCCCCAAGATCCGGCGCGAGTCGCTGGCGCAGTGTCGGCGCCACCTGGGCGAGGCGTACGACGAGCGCGCAGCCTCCTGCTACGAAAGCGCGACGACGCTCGCGACGCTGCACGAGTGCCGCTTCACCGTGGCGGCCGGCGACGACGCGAACAGCGACGCCGACCCGTTCGCGAAGGTCCGCGGCGCGTGCGCGAAAGCGCGCCGCGGCGAGCCACGCCCCTCCACGAAGGCGCGTGCGCTCTTGCCGCTCGGCGAGGCGGCCGAGGGCGCCTCGCGCTGGTAGCGACGGCAGAGCCTCCCCACGAACGGCGCCGCGCGAGCACGGCCCGCGCGCGGGCTCGGCGTCGCGGCGTGCATGGAAGCGGTCGCGGCCAGAACGCTCATCCGCACCGCGCGTACGCTCCGCGTCGGCGCGCGCAGGAACGAGATTCGCCTATGGGGCAATGGAGGTGAATCAAGTGATGCGACCCCTCACTCACTGGACGCTGCTCGCGGCGGTCTGCGTCGGCGCGCTCGGGCTCGCCGGCTGCGAACAGGACCGCGACCTGAAGCTCACTCCGATGACCGCGCCGCCCGCGGCGCCGCCGGACGAACACGCGGCGGGCGTGCCCGCGACGCCGCCGATGGCGACCTCCGAGCCCAACGCGATGGGCGGGGGCCCGGCGATGGGCGCGACCAGCGGCACGGTCGCAAAGGAGCACGCCTGCGTCCTCGACGACGCGGCGAAGACGGAGGAGGTGCTCGGCTTCCTGCACGCGACGAACCGCGCGGAGACCACGCTCGCCAAGCTCGCGGTCGACCGCGCGAAGTCCGAGGCGGTGAAGGCGCACGCGCGCGCCCTGATGCGCGATCACGCGGCGCTCGACGAGAAGCTCGTGGCGCTCGCGAAGACGGAAGGGCTCGACCTGGAGCGGACGATGACCGACCCGATCGCGATGGGGCTGACCACGGCGCGCGACGCGCACGCCGCGAGCCTCGCCCTGAAGACGGGGCAGAGCTTCGACGCGGCGTACGTCGGGCCGGAGTCGTCGGATCACTGGATGGCGCTGAAGGTCGTCGAGCAGGGGCAGAAGAGCGCCAAGTCGCCGGCCGTGATCGCGCTGCTGGGCGACGCGCACAAGCTCCTGCAACAGCACGAAGAGCAGTCGATGAAGCTGCAGGACGATCTGATGCTGACCGGCGGCGCCAAGGCGGCTCCGAAGGCGATGGGCGGCGGCCCGATGCTCCCGAAGGAGGAGCGCCCCGACACCTCGGGCTACTGATCCCCTCGTCGCCTCGCCAGAGCCGGCGCTTCGTCAGAGCTCGCGGGCGCGCCCGATCGCGGGCGAGCGCCCCCCCGACCGTGGAGGCTGTCATGTCCGTCGTTCCTCGCTTCGCTGGCGCCGCGGCGCTCACGGCGCTGATCACGCTCGGCTGCGGCGGCGCCCCCGCACCTCAGCCGATCGGGCCGAAGGGCTCCGAGTCGGGCGCGCTCGCGCCCAAGGACGAAGACGGTGAGGTGCAGGCCGAGCGCGGCGCGCGCCTCTTCGAGCAGTACTGCTCGGAGTGCCACGGCAAGCACGGCGAAGGGACCGCGAAGGCGCCGCCCGTCGTGGGCGCCGGCGCGCTCCCGCTCGAACCGCGGGCCGCCGCCAAAGTCCGCAAGGCGCAGTTCCGCACCGCGCTCGACGTCGCCCAATTCGTCGTCAAGAACATGCCGGCCGACGCGCCAGGCTCGCTCCCCGAGTCCGTCTACTGGGACATCCTCGCCTTCGACCTCAAGGCCAACGGCGTCAGCGTCTCCGGCAAGCACATCGACGCGCAGACGACGGCGGCGCTGCCGCTGCGCTGAGCGGTCGACGTGCCGCGTAGGCGGAGCGCGAGGCGCACGCAAGCGCTGCCTTTCCGGCCGCGATCGCGCCGAGCGCCGCTACGGCTCTGTTCCGTGAGAAGCTGTCGTGGTGCAGCAGATCACTTGCAGCCGGTGCCGTCGAAGCGTCCCACAGGCCGAGTCCGAGTTCTCGACGAACGGCGATCTCCTCTGCCGAAGCTGCGGCAGCCTCGCCGAGGCGCACGCCGAGATCGATCGCGAGGTCGTCCATCGCACGAGGTCCGCGCACGCAGGGGCGCTCGCCGACGACCTGCCGTCGGACGCCGTCGAGTCGAAGAACGACGGCGGCGTGCCGCGGCTCGGACGGAGCGCCGAGCACCGTGAGCTCGATCGGCTCGCGCGCGAGGCGCAGGGCCAGCGGCTGCCCGAGACGCTGCGCTGCTCCCGCTGCAGCCACAGCGTGCTTCGCGGCGCGTCGAGCTACGACGTCCAGGGGGCCCCCCTCTGCGCGGACTGCTTCGCCCGGTACGACCTGAACGCTGCCCAAGAGCCGAGTCGGCGCGGCCAGTTCTGGAACGGGCTCATCTTCACGCTCGTGATCGGGCTCGTGATCGCCCTCAAGGTCTGCGCAGGGCATCGTTGAGCCTCGGAGCGCCCCGCGCGCCGCCGAAGTGCCAAGCGCGTGAACGTATGAGACAATCGCTCATGTGACGGACCCCGCCCGCCGCGCCCACCTCCTCCGCGCCGCCGAGCGGCTCTTGCTCCGCTACGGCCCGGCCAAGACGACGATCGCCGAGGTCGCGCGCGAAGCGAACGTCGCGGTGGGGAGCGTGTACCTGGAGTTCGAGTCCAAGGAGGCGCTCGTCGGCGAGCTGTCGGCGATGAAGCACCGCCGCGTGCTCGACGAGGTGCGGGCAGCCATCGACGCGCCCGGGCGCCCGTACGCCGAGCGGCTGCGGGCGCTCTTCGACGCGCGCACCGACGCGCTCCTCGCGGTCGTCGACGAGGGCTTGCACGCGTGCGATCTCGTGCACTGCGCGCGCGACGGCGTCGCCGAGGCGAAGCGTCGCTTCGAGGACGAGCTGCGCGCGCTGGTGGTCGAGCTGCTGCGCGCGGGGGCACGCGCGGGCGAGCTCGACGCGAAGCGCCCCGAGCTCGTGGCGGACGCGCTGCTGCGCGCGTACGCGACGCTCGCGCCTCCGCACCTCGCGAGCACGCCCCGGGACGAGATCCCCGCCGCGCTGCGCGCGTTGCACGAGCTGATGCTGTACGGGGTCGTGCGTCGGAAGAAGTGAGGCGCCCCCCACGGCCGCGCCGTCGGCTCGTCGGCTCGGCGCCCCCGCGTCACGCAACCCGTCGCGGCCGCATCGGAAGGAATCGGCCGTCACGGGCCGCCGCGACCGGCGCAGGGACGCTGCGAATCGCAGGTTGACGGAGCGGTGAACGATCTTAGTTTTCGTTCATCGCTCACGCGGCCCCCCGCCGCGTTCGCCGCGCACGAGCGCTGCGCCCGCACTCCACGGCACTCCACCGACGTCGTCGAGCTCCGCTCGACGCGATACCCGAGGTTCGCTCATGAGCCAGAGCCAGACTCTGCGTGGCGGCGCGCAGACGCCGTCCTCTCCGTTTCCCCTCCTCCCGCTGCGCACCGGCGCCCTCTTTCCCGGCACCGTCCTCACGTTTCCGGTGGGGCGTGAGCGCTCGGTCGCCCTGCTGCAGGCGGTCCACGTCGGCGACGTCGTCGGCGTGGTCACCCAGCGCGACGCCAGCCTCGATCACCCGACGAGCGCCGATCTGCACTCGATCGGCACCTTCGCGCGCATCGTCGACATCCATCGCAACCCGGGCGGCGACTACCGCCTGACGCTCGAGGGGCTCGACCGCTTCGAGCTCGCGGAGCTCGTGCGCAGCGATCCGTTCTGGCTCGCCGCGGGGAGCCAGCTCGTCGACGAGGTGTCGGACGAGACGAAGGCGCGCGCCCTCGCCACCGAGCTGCGCGGTCGGATCATCGCGGTCGCCTCGGGCGGCGGCGCGCTCGCGCGAATCGCCTCCTCGGAGGCCGAGCCCGGCCTCTTCGCGGACCAGGTCGCCTCCGCGCTCGGGCTCTCCGCCGAGGAAGAGCTCGCCGTCCTCGGCACGCGCGAGGTGGTCTCGCGCCTCGAGCAGGTGCTCTCGCTGCTCGCGCGCGCCGCGACGAACGCCGCGGTGAAGCAGAAGATCGAGCACGACGTGCAGCGGGAGCTGGGCAAGGGGCAGCGCGAGGTCATCTTGCGCGAGCACCTGCGCGCCATCCAGCGCGAGCTGGGCGACGATCGGCAGTCGGACGGGCTCGAGCCGCTGAAGGAGCGCCTCGCGAAGGCCGCGCTCCCCGAGGAGGCGCGCGAGGTCGCCGATCGCGAGCTCCGAAGGCTCGCCGGGATGAACGACCAGTCCCCCGAGACGCACGTGATCCGCAGCTATCTCGAGCTGATCGCCGATCTGCCGTGGGGCGTGCGCGCCGACGCGAAGGACGATCTGAACGCCGTCGCGCAGAAGCTCGACGAGGACCACCACGGCCTCGCCGACGTCAAGACGCGGATCCTCGAGCACATGGCCGTCCTGAAGCTCACCGGCCGCTCGCGCGGCACCATCCTCTGCCTCGCCGGCCCGCCCGGCGTCGGCAAGACGTCGCTCGGGCAGTCGATCGCGGACGCCACCGGCCGGCCGCTGGTGCGCGTCTCGCTCGGCGGCGTGGGCGACGAGGCCGAGCTGCGCGGCCACCGACGCACGTACGTCGGGGCGCTCCCAGGGCGCGTCCTCACGGCGCTGAAGAAGGCGAAGGTGAAGAACCCGGTCGTGCTGCTCGACGAGGTCGACAAGCTCGGCGCCGGCCATCGGGGCTCGCCCGAGGCCGCGCTGCTCGAGATCCTCGATCCGGAGCAGAACCGGACCTTCACCGATCACTACCTGGAGCTCCCGTTCGACCTCTCGGAGGTGCTGTTCGTCTGCACCGCGAACGATCTCGGCAACCTCTCGGCGCCGCTCCGCGACCGGCTCGAGATCATCGAGCTCGCCGGGTACACCCAGGACGAGAAGGCGCACATCGCGCGCTCGCACCTGATTCCGAAACAGCTGCGCGAGCACGCCATCCCGGAGGGGGCGCTCTCGGTCACCGACGGCGCGCTCGCGTCGATCGTGCGCGACTACACCCGCGAGTCGGGCGTTCGCCAGCTGCAGCGCGAGATCGGCAAGCTGTGCCGCGCCGTCGCGCTGGAGGTCGCCCGCGCGAAGGACGGCAAGCCGCCGCGACGCGAGATCGACGCGGCCGAGGTCGCCACCTACCTCGGCAGGCCGCGCTACTTCTTCGACGTCGCCGAGCGCACGTCGGTGCCCGGGGTCGCGACCGGGCTCGCGTGGACGCCCGTCGGCGGCGACATCCTCTTCATCGAGACCTCGCGCATGCCCGGCAAGGGGCGCCTCGAGATCACCGGCCAGCTCGGCGACGTGATGAAGGAGTCGGCCAAGGCGGCCCTGACGTACGCGCGCAGCCACGCCGAGGAGCTCGGGATCGGGCCGGCGGGCGTCGACGCGATCGAGAAGTGGGATCTCCACATCCACGTGCCGGCGGGCGCGGTGCCGAAGGACGGCCCCTCGGCCGGGGTCACCATGTTCACGGCGCTCACGTCGCTCCTCACGGATCGCCGCGTGCGGCCGGACACGGCGATGACGGGCGAGTGCACGCTGCGCGGGCGCGTGCTGCCGGTCGGCGGGATCAAGGCCAAGGTCCTCGCCGCGCACCGCGCCGGCATCCGCCGCGTGATCCTGCCGAAGCAGAACCAGCGCGACCTCGACGAGGTGCCCAAGGAGGTGCGCGACGATCTGGAGATCGTCTACGCGGAGGACATGCGCGAAGTCCTCGCCGCCGCGCTCGAGGAGGCTCCGCTGCCGGAGCGAAAGGAGATCG
>CAIXWQ010000761.1 GCA_903923175.1 uncultured delta proteobacterium | reverse complement strand
GAGACGTGTTCGCCAGCGCGACGGCCGCTCCGATCGGCGTCTGCCTGCCGTGAACGCGAGCTACCCCTGGCCGAGTGGCGCGTCGGGACGCTCCTCGCCGGCCGCGGCGTAGATCGTGATCGCGAGCGACAACTCAAGGCGCGCCAGCTCGGCGAGCACGGACGTGGGAAGCTCTGCGCGAAACGCCGGCCCGCCGCCAGCCTGCATGCCGACATCGAGGCGGCGAGAGGCGAGCCTGTCCCACATCGCACGTGCGCTTGCCGGAAGAGCCTTCACGGCGGCGATGAAGCCACGGATCCCGGCGAGGGCGTCAGAGGGGTCAGCCGAGAGTTCCAGCGTCGCCCGGAACGAGCCGTCGCCAGTCTCGTCGTGCAGCGAGAAGGCCGCGCCCTCCAGGGCCGCGACCAAGGGCGCCAGGGGTTCGTCGCCTTGGAGGTCGAGGTCGACATTCAGGAATCGCGTCGGATCGCTCACGTCGTGAGCGTAGCGTCTGCGTGGCCACCTGGGCCCTCGCGCTCGATCACTCGCCCTCGGCCAACAGCTCCTTGAGCATCGCCTCGCGACGCAGGATGAAGTCACGCGTGACCGAGTACGTCGCGGTCTCCTCGTACGGGACCTTGCGGATGCCCTGCGCCGACAGCTCGTAGATGATCGACTTGGGGTACGCGAGCAGGATGGGCGCGTGCGTCGCGATCACGAACTGCGACCCCTCGCGCACGAGCTGGTGGATCCGGGCGAGCGCGCTCATCTGCCGCATCGGCGAGAGCGCAGCTTCGGGCTCGTCGAGGATGTATAGCCCGTTCGGGCCGAAGCGTTTGGTGAGCAGCGCCAGGAAGGACTCGCCATGCGACTGCTCGTGGAGCGACTTGCCACCGTAGGCGTCAGTGACGCCCAGGGCGTCGATCTCCGTCGCCACGTTGAAGTAGCTCTCGGCCCGCAAGAAGAAGCCCGCGCGCGGCCTTCGCGGGCTCCTGACGAGGCGTAGGGCGTTGCAGAGCTGGGACTCGGAGCGCCGAGTCGCGAAGCGGAAGTTCTCCGACCCTCCCTCGGCGTTGAAGCCGGCCGCGACGGCCATCGCCTCCAGAATGGTCGACTTTCCGGTGCCATTCTCGCCGACGAAGTAGGTCACCTTCGGGTGGAGCGGAAGTTGATCGAGCTGGCAGACCGCCGGGATCGTAAAGGGGTACGCGTCCGGAGCGGCGATGCGCTCCTGGACGACCTCGAAGCGAAGGACGAACGGATCGGCCGGCCGGGACGCTCCGGGCGCGCGCAGCGATGTCACCGGCGCTCCTCGCGCGCGCCGGCCATCGCTGCGGATCCGAGGAGCCCCGGCGCGACGCCTTCGCGCCAGGCGCGGTGCGTTCCCCGCCACTTTGCGGAGTGCGTCCCAAGGCCGCCGACCTGCCGCGGATGCGCGAGCGGGAGCACGTGGAGCTTCCTCCCGGCGAGCTCGATCTCATGCAGGCGGCCGTAGTCGTCCCCTTCGCCGAAATCCGAGAGCTTCCGCCACGACCGATCGTGGTGCGCGAGGAAGTGCAGGATCGGCTGGTCGCCGAGCAGGACGAGAACATCAGGTCGAGCGACCTCGATTTCGGCGAGGATCGCAGCCCGTCGTCCGTCGTCCGCCAGGACCGCCGGAACGGGTGGCAACCTGACGGCTGGAAGGCCGAGCGCCTGCCGTCGGGGCTCGTAGGCGCGCTCGATGGCCGCTCGCTGCTTCACGTTCTGGCAGGCGTGCGGCACGAGGTCGCACAACCAGGTGTCGTCGCGCTTGAG
>CAIXWQ010000760.1 GCA_903923175.1 uncultured delta proteobacterium | reverse complement strand
CGCGCAGCGCGGCGTGGGCGCCCGAGCTGCGCGTCCGCGCCTATCGAGGCACGACCTCCGGCGCGAGCGTGTACGCCGCTGCTGCTACCGACGCCGCCGATCGCTCGACGCTGAGCGACGGGGTCACCACGCTCGTCGAGACCCGCCTGATCTGGCGGCTCGATCGCCTCGTCTTCGCCGACGAGGAGGTCGCGATCGAGCGCGTGCGCCTCGAACGCGCCGAGCTCCGGCAGCGCCTCGGCGCGCGCGTCATCGAGCTCGCGCTCGCGTGGCTGCGCGCCTGCCGTGCCGCCGAGGAGCCGGCGCTGCTCGAGCCCGATCGCGAGCTCGCGCGGGCGACGGCGCTCGAGGCCATCCTCGCGCTCGACGCGCTCACCGGCGGCGCGGCGAGCAAGCTCCTGGTCGCGGGGAGGGGGCCCTGAGGGGCGCGGGCCGCCGAGCTCCCCCCGGGGAACGTCCCGCCGCCGCGGGCCCGCTAGACCCCCGGCGCAACTGGACTACCCTGGGAAACGCAGTCGGGGAGCCCGCGGGGCGGGCCCCGACCGGCGTGCGGAGCCTCCCCAGGGCCGCGCCCCGGACCGACGGCGTCGTCCCGAGGAGCCATTGTCGAGCGCGTCCGTACCACTTTCCGAGATCACCGGCGTCGTCGCCTTCCTGGTGATCGGAGCGCTCTTCTCGGCGGCCGACGCGGCGGTCTCCTCGCTCCCCGAGGCGCGCCTCCGGGCGATGCTCGACGCGGCGCGTCCGGGCGAGCGCCGCGCGCTCCGGCGCGTGTTGGAGGATCCGACCTCCGTCCTGGCGCGCCTGCTCGTCGGCCGGATCGTCTGCCACGTCGTCGCGTCCGTGCTCACCGCCGACTACGCCATCGGGCGCTGGCCCCGCTACGGCTGGATCGTCGCGGCCGCGTTCGTCATCGCGATCTACGGCTTCCTCACCGAGGTCTTCGGCGTGCTCATGCGCAGGCGCGCGACCGAGCTCGCCGAGCCCGTGCTCCGAATCGTGCGCCCCTTCGAGATCGCGGTCATGCCCCTCGCGGCGCCGCTCGCTGCCGTCGGGCGCTTCGTCGCCTCGCTCGACCGCTCGCGTCTGCCGCCGAGCGATCCGCTGGAGAGCACCCGCATCGCCGAGGCCGAGGTCGAGTACCTCATCGAGAAGGGGCAGGAGACCGGCGCGCTGCCGCACGGCGAGCTGCTCCAGGCAGCAGTGGATTTTCGCGGCACGGTCGCCTCCGAGGTGATGGTCCCGCGGACCTTCATGGTCGCGGTGTCGATCGAGACGCCGCTCAACCGCGTGCTCGACGTCGTGAGCGCGGAGGGGCACTCGCGCTACCCGATCTTCGAGGGGAAGATCGACGAGGTCGTCGGCCTGCTCTACGTGAAGGATCTCTTCCGCGTCGTACGCGAGGGGACCGTCGAGAGCACGCGCCTGCGCGACCTGGTGCGGCGCCCGCTGCTTTACGTGCAGGAGAACCAGGAGGTCTCCAACATCCTCAAGGAGATGCGCCAGCAGCGGCTGCACATGGCGATCGTCCTCGACGAGTACGGCGGCACCGCCGGGCTCGTCACCCTCGAGGACATCCTCGAGCTGCTGGTCGGCGACATCCGCGACGAGCTCGACGACGAGGACCCGATCCAGGACCTCGGCGGCGGGCGCCTGCTGGTCGACGCCGCGCTCCCGGTCGACGAGCTCGAAGAGCGCCTCGACGTGAAATTCCCCGAGCGCAACGGCTTCGTCTCGCTCGGGGGCTTCGTGATGGAGCACCTCGGAAAGGTCCCCGAGGCGGGGACGAGCATGACCGTCGGCAACGTGGAGCTGGTCGTCCGCGAGGCCGACGAGCGCCGCGTCCGCCGCATCGAGGTCGTGACGCTCGCGCGCGCCCGAGACGTCCGCGAGGCATGAGCGCGCCCGCCGTCTCCGCGCTGCCGATCGCGGCCCGCGTGCGTCGCTGGCGCATCGCCGCCGGCACTTCGCTCGACCGGCTCGGCGCGCATCCGCCGCTCGGCGTGCGCGTGACGGCCGACCTCTCGGCGCCGATCGAGGAGGGGGACGCGGTGCTCGTCCTGCCGTCGGCGCAGCTCGACGTGAGCTTCCCCGCGGCCCTCGCCGAGGCGCTCCCGGAGCCGCGCTCGATCGCGGGCGCGCTGCTCGTCGTGGCCCCGGTCGCGCCCCGCGCGGGGCTGCTCGCGCGCCTGTCGCTGCGACGTGCGGAGCCGATTCCCCGCAGCGTGCGTGGCGCCGCGCTCCTGCTGCGGGGCTACCGCCACATCGGCGGCGGCGTCGATCCCGAGAGCGGCCTCGACCTCGTCTGGGGCGAGTAGCGCCGCCCGCTCGTCACGTGCCCGGCGTCGGGCTCGCGGGCGTCGCCAGCGCTTCCAGCTCGCCGATCGGTACGTCGATCTGCTCGATCTGGATGCCGCGCTCGGCGGTGATCTCGAGGAACGTCGCGTGCGCCACGCCGCCGCCGGGCGCCGCGCCGACGCTGCCGACGTTGATCACGAGCGTGCCGGAGACCTCGCGCACGAAGGGGAGGTGGCTCATGCCGCAGATGATCACGTCGGCGGGGTCGTCGCCGATCAGCGCGCGGATCTCCTCGTCGTCCATGTCGGCCGTGAACGGCTCGGTCGGATCCTCCGGCGAGCCGTGCACGAGGAGCAGCTCGCCGCCGTTCTCGAGCGGCATGCGGTGGTACGTCGGCAGGCGCTTGAGGCGCTCCAGCACGAGCTCGC
Organism: uncultured delta proteobacterium; assembly: GCA_903923175.1. Lineage (GTDB taxonomy): Bacteria > Myxococcota_A > Polyangia > Polyangiales > JADJMO01 > CAIXWQ01. The sequence continues at coordinate 22,325 of CAIXWQ010000760.1, read as the reverse complement.
CCACGTTCTTGCGCGCCTCGGCGAACGCGCGCGCCAGGCGCTTCTCTTCCGGATCGGTGGCGGCCGCCTCGATCTTCGCGGGGTCGAGCGTCGCGAGGGCCTTGTCGGTCACCCCTTGCACGCAGACGGCCTGCACGCGCGCGAGCGTGCGCCAGGTCTCGAGCGGCTCCGGCCCCGGATAGCAGAGGTCGCCCGCGACGAGGACTTTGTGGTGACCACGGCGCTCGGCCGTGGCGAGCACCGCCCTCAGCGCGCCGTGTTCACCGTGGATGTCGGAGATGCAAAGGAGCCGCACCGGGCGCAGCGTAGCAAATTGCGGTGGTTCGTCGCGTCAGAACGCGCCGACGAGCATGCCGCCGGCACCGCCTTGCATCACCACCGGCAAGAACGCGACGCGCGGCCCCGGCGGCGGCGCGACGATCTCGTCGCCCGAGCGCGGCACTGGGTGGTCGAAGAAGTAGAGCGCGCCCGCCGTCAGCAGCAGCCCGCCTGTGATCCCGAACGCGACGTACGACGCCGAGCGCATCGAGTCGCGCTTGGTGATCGCGTCGTTGTAGGCCGAGAGGCGATCGCCCGAGATGTTGCCGCTCGCGGCCTCGTCGCGGATCCCCTTGGCGCTGTTCTGGAAGTGGAGCGCGTCGAGCGCGAAGGCCCCGCCCACCACCGCGCCGACGCCGGCCGCGCCGAAGACGACGTACGAGGCCACGCGCCGGTCGGTGGTCTCCATCGAGACCGGCACCGTCATCGTCTCGCCGCGCTTGAGCGTGAGGGTCGACATGAACGGCCGCTTGCCCGCCCGGGTCAGGGTGATCGTGTGCGTCCCCGACGCGAGCTCGAACGCCTTCATCGGCGCGGTGCCGACCGGGCGCCCGTCGACCGAGATGTCCGCGCCGCTCGGCGCGTCGAAGGCGAGCATCGCGGGGCGCTCCTTGAGCGTCACCTCCGCCGCGATCAAGTTCCCCTCGACCGCGGTGACCTCGCGCACGTCGTCGAAGTAGCCGGGCGCGGTGATCTTCACCGTGTGCTTGCCCGGCTTCACCTCGTCGATCACCGGCACCTCGTTGTGCGCCGTGGCGTCGACCGTGATCGTCGCCTCCTTCACGTCGCACGAGATCATCAGGCGCGTGACGGCCTTCACCGGCGCTGCCGTGGTCATCGCGGCGTCGCCCAGCCGCGCGGCCTGAGACTCGAGATCGGCGAGGGCGTCGACCGCGTCGCTGCGGCGACCTCCCTGCTGCACCTCGGCGAGGTACTGGCGGAAGTGCTTGATCGCGTCCTTGAGCTTGGCCGCGTCGTGATCGAGCGTGAACTGACGCCGCTCGGCCTGCGCGAGGTTGAAGAGGATCGCCGGCCTCGGCGAGATCGCGTACGCCGCGGAGAAGGCCTGGATCGCGGCGAGGAAGTTGCCGGCCGCGTAGGCCTCGGCGCCGGCGTTGTAGAGCGTCTTCGCCTTGTCGAGGTCGTCGGCGTGGGCCGGCAGCGCGGCCGACGCGAGCACCACGGCGGCGGCGAGCGCCGCGAGGATCGTCTTCGCGCTCATTGCAGCACCGGCTTCGATCGGAGGAAGAGGACGGCCGACTCGTTGGTCACGGCGAGATCGACGAGCCCGTCGCCGTCGAAGTCACCCGACGTGATGCCGACGCCGCCCCAGGTCTTGTCGATGACCTGGAAGATCGGCGTGTGCCCAGAGAAGGTGATCAGGTAGAGCGCGCTCTCGGTCGCGGTGTTGCCGGGCACGTTCTGAGGGCCGCCGACCGCGTAGAGCTGGCAGCCCTTGGGCCTCGGCACGCACGTGAAGTCGTAGATTCCGAGCCCGGGGGCGTCCGTGGGCAGGAGCTGCGTCGGGTTCGCGGTGTCGACGCTCCCCTTGCCGTCGGCCCAGTAGACCGTGACCGCGGTCGGAGAGTCGTCGTCGCCCTTCACGAGGATGTCCTGCTTGCCGTCGCCGTCGATGTCCGCGATGACGATCGGCGTGTAGACGGTCGAGTGCACGTCGATCGTCTTCGGCGCCTGCAGCACCCACTTGTTGCCGGCCTTGTGGTCGATGTCGCCGATCACCAGCGAGGCCTTGCTCGTGTCGGCGCCGAACGGCGCGACCAGCGCGAGCTCGTCGAAGCCGTCGCCGTCGAGATCGCCGGAGGCGACGTGCGCGCCGTAACGGAAGGTCTTGCCCGGGTCCCCCTCGTCGGGGTGGAAGCCGGTCGGGAGGGCGTCGCTCCGGATGACGTCGCTCGTCGACGCCGCGCGCGTCGGGTTCACGTACCAGAGGCGCAGCGCCCCCTTCGGATCGACCGCCACGAGCCCGAGGTCGATGCGCGGCTTGCCGGCGGTGTCGTTGGCGTAGTGTCCGGCCGACAGGTGCAGCGGGAGGTCGGTGTCGCTCCCCTGGCGCAGCGCGAACGGCGCCAGCATGATGCGCTCGCCGCGGCCGACCGAGTAGACGAGGCTGTCGGCCTTGGTCGCCGGGTCCTCCGAGACGATCACCAGATCCGAGATCCCGTCGACGCCGTTCAGGTCGGGCAGGTTCGCGACGGCCATCTCGTCGACGCTCGCGAGCTTGCCCATGCGGCGGATGTCGCTCGGCGCGCCCGAGGTCCCGCCGAAGCCGACCGACCACGCGAAGCCCTCGCCGCTCGGCTCGGCGAAGGCGAGGTCGTTGATCAGGTCGCCGTCGAAGTCGCCGACCGTGAGCTGCCGCGGCGCCCCTTCGGTCAGGATGCTGGTGTGGTTGAACTGGCCGTGGCCGGTGTTGTTGAAGAACTCGAGGTTCAGCTCCGACGACGACGCGCCGACGACGTCCGGGAAGCCGTTCCCGTTGAAGTCGGCGATGACCGCGTCGTCCCACGTCCCTGCGAGGTTCTGCGCGCCCAGCGTGTACGTCCCGCCGCCCGACACGACGATGCCCGCCGGCACGACGTAGTCGACGACGTGGTCGCCGTTCACGTCGCCGATCGCCAGCGGCAGCGCCTGCGACGACGTGACGTCCGGCAGGAGCCACGTCCCCGCGGTGTCGATCGGCCCCGCGGCGCCAGGCGGATGGAACGTGCCGTCGCCGTTGCCGAGCGCGGCGTACGTCGAGTCGGCCGTGCCGATCAGCAGGTCGAGGTGGCCGTCGCCGTCGACGTCGCCCACCTTGACCCCGGCCTCGACCTGCGCCGAGCCGGGGAGCTTGAGCTCCGTCGTCGTGCCCCCCTCGTTCCACACCACGTCGGCCCCCTGCACCTTGCACGGGGTGAACAGGAAGACGCTCCCGATCTGCGTGTACGGCACGACGATCTGCGCGCAGGGCGCGGAGGGGCGCTCGTCGAAGCGCGCCCACGCGACGCGACCCGCGAGCCGATCCTCGCCGAGCGGCAGCGTCGCGAGCGTCGCCTCGGGGAGCCCGTTTCCCGCCGGTCGGATGAGCGCGGTGGCCGTCTCCCCCGCCGTCGTGGGCGTCTCGCGCCACACGACGACCTCGTCGCCCGCCTGCTTCGGCAGCACGTCCATCGGCATCGCGCGCAGGTGCGTGTCGGCGACGTCGAAGAGCACCGACGGGTAGGAGATGAAGTCGGTCGTGGCGGCGTTGTTGCCGTGCATCACCGCGACGCCGCGCAGATCGGCGAACGCGAGATCCGTGTGGCCGTCGCCGTCGAGATCGGCGATCGCAGGGAAGGCGATCGGCGCAGGGATCTGCGTGTTGCCGAGCTGGAGATCGACGTCGGGGTCGATGAAGCGGCCGAATCGGCGCCCGAGCGCGTCGTCGTCGCTCAGCGCGAAGAGGAGCGGACGGCCGTCACCTTCGAAGTCGCCCGGCATCAGGATCTTCGCCGTGACGTCGAACGTGTTCTTCTTCTCGAAGACCCCGCTCGCCTGCCGGCAGACGCCGTCCTGGCCGCAGCCCCAGCCGGTCGGGCAGCTCGTCGACGGCGAGCAGACGTAGCGGCACTGGCCGACGGTGCCGACCTCGCCGCACTTCGAGCCCGCGAACGCGGAGTGCGAGTCGCAGTCCTCGCCGGTCTCGATCACCGCGTTGCCGCACGTCCCCGCCTCGAGTGGCGTCAGCGTCGCGCAGGCAGGCCCCAGCCCTAGCAGCGCGATCAGCGCTGCCAACCCCCAAGCCGAAGATCGCATCAGAACGGGTTCTCCAGATCCTTGTTGCCGCCGCCGGTCGCCGCGCCCGCCGCCTTCGTCGTCGCCGGCGCCGCCGCCGCGTAGGGCGCGAGCTTCACGGAGAGCTCGCGATCCGCGTCGGGGACCACGTCGACGGTCGTCTGCCGATAGCCGAGCGCTTTCACGGTCAGGGTCGTCTTCTGCGTGCCCCGCGCGAGCTTCAGCGGCTCGGTCGCGGGGCCGAGCTTCAGGTCGCCCAGGAAGACCTCCGCGCCCGCCGGCGCGCCCTTGAGGGTGACCGCGACCTGCGCGGCCGCGGCGGGCGCGCTGGCGCTGGCCGAAGCGGTCGCGAGGGGCGTCGTGGTCGCGGGGGGCGTCGCCGTCGGCTTCGCCTCGGCGGGCTTCACCTCGGTCGCCGTCTGGGTCGCCGCGTTCGGCTGCGGGCTCGAGGCGTTCGCGCCGCGCGCCCAAGGCTTCACGATCGCGAGCGCCGCGACGGCGCCGAGCACCGCGAGCCCACCGAGCGCGAGCGGCAATGCGCTGCGCTTCCGGGTCGGGACGGCGTTGGCGAGCTGCGCGGAGGCCGCGTTCGGATCGCGGGTGTTCGCCGTCGGGGTGAGCGTACCGGGCTGGCGCGGCGGCGGCAGATCGCCGCTCAAGCGCATCAGCGTCGAGACGTCGGGCGTGTTCATGCGCTCGTGGAAGCCGAACGCGCGCAGCACGGAATCGAACGCCACGAGGATCGACTGCGGGCGCGCGGCCGGATCCTTGGCGAGCATCGCCATGATCGCCGCGTCGACCTCGGGCGTGAGCGCGGGGTTGCGCGTCGAGGGGACCGGCGGCATCACGGTCGTCTGCTGGATGAGGAGCTCCATGAGATCCTCGGACTCGAACGGCAGGTGGCCGGTGAGCGCCCGGTAGCAGCAGATGCCGAACGAGTAGATGTCCGTGCGATGGTCGATCCCGCGGCCGCGGCACTGCTCGGGGGACATGTACAGCGGCGTCCCCATCGGCACGCCGGTGCGCGTGCGGGTCGCCGCGGCGTCGTCGAGCAGCTTCGCGATGCCGAAGTCGAGGAGCTTCGCGGTCGCGCGGCCGCCGTCCTCGAAGACGACGAAGATGTTCTCGGGCTTGAGGTCGCGGTGCACGACGCCGTTCGCGTGGGCGGCGTCGAGCGCGCGCGCGACGCTCCCCAGCAGCGGCAGCGCGATCTGCGAGTCGAGGATCGGGTGCTTGGCGAGGAGCGAGTCGAGCGGCATGCCGTCGAGGAGCTCCATCACGTAGTAGCGGCGGCCGTCCTCGAGCGTGCCGAACGCGAAGATGTCGACGATGTTCTTGTGTCGGATCTTGTTGACCGACCGCGCCTCGGAGATGAAGCGCGCGACCATCTGCGGGTTCGACGAGTACTGCCGGTTCAGGACCTTGATGGCGGCCGGCTTGCCGATGACCGGGTGGACCGCGCGATAGACGACGCCGAAGCCGCCGTCGCCGATCTTCCCCTCGATTTTGTACTCGCCGACGATCTGACCTTCACGCAACGGCGCGTCGCCGTTCATGCTCGAGTCGGGCACCAAGTCCTGGCCGTCATTCGGGCACGTCTCGACCCCGGCGGGCTGAGTCGTAAGGCAGAGCGGGCAAGTCGGCATTCATGACTCCGGGGCCCGGTCAGGCGAGCCCGGCTCCATTGTGAGGGCACAGTCGGGGGGTACGCACCAACTGTTACGCAGTATCTGCGTTATTTGATGGAACGCTAATGCCCGGCCGAGCTTCGGTCAAAGCCCCTGGAGGTGCCCCGCCGAGATTCCGCGCGGGCTAGCTCGTCCGCAGAACCCGGTAGACGACGAGACCGCCCAGCGCCGCCCCGAGCTTCGTGTCCGCGAGCCTGCGCTCCGTCTTTTCCAGGATCCGGCCCACGATCGGGAGATCGAGCGCGCGGGCGATCGGGGTGATGGTGCGAATCCCCCTCACCCCGTCGACGCTGCAGCCGGCGGGCAGGGCGCGTTCGAGGGCGGCCCGATCGTCGAACCGCGTGAACACGTCTCGCTCGCTGTTGACGCCGACGCGTCGCGCAAAGGAGCGCTTGATCAGGGCGCGTACGCTCCAGGGGTTATAGAGCTCGACGAAGAGGGTGCCGCCGGGGCGCACGACGCGAGCCATCTCGGACAGAGCCCGCGCGAGCTCGGGGACGTGCGGGAGGGTCTTGAACGAGACCGCGACGTCGAAGGTCGCGTCGGCGAAGGGGAGGGCGCTTGCGCTCCCCTCGACGACCTCGAGCCCCCGCGCACGCGCGCGCGCCAGCATGCCTGGCGAGAGGTCGACCCCGACCGCGCGCCTCGCCAGGGGCGCGAGCGCGCGCAGCACGAGCCCGGTGCCGCTCCCGACCTCGAGCACGTCGCGCCCGATCACCGCCGGCGCCGCGAACTCGATCTCGAGCGCGTCGAGCAGATCGTGATACCGGCCGCGGCCGTCGCGGTGCGCCTCGTAGGTCGCCGAGAAGGCGTCGTAGTACCGCCGCGCGCGCACTCGCTCCGCCTCGTCGCCGGTCATCCCGAGAAAGGTACTCGCCCGCGGGGTCCGCTCGCACCCGCGCCCGGCCGCCCAGGGGGTCCGCAAAATTTTGCGAACCTCGTGAGCGGTCGGGCGCGGTCGTCAGACAGAGGCGAAACACACGAGGTGTGACACCGGGGTCATACGCGATTTTTCCCGAATTGAACCATGCGTACTTCCAGCATGGACGGCGAGAGCCCTTCGCGAATGGAGCTGGCGCGGACTCTGCAGCAACCCGGTCCGTCCGACGCTCGACGGACCTTCCTTGCGCTCCGGTGAGGCCGGAGCCCGGGCGAGCTTGCGTGGCCGCGCACGCTCGCCCCTCTTTTTCTTGCTCGAGTCGTAGCTTCCTTCCCTTCGCTTAGGACGCTTACCGTCCGGCAGGCTTGGGGCCTTCCTTGGCTTCCGTCTTGGCTTCTCCTGCTTCTCTTGCTTCTTCGCTTCTCTGAACGCACGCGTCGCTGGCGCCTCGAGCTCCTCGAGAGCGTTTCACGAACGAACGGACCTTCGGGTCCGTTCCTGCTTTTGTACCGCGAGGCGTGCTCGAGCCGACGCACCGCCGGCGCTTTCGAATGATGCCGTGCCGCGGCGAATTGTTCCCACGCCGGGAGTACGGCCGGTCGAGCGCGAAGCTCTAGTGCGGCCTCCCGGGGTTGGTGCGCGTCAGAGCGCGGCGTGGAGCGGCCGCCCGTCGCGGAGGACGAGGCTGGCGCGCGAGACGCCCCAAGGCTCGAGCAGCGCATCCTCGTGGGGGAGGTCCCAGGCGACGAGGTCGGCGGGGGCGCCCACGCTGAGGCGGCCCAGCGCCGGGAGCCCGAGCGCGCGGGCGGCATGGGCGGTCGCGCCGAGCACGACCTCGTCGGTCGTGAGCCCGTAGAGGCGCGCCGCGAAGGCCATCGCGAGGGGGAGCGACTCGCTCGGCGCCGTGCCCGGGTTCGCGTCGCTCGCGACCACCAGGCGCACGCCGGCCTCGCGCATCGCCGCGACGTCGGGCGGCCGCTGCGCGAGCACGAACGACGCGAGCGGCAGCAGCGTCGCCGCGACGTCGGCGCGGGCCATCGCGTCGAGCCCCTGACGAGAGACGTTCTCGAGGTGATCGGCCGACGCCGCGCCGAGCGCCGCGGCGAGCTCTGCACCGCCGACGTCGGCGAACTGACCGACGTGAAGGCGCACGCCGAGGCCGGCGGCGCGCGCGAGCTCGCCGAGCGGGCGAGCCTCGGCGACGGTGAACGCGTTGCGGTCGACGTACGCATCGACGTACGCCGCGAGGCGGGCCCGGGCGATCTCGGGCACCATCGCGATCGCGGCCGCGACGTGGGCGGCGCGCGTCTCGGCGGTCGCGCGCGCCTCGGGCGGCAGCGCGTGCAGGGCGAGGAACGTCGGCACCACGCGCGGGAGATCGGCGCGCCCCGCGACGCGCGCGATCGCCGCGAGCTGTCGGCGTTCGAGCTCGGGGCGCAGGCCGTAGCCGCTCTTGACCTCGACGGTGGTGACGCCGAGCGACGCCATGCGCGCGAGCCGCCGCGCGAGGGTGTCGGCGATCGCGTCGACGTCCGCTTCCTCGATCGCGCGCATGCTGGCGACGATGCCGCCGCCGCGCGCGGCGATCGCTTCGTAGCCCTCGCCGCGAAGCTTCATCGCGTACTCGGCGTGGCGCGAGCCGACCCACGCCGCGTGCGTGTGCGCGTCGACGAGCCCCGCGGTCACGAGCGGCGCTTCGACCCGGCGACAGGCAGGCTCGCCCGCCGCGCCGGATTCGCCCGACCAGCGCGCCGGCAGCGCCTCGCGAGGGCCGAGCCACGCGACGCGGCCGCCTTCGACGACCACGGCCCCCGCGTCGAGCAGCTCGAGCGCCCGGCCGCTCGGGTCGGGGCCGACGACGACGCGGCCGAGGAGGAGCATCGGCGCGGGGCCCGTATCGGGCGTTCTCGGTCGTTCGGGCGGGCGGGATCCGTGCGGGGGCGGCGGCGCGTTCGGCACGAGGGCACGCTAGCAGCATGCGCCCCGCGCCCGCAGGGGGCCGATCGGGTCCCCCGCGTCCCCGCGATCTCTTCTAGGATCCGCCCCATGTCCGAGACGGTCGTCCTCACCGGGCTCCCGACCCTGCTGGCCCGGCGAATCGCCGAGGAGGTGCTCGCGGCGCCCGGCGCGCGCGTGCTCGCGGTCGTGCGCCCGAAGTTCGAGGAGGCGGCGCGCGCGTTCGTCGAGGCGCTGCCGCGCGAGGCGCGTGGCAGGATCGCCTTGCTCTCGGGCGACGCCGCGTCGATGGACCTCGGGCTCTCGGGCGCGGAGTTCAGCCGGCTCGCGCAGGACGTCGACGTCATCCACCACGCGGCGCAGGTCACCTACCAGGGGGTCGACGAGAAGACTGCCGAGGCGGTCAACGTGCGGGCCACGCGCGAGGCGCTGGAGCTGGCGCGCGCGGCGTCGCACCTCCGGGCGTTCGTGCACCACTCGACCGCGTACGTCTCGGGCGACCGCCGCGGCCTGGTGCTCGAGAGCGAGCTCGACGTCGGCCAGCGCCCGCGCAACGTCGTCGAGTCGACCAAGCTGCGCAGCGAGAAGATCGTGCGCGCGGCGACTGGCGTGCCGTCGATCGTCGTGCGGCCGGCCACCGTCGTGGGCGACTCGCGCACCGGCGAGGTCGATCGGCTCGACGGGCCGTACCTCCTGCTGATGCTGCTGCTCACCTCGCCGGCGGAGATCGCGCTGCCGGTGCCGACGGAGGGCGACGCGCTGCTGCACCTGGTGCCGGTCGACTACGTCGCGCGCGCGAGCGTCGCCATCGGGCGCGATCCGCGCGCCATCGGGCAGACCTTCCACCTGGTCGATCCGGCGCCGCTCACCGTGCGCGGCACCTTCGAGCTCTTCGCCAAGGCCGCCGGGCGCAGGCTGCCGCGCGGGTTCATCCCGGCGAACCTAGGCCGCGCGATCCTGCGCACGCCCGGGCTCGATCGCTTCGTGAAGTCGCCGCGCGCGTTCCTCGAGCAGCTGGTCACGCCGGTGCAGTACAGCGCGCGCAACGTCGAGACGATCCTCGCGGGGACCGACATCCAGGCGCCCGGGCTCGAGTCCTACGTCGATCGCATGGTCGGCTACGTGCGCGAGCGGGTCGGCGCGGAGAAGCGTCGCAAGAGCGAAGTCGAGATCGAAGATCCGCTGGTCTGAGCCCGACCCGTGCCCGAGTCCGCCCCGCCCCCGTCCGCGCGCGCGCGCCCTGCCGCTCCGCGTCGGCGCCGGCTCGGGCGCATCGAGCTGCGGTTGACGCTCGCCGTCGTGCTCATGGCGGCGCTGCCGCTGGTGATCGGCATCCTCTTCGCGCGCCGCCTCGCGCAGAACGCCTCCGACGTCTTCTACGATCCGCGCGTCGGCCAGGAGCTCGAGGCCTCGCTCGAGACGTACGGCCCGATGGTCCGCGCCATCAAGGGGGACATGAAGCACCGCGCGGACGCGATCTCCGAGCGCGAGCCGCTGCGCGCGGCCGCGTCGCTCGGGCAGGCGCGCGAGGTCGAGGAGGAGCTGCGCGACGCGTTCGACACGTACTCGGATCGCCCCGATCCGGCGACCGGCGAGGCGCCGCTCATCGAGCTCGTGGCGCTCGAGGTCTTCTCCGACATGCCGCTCGAGACCTGCCTCGAGCGCGCGGTGGGGCTCCCTTCTCCGGCCATGACCGGCGCCAAGCCGGGCGCGAAGCCGAGCGCCGAGGTCCCGAGCGAGGAGCGCGCGCCGCCGAGCCTCGAGAAGGAATTCCCGCGGCTCGCGCGCGTCGCGCGCGTCGCGCCGCTGAACCTCGTCAAGGAGCACGTGCTCACGCAGTGCAAGCCGCTCACACCCGACGTCACGCCTGCCGCGCCTGCCGCGCCTGGCGCGACGCCGCCCGACAAGGCGGCTGCGGCGGCGAAGTCGCCGATGTTGATCGCGACGTTCGCGACCGAGCGCGCGCGCATCGAGCACCGCAAGGACGCGTCGGCGTTCGTGGCGCTCTACCACGAGCTCGAGCGCAACCGGCACGAGTGGGTGCGGCTCAACGTGATGTTCTTCGGCTTCCTGCTGACGGCGACCATCCTGATCGCCGCCGCCCTCGGCTTCTTCTTCGCGCGCGACGTGTCGCGGCGCGTGTCGCGCGTGGCCGACGCGGCGCAGCGGGTCGCCGGCGGCGATCTCGCGGTGCGCGTCCCCGAGCTCGGCAACGACGAGATCGGCGATCTCGCGGCGTCGTTCAACCGCATGCTCGGCGACATCGAGCGGAGCCGCGCGCGCATCGAGTACCTGCAGCGCATCGGCGCGTGGCAGGACATGGCGCGGCGCCTCGCGCACGAGATCAAGAACCCGCTCACGCCGATCCAGCTCGCGGTCGAGGAGTGCCATCACAAGTACGCCGGCGACGACGCGCGCATGCGCAGGCTCCTCGACACGACGCTCGAGATCGTCACCGAGGAGGTCGGCACGCTCCGGCGGCTCGTCACCGAATTCTCCGAATTCGCGCGGTTGCCGCGCGCCCGGCTGCGCGCGGAGCCGCTCGAGGCGCTGTTCGACGAGCTGCGGCCGACGCTCGAGCGGCTTGGGTTCGGCACCGACGAGGCCGACATGCGCGGCCTCACGCCGAGCGGCGGCTTCGCCATCCCGGTGCGCGTGACGGTCGAGGCGCCGGGGCCGGGCGCGCCGCACGTGGCGGTCGACCGGCAGATGCTGAGGAAGTCCATCGACAACCTCGTGCGCAACGCGGTCCAGGCGATCCGCGCCACGGGCAAGGGCTACCGCGTGGTGGTGCACGCGACCGCGCTCGACGACGGGCACGTGGCAATCGACGTCGACGACGACGGCCCCGGCGTGCCGAGCGAGGATCGCGCCCGCATCTTCGATCCCTACTTCACGACGCGCACCGAGGGGACGGGGCTCGGCCTCGCGATCGTGAAGAAGATCGTGATCGAGCACGGCGGGACGATCGTCTGCGAGGCGTCGCCGAGCGCGGGGGCGCGGTTTCGCATCGTGCTGCCGTCGGCCGACAGCGCCGAGGGGCGCGCCGCGGCCCAGGAGGCTCGCGCGGAGCCGCTCGCGGACGAGGGCGAGCGGCCGGCGGCCGACGCCTGAGTCGAACGGCGGCGAGCGCCGACGAAGTCCGGGCCGGCCTCCAGGCGCGCGCCGTTACTATCGGCCCGGATGTCGAGCCCGTTCGTGTTCGCGTTCGAGGAGCTGACCGACGATCTGCCGCGTCCGCCGCTCGCGGCGCTGCGCCTCTACAACTGGGCTGGCGCGGCGATCACTCTGCGCGGCTGGCTCGCGCTCCGCCCGGATCAGCGCGCGGCGATCGCCACCGAGGGGAGCCGTGAGGCCCCTTCGGTCGAGGTGGCGCGCGCGCTGCTGTCGCGAGCCCCGGTGCGCGAGCTGCAGCTGCGCCGCGCCGATCCCGAGTTCGAGGCGCAGCCGGTGACCGCGCTCGAGGCCGCGCTCGGGCTGCAGCGACAGCTCACCGCGCTCGAGTGGGGCGCGCTGCCGCCGCTCGGCCGCTTCGCGCTCAACGCGCTCGCCTCCAACGCGCGGCTCGCCTGGCGCGCCTTCGAAGAGCTGCGCCTGCGCGCGAGCGGGCCGATCGGGATGCCGACGCTGCCGTTCCGCGGGCTCGTCGCGAGCTGCGAGGTGCACCTCGGCTCGGAGGCGCCGGCGCGCGCGTCGCTGGTCGGCCTGCTCGAGCGCGGCGCGATGCTGAACGGCCGCGGGATGGTGCTCGCCCGCGCGGCCGGGCTGCGGGCTGCGCGGCGGGTGCACGAGCTGTTCGACCTGCACGCCGAGCGCGAGTGCGGCGCCGTCGAGCTCGACGCGCGGCTCGACGCGTCGCGCGCGGTGGTCGTGTGGCAGGCGCACGCGAGCACGTGGACGGGCGAGTTCTTCGGCGCGGCGGCGCTCCTGGCCGCGACCACCGCGGCGAGCTGCCTGTTCGACATGATCATCGACGTCGCCCCCTCGGCCTCGCTCGAGGCGGCGCGGATCTCCCAGGACGTGTGGCGGGTCGGGCCGGCCGAGGCGGAGGAGACGACCTGGTTCCGCGCCGCCCCGCCGCGCGCGGACTGACGCGAAGTTGCGTCGCCGCCGGGGCGCGCGCGGGAGGCTTCGTGAGCCCGCCGACGCGCTACGATCGCGCGCCATGAAGTCGCCCGCTCGGCTCGCCGCGCTCGCCTCGATCTTGTCGACCTTGCTGGGCGCGCCTTCCTGCTCCTCGAAATCGAGCGCGCCCGCGGTGCCGCCGCTCGACTTCGCCTCGGGCTCGAGCGTGCTCCACGTCGACGTCGACGCCGGCATGATCTCGCTCGTGCGCGACGGCGAGGTGCTCGCGCGTTTCGACGCCGAGGGGTTCCAGCTCGGCGTGCTCACCGCGGTCGACGACCAGACCAACTACGATCCGCTCTCGCTCGTCTCGCCCTCGGCGCTCTACCCCACGCCGGACGACTTCGCGTGGCTCGCGGTGGATCACCTGGAGGCGCCGCAGCGCGCCGGCACGACGCTCACGCTGGGCGTGGTGTTCGAGACCGGGCTGCGCGCGACGCTCGCCTTCGAGGCGACGCGCGCGGGGACCTTCCGCGCGACGCTGGTGCCGGCCGACCCGCGCGCGCCGATCGCGTACTTCCGCGTCCGGCCGCGCGTCGACGCGAACGAGCAGTACTACGGGCTCGGCGAGTACTACGACTCGGTGGCGCACCGCGGGAAGATCCGGCCGATGCACATCGTCGTCGATGGCGATCTCGAGAGCGGCTACAACGAGGCGCACGTGCCGGTGCCGTTCGTGATCGGCACCCGTGGCTGGGGGCTGTTCGTCGAGGACCCGCACGCCGGCGTCTTCGACGTCGCCGCCACCGCGCCCGACGCCGTCGACGCGATCTTCGGCACCGGCAAGGACTCGCCGAAGGGGCTCACGTTCCACCTGTTCACGGCCGCGCAGGCGCTCGACGTGACCAAGGCGTACTACGACGTCGCGGGCTACCCGAAGCTCCCCGGGCGCGCGTGGCTCGGCCCGGTCGTCTGGCGCGACGAGAACAAGAACCAGGCCGAGCTCGAGAACGATCTCGAGCTGATGCGCTCGCTGGATCTCGCCGACTCGGCGATCTGGATCGACCGCCCGTACGCGACCGGCGTGCAGACCTTCGACTACGACCCGGCGAAATTCACCGACCCGAAGGCGATGCTCGCGAAGGCGCAGGCGATGGGCTACCGCGCGGCGCTCTGGCACGTGCCCTACCTCGACGAGAAGGACGCGAGCACCCTCGCGCTGCGCAACGAGGCGATCGCGAAGGGGTACTACCCGAAGCAGAACGGCCTCCTGCTCAACAAGTGGGGCAAGCCGATCGATCTCACGAACCCCGACGCGTTCGCGTGGTGGCAGCAGCACGTGCGCGCCTACACCGACGCGGGGATCGAGGGGTTCAAGCTCGACTACGGCGAGGACGTGGTGCCCGGCCTCGGCGCCGCGCGCAACGTCTGGCAGTTCGCCGACGGGAGCGACGAGCGCACGATGAGCTCGCAATTCCAGCTCTTCTATCATCGGCTCTACGCCGAGACGCTGCCGAAGGACGGCGGCTTCCTGCTCTGCCGGCACTCCACGTACGGCGATCAGCGCAACGTGTCGGTGATCTGGCCGGGCGATCTAGAGACCGACTTCTCTCACCATCGCGAGGAGGTCACGGCGAACGACGGCAGCAAGTTCGTGTCGGTCGGCGGCCTGCCGGCGTCGCTGATCGCGGGGCTGTCGCTCGGGCCGTCGGGCTTCCCCTTCTACGGCGCCGACACCGGCGGCTACCGGCGCGGCCCGCCCGACAAGGAGCTGCTCACGCGCTGGTTCGAGCAGACCGCGCTCTCGACGGTGATGCAGGTCGGCACCAGCGCGAGCACGCTGCCGTGGGACAAGGCCGCCGACTACGACGACGAGATGCTCGGCTGGTACCGCACCTACGCCCGGCTGCATTTGCGGCTGTTCCCGTACGTGTGGACGTACGCGCAGAACCTCGCGGTCGACGGCCGCGCGATCGCCCGTCCGCTCGGCCTCGCGCACCCGGAGCTCGGCGCGCACCCCGACGACACGTACCTGCTCGGCGACGCGCTGCTGGTCGCGCCGGTGGTCGCGCGCGGGCAGCGGACGCGCGCCGTGCCGCTGCCCGCGGGCAACTGGGTCGACTGGTGGAGCGGCCAGCGCTACGCGGGGGGCGCCGCGCCGATCACCGTGGATGCGCCGCTCGGGACGCTCCCGCTGTTCCTGGCCGAGGGCTCGCTGGTGCCGATGCTGCGGCCGACCATCGACACGATGTCGCCGACCACGATGCCCGACGCGGTCGACTCGTACGCGACGACGCCCGGCATCCTGTGGGTGCGCGTCGCGCCGGGGGCCGCGTCGACGTTCTCGGTGTTCGACGGCGTCGCGCTGACGCAGGCGAAGAGCGCGGGCGCGATCGCGCTGACGTCGAAGGACGGCGTCGAATTCAAGGGGGGCGTGGTGTTCGAGGTCGTCGCGCTCGGCGGCAAGCCGAAGTCGGTGACCGACGGCGGCGCGGCGCTCGCCGAGGTCGCGGACGCGGCCGCGCTCGACAAGGCGACGAGCGGGTGGACGTACACGGGCGACGTCGGCGGGACGGCGCTCGTGAAGGTGGCGGCGGGGGCGCACGCGGTGTCGATCGGCACGCCGTGACGCGGAGGGCGACGAGCGGGTGAGCGTGGGTGAGCGAGTCCGGGGCGCGAGCCGCTCGTCACGCTCCGCCACGGTGGCGCCGCTCCGGGAACGACGAGCCGGTCGAGATCGTCCTCGTCCGCGCCGCGCGCTCGGCCGTCGAGGATTGGCACGCGCTTCGCGAGCGATCGACCTCGTGGCACCCTCGCGCGCACTCGCTCGACTCGGTCCGTCGGTCGTCCTCGCGGCGTCGCTCGCGCTCGTCGCTTCGTCGTGCGTGAGCTGGCGCGCGGCCCCGCCTGCGTCCACGGCCTCGCCGGCCTCGCCGAACGAGACCGTCGCGCGCGTGATCGTCCCCGCTGGGACGCGCTTCCACGCGCGGCTCGACCGGCCGCTGTCGTCCGAGCGCGTGCGCGCGGGCGATGCGCTCACCGCGCGCCTCGACGAGCCCTTGCGCGCAGGCGACGGCACGATCGTGGCGCCGCGCGGGGCGACGCTGACCGGGCGCGTCCTCGTGGTCGAGAGGGCGGGGGTGGCGCGCGTCACGCTGCGGTTCGAGCAGCTCCACGTCAACGGTCGCGCGTATCCGATCTTCCCGACGCTGCTCCGGCTGGAGGCGGCGCGGGTCGTCGCCTCGACGGACCAGGATCCCGACGAGTTCGCCGTCGACGTCCTGCCGAGCGCCTGGTCGATCGCGATGCCGCCGAGCGTCGGCGGTGGACCTCCGGCCGACGAGGTGCCGGTCGAGGCGCCCCGCGACGCCGAGATGTCCTTCGAGCTCTCGCGGTCGTTCGCGTTCCCCGCGGCCTCGACTACGCGCGAGCTCGAGAGCACCGGGGAGGTCGACCGCACGTTCGAGTGAGCCCTGCGCCGCTCGCGGCGCGGCATGCGAAAGGACGCTGGGCCCCGCGCGCCCGACGCATGACGCACCCCCACGTTCCTCGCCCCGCCGACGTGCGCTATGAGCGCGCGCGATGAGCGCCGCCACCGAACCCGCCCCGCCGTGGAAACCCCAGAGCGAGCTGTTCGGGCACCCGCGCGGCCTCGGCGTGCTGTTCCTCACCGAGATGTGGGAGCGCTTTTGCTACTACGGCATGCGCACCCTGCTCGTGTACTACATGACGAAATTCCTCTTCCTGCAGGGGCAGGTCGAGCACGTCATGGGGTTCGGCGCGGTCAAGCATGCGATCGAGTGGCTCTACGGCCCGCAGACGACGCAGCAGCTCTCGTCGCAGATCTACGGCTTCTACACCGGGTTCGTGTACCTGACGCCGCTCGCCGGCGGCATGCTCGCCGACCGCTACTTCGGGCAGCGGCGCACGGTGATCGTGGGCGGCATCATCATGGCGATCGGCGAGTTCGTGCTGATGGTGCCGTCGCTCTTCTACGCCGGCATGCTGCTGCTGATCATCGGCAACGGCCTCTTCAAGCCGAACATCTCCACGCAGGTGGGAGGGCTGTATCCGCCGGGCGACACGCGGCGCGACCGCGCGTTCAACATCTTCTACGTGGGGATCAACCTCGGCGCCTTCCTCGCCGGGATCGTGTGCGGCTACATCGGCGAGACCTACGGCTGGCGCTGGGGCTTCGGCGCGGCGGGCATCGGCATGCTCGGCGGCCTGGTGCAGTACGTCGCGGGGATGAAGCACCTCGCGCCCGACAACGTCGAGAAGCGCGTGCTCGCGCGCGAAGCGGGCTCGGGCTACCGCGACACCAACGCGGTCGTCAGCTCCACGGTCGCGCCGGAGACGAAGCCGCTGACGAAGGTCGAGTGGCAGCGGATCTTCGCGCTCGTCGTGCTCTGCGTGCTCAACATCTCCTTCTGGGCCGTGTACGAGCAGCAAGGGAACACCCTCGCGCTCTGGGCCGACAACAACAGCAACCGCCACATCTTCTCGGCGATCGGCGTGAAGTGGGAGATGCCGGCGACGTGGTTCCAGTCCGTGAACCCCGCCTTCATCTTCGCGTTCACGCCGTTCATCAACGTGCTGTGGGAGCGCCAGGCGAAGAAGGGGACGGAGCCCTCCAGCGTCGCCAAGATGGCCATCGGCTGCTTCGTGCTCGGCATCTCGTTCCTCATCATGATGCTGCCCGCGAAGCTCGTGGATCGCGGCGGCATGGCGAGCATGTGGTGGCTCATCGGCTGCACCGGCCTGCTCACGCTCGGCGAGCTGTATCTCTCGCCGGTAGGCCTCTCGCTGGTGACCAAGATCGCGCCGCCGCGGATGGTCTCGCTGATGATGGGGTTCTGGCTCGGCTCGAGCTTCTTCGGCAACTACCTCTCCGGGTACCTCGGCACGTACTGGGAGAAGTGGTCGCACGTCACGTTCTTCGTCGTGCTCGGCGGCATCTCGATCGCGACCGGCGTGCTCATGGTGGTGCTCTACGCGCCGCTTCGAAAGGCGATCGGCGACGAGAACCAGGCGCACGCCGAGGGGGCCGAGGCCGGCACGGAGAAGCAGGCCGCCTGAGGCGCGCCGTCGCGCGAGATCACATCGCGCGCTTCAGGTCCTCTTCGAGGTCCTCTTCGGGCGTGAAGCCGGTGTGGTACGCGACGATCTTCCCCTCGCGATCGAGCACCACGAGGCTCGGCAGCGTGCGGACGTCGAACGCCTGCTGGGCCTGGCCCTGCACGTCCTCGAGCTGCGGGTAGCCGATGTTCATCTTGCCGAGGAGCTCGAGCGCGCCCGCGCGATCCTGATCGACGAGGACGCCGACCACGAGCACCCCCTTGGGCGCGAGGCGGCGCGCCATCGCGTCGAGCAGCGGCATCTCGTGCCGACACGGGCCGCACCACGGGGCCCAGAAATCGAGCACGACGACGTTCCCCTTGAGCGAGGCGAGATCGACGTTGCGCGCCGCCGCGGCCCCCTGCGGCGTGCCGGGCGACGTCGGCGTCGGGGCCTTCTCCCACAGCACCGGGAGCGCGAGCTGGGGCACCGGCTTGCCCACCATCGCGTGCGAGGAGGCGAGCACGCGCGGCAGCACCGCCAGCCCGAAGAAGCCGGCGACGACCAGCAGCACGACCAGCGCGGGGTACGCCCAGCCGTCGAGCACGCCGCCGCTGGATTTCTCGTTCGTTCGCTGCGCCGCCATCGTTTCGACCTCGAGCGTAGTCCCCTGGGACGAGCCTGACCTGAGATGCCGAAGCGTCAGCGGACGGTTCGCAGCACGCCGTCGGAGGTCGACACCACGGCGACCAGCCCCGTCGGCAGCGCGACCAGCGCCCTCGCCCCCGAGACCGTCGCGACCACGCTGGTCGTCGTGCCCTTGGCGTCGACACGCACCAGCGCGCCGCCGGCCGTGACGAAGAGCGCGCCTCCACGCTCGAGCGGCGCGCCGTCGATCGCGGCGGCGTCGAGGTGCGCGCTGGCGGCGGCGGGGGCGCAGGCGCTGGTGCAGGCGAGATCGAGCGTGTCGATGCTGCCGTCGGCGCGCGCGCGCAGCACCGTGTGCGCGTCGACGAGGACCGCGGTCGCGCCCGCGCTCGCGTCGGTGGCGAACGGGAGCGGCGAGGCGGTGGTCGCGCCCGTGGCGAGGATCTCCGCGCCCGAGGAGCCCGCGTCGGCCGCGCCGCCGATCACGACGAGGCCGCGGCCGGCGACCCACACGGCGGCGGCGGCGGCGCGCTTGGTGAGCAGACGTCGCGCCGAGAGCGCGCCGTCGGTGCCGAGCCGGAGCACGAGATCGCTCGGGCCCGCAGCGCCGCTCGCGCCTGCGGTGTGCGTCGCCGCCACGAGGTAGGCCGCGCCGTCGTCGCCGACGAGGGTGCGTGCGCCCGCGAGCTCGCTCGCCGCGACGCCTGTCGGGAGCGCCGGGCTCGAGACGGTGCCGGCGTCGAGGTCGACGAGCGAGGTGCTGCCGTCGGTCGCCACCGCGAGCACGAGCGTGCCGGCGAGGAGCAGCGCGGCCGTCGGCGCGACGCCGAGCGTGCCCTTGCTCGCGTACGCGCGGGCCGTGATCAGGTCGACCAGCTCGAGGTCCATCGAGGCGGGCTCGACGAGGGCGAGGTAGCGCACGCCGAAGAGGCCGACGCGCGGCCCGACGGGCGTGTCGGTCAGGTCGAGCATCCGCGCGAGGCCGGGCTTCTGCACGAAGATCCGCGGCGAATACGAGGCGATTCCGGTCAGATCGAGCGCCGGCGTGCGGCCGTACGCGAGCTCCGTGCCGTCGGCGGAGAGCCCCGCGATCACCAGCGCGCCGACGCCGGTGCGCGCGCCGTCGGGGACGTCGAGGCCGCCGTCGTCGGGCTTGGCCGTCGCGAAGGTGCTCTCGGTGCCGTCGACCGCGCGCACGCGCAGCTCGACGCGCGCGACCCCCGCCGCTGCCGTGAGCGGGCTCGCCTCGAGGCCGGGGGTGACCGCGACGGTGAGCGTGGTGGGGCTCGAGGAGCTGCAGGCGCCGACGAGCAGCGCGGCGAGCAGGGGCGCGGCGAGGCGCATCGGGCGGGAGCATGGCACGAACGCAGGCGAAGACACGTTCAGAACGCATCCGGTCGGAGCCGGGGGGGGATCGGCTCGGACGCGGCGCCTCGGCGTCCCGTCTCGCGCTCCCAAGCGGGTTTGACTAGACGCTTGCCGGTGCCCCGTTCGCGCGAAGCCCTCGAGAGCGCTGGCCTGCTGCTGCTCGGCCTGTGCGGCCTCGGCGTGGGCGCGCGCAGCCTCGCGCCGCCCAGGCTCGATCTCTCGCCGTCGGAGGAGGTCGCGCCGCCGCCGGGCGGCTGGCCGTCGATGCACGATCCCGAGCCGGTCGTGCGCTACGAGCTGCGCGCGCGGCTCGATCCGGAGCTGCACGTGGTCGACGGCGAGGGGCGCATCGAGCTGCGCAACGTCGCCGACGTCCCGCTGCGCGAGCTGCGGATGCACCTCTACCTCAACGCCTTCAAGAACGACGCGACCATCTTCCGGCGCGCCCGCACCGCGGGGTTTCGCGGCGAGGTCGCCGGCGCGCCGGGGCTCATCGACGTGAAGAAGCTCGCGCTGGTCGGCGCGGGCGGCGTCGAGGAGGAGCTCTGGCAGAAGCGCGAGCTCGTCTCGCACCGCGGCGAGTCGCCGCAGGATCCGCTGCGCGCCGAGGATGCGCCGCCGGTGCCGGGCGCCCCCGACGACGAGACCGACGTGCGGGTGCCGCTGCCGCGCGAGGTGCCGCCGGGCGCGTCGATCACGCTGGCGGTCGCCTTCCACGACGAGCTCCCCGAGATCTCCGAGCGCACCGGGTACCGCGGCAGCTTCCACTTCGTCGGCCAGTGGTTCCCCAAGCTCGCGAAGCTCGAGCGTGACGGCACCTGGGCGGCGTTCCCGTTCCACCACGTCGCCGAGTTCTACGCCGACTTCGGCAGCTACGACGTCACGCTCGACGTGCCGGATCGCTTCGTCGTCGGCGCCACCGGGCCCCTCGTGGAGACGCGGCGCGAGGGCGATCGCCGCATCGAGCGGCACGTGCAGGATCGCGTGCACGACTTCGCGTGGACCGCGTGGGACCGCTTCGTCGTGCGCGACGCCCAGGAAGGGCCGGTCAAGATCCGCCTCCTCTCGCCGCCGGGCTACGAGCTGGCGGTCGATCGCGAGCTGCAGAGCGTGCGCGGCGGGCTGCGCGAGCTCGGCGCGCGCTACGGCGCGTACCCGTACGACGTGCTCACCGTGGTGCACCCGCCCGACGTCGCCTCGGAGGCGGGCGGGATGGAGTACCCGACGCTCATCACCACCGGCGGCCCTTGGTGGCCGGCGCACGGCTCGCACGAGGTCGAGGCGGTGACGGTGCACGAGCTCGGGCACCAGTGGTTCTACGGCCTGGTGGCCTCGAACGAGGTGGCGTGGCCGGCGGGCGACGAGGGGTTCAACTCGTTCGCGGAGCAGCTCGTGATGCGCAAGCTGGTCGGCGAGGGGACGGCGGTCTCGCTCGGCCCGCTCCAGCTCTCGTACCTCACGCTCGCCCGGCCGGGCGCCGCGGCGCATTTCGAGGAGCCGATCTTCCAGCCGGCCGACCGCGTCGCCAACGGCGGCTCCTACGGCATGCGCGTCTACGGCGCGACCGCGGTGGCGCTCGAGACGCTACGGCGCAGCTACGGCGAGGCGCGCTTCGACGCGGCCATGGGCGCCTACGCGCGGCAGCAGCGGTTCGCGCACCCGGGCCCTGAGGACTTCTTCCGCGCGCTCGAGACGTGGGTCTCGTCCGACTGCGCGCGCGCGGCGCGGGCCGCGCTCACCACGCCGACGACGCTCGATTTCTCGGTCGAGCGCGTGACGGCCGCGCCGCGCCACGCGCCCAAGGGGATCTTCGATCGCCCTGGCCCCGCGGAGCGCACGCGCGACCCGAAGCTCGCCGGCTACGAAGGGTTCGCCGGCTCGGTCTGGATCGCGCGCCGCGGCGTGGTCGACCTGCCGGTGACCGTGGAGCTCCGCTTCGCGGACGGCGCCGCGCGGCGCGAGACCGTGCGCTTCGGCGAGCGCGTCTGGCTGCGCCTCGACACCGACGGCCCGACCGAGCTCGTCGCCGCGATCGTCGATCCCGACCTCGCGATCCCGCTCGATCGCGATCGAACCAACAACTTCCTCGCGACCCGGCGCGTCGGCACGACCGCCGTCACGCGCGAGCGCGCCACCGCCTGGATCGGGCTGCTCGCGCGGGGGGCCGGCTGGTGATCCCCGAGCGCGCGCCTCCGGCCGAGCTCGCGGCGCGTCGGCGCCCGCGCGTCGTGCTCTTCGCGTGGGCGCTGGAGGCGCTCGTGGCGTGGCTGCTCGCGGGCCCGTGGAGCGAGCTCGTGGGGGCGGTCTACGGGCAGCACCCCGACGGCGATCGCGCGCTCTGGTGGGGGCGGGGGCTCGTCGACGCGGCCGACTTCGTGATGCACCAGCGCCCGGCGCTCCAGGCGCTGCTCGCCTCGACGGCGTGGGGGCTCGCGCTCTGGTTCCTCGCGGCGATCGCGGTGCTCGGCGGGGTGATGTCGGCGCTCTCCTCGCGCCCGCAGCCGCTCGCGCAGCACGTCGCGCGCGCGGTCGCGCTGTTCGGGCGGCTCGCCGGGCTGCAGGTGGCGTCG
>CAIXWQ010000759.1 GCA_903923175.1 uncultured delta proteobacterium | reverse complement strand
GCGAGCTCTCGCGCGCAGACGCGCTCCCGCAGCGGATCCACGCTCGCCCCCGCCGGCGTGTCGGCGCCGAGGCGCACGGCCGTGTCCTCCGTCGCGCGCACGGCTCCGTCCTCGATCGTCGCCTGGTCGCTCATCGAAGCCCTCCGCGCCATGGGACGCCGCCGCCGAGCGGCTCTGGGAAATTCAGCTCGTACGAGGTGAAGTCGCGCACGCCTCGCCGGAAGCTGCCGAGCACGTTGACGACCGCGAGCAGCTCCCACGCGCCGTCGCGGGTCCTCGCCCGGGCGGCGAGCCCCGGCTGGAGGTCGACCGACTGCGGGACGAGCCACAGGTTCCAGAGGAAGTACGCGCCGCCGGTGTACTCGGTGACGTCGGCGCTCCCGGGCACCGCGGTGGCGCGGTAGCGGATGGCCTCGCCGAACGCGCCGACCTCGACGTCGCCGAGCGCGAAGAAGGCCCCGGGGCGCAGCGCGACGTGATCGAGCACGCCGAGCCGCGCGTCGGCCGTGGCGCGCCCGCGCAGGTAGAAGATGTCGTTGATGTACGGGACCCACCACGCGAGCAGCTGCGTGAAGGCGAGCGAGCGGCGCCCGAAGCGGTACACGCTGTAGACGTCGTCGTCGACGCCGCGGAGCACGGTCGGCCGGTAGGCGAGGTTGTCGTAGAAGCCGTCCCAGCCCACGCGCGGCAGCAGGAAGACGTTCGAGCGGAGGCGGAGGCTGTACTCGACGAAGCCGCGCGGTCGGAAGGTGCGCGCGCGCCCGATGCCGAGGTCTTGCTGGTAGTAGTCGAGCCAGCCGGCGAGGCGCAGGCGGCCGATCTCCTCGTACGCGAGCGCCGAGAAGCCGAAGGTCGCCGCCGCGTCGGAGCGCGCGCGCTCGAGCGCGCTCACGCCGAGCGAGAGGTTGATCGCCTCGACGCGGCGGCGATAGCCGACCGCCTGTTCGAAGTAGCCGTCCGCAGAGTCGGGATCGACCGCGAGGCTCCCCTCGCGGAACGTGCCGTAGCGTACTGCGGAGTGCGCCGTGAGCGTGCCGAGCCGCTCCTCGAGGGTCCCGAGCGGCGCGTCGGAGCGCGAGACCTCGTCCCGCCAGCGCGCGCCGGGCGCGTTCGCGTCGAGGAGCGCGGGGCTCGCGGGGCTCTCGCGGGAGGGCGCGAGCGCGGGCTCGGCGTGGGCGGGGTCGGGCTCGGCCTCGTCCGCGTCGATCGCGCTCGCGTCGCGGGGCTTGGCGAGGCGCTCCGCGACGAGGATCGTCGCCGCCCCGTCGAGGCTGCGGACCGAGACCCTGCCGCCGTGCGGCGCGACCACCACGAGCGGCGTCCCGTCGGTCGCGATCGCACGCTCGATCCCCTCGACGTCGACCAGCACGCGCGGGTGCTCACCGGGCTCCGGAAGGGCGTCGATCCGCACGATCCTCGGCGCCGGCGCGGCGCTCGACGGCGCAGCCGCCGCGCGCGGCACTGCCAGCGACGCGCCCGGATGCAGCAGGAAGCGCCACTGAAGGCCGGGCGGCCGCACGACCCAGCCGGCCCCCTCCTCGAACGCCGCGCCCTCGATCGCGCGGTCGTAGACGACGCGCGCGAGGGCGATCCAACGGCCGGGGGCGGCGTCGAGCGCGAGCGTCACGTCGTGCTGTCGTCCGTAGGCGGGGAGGGCGGGGAGCGCCGGGAGATCGAGGCGGCCGAGGCCGGACGCCGCGGTCGACGGTCGGAGCGCGGGGCCGTCGCCGACCGTGATCAGGAGCGGGCAGGCGCGGCCGATGGCGTCGGCGGGGGCCCGAGGCACGCACGCCCACTCGACGTGCGCGCGGGCGTCGTCGATCGAGGGGAGCGCGGCGCGCGCGGGGCGCGACTCGGACACCACGGCGTAGCTCGCGCGCGCGAAGGGGAGCCCGGCCGCGACGCGCCCCCGCAGGTCGCCGTCGGGGTCGAGCGCGCCGTCGTGAGAGGCCTCGTGCAAGCGCTGCACGCGCGGCGCGCCGCCCTCGACCTCGCGGG
>CAIXWQ010000758.1 GCA_903923175.1 uncultured delta proteobacterium | reverse complement strand
TGCGCGTCACGCCCATCATGATCACCCGTTTCGCGGCATCGTGATCACCTGGCACGCGCCATCGTGATCGGAGCGAAGCGACGGATCTCTCGGGTCTCGGTGTCGGGTTTCAGATCCTCTAATTGACGCACCGGGAGGGTACGTCGCTGCGTCACGAACGTTCAAGCGCCGCCGGTGCCCTCCTTCGTCTTTCGGCGCGAGGGTCCCTTGAGCGAGATGCGGTGGGCGCCGTGCATGACGCGGTCGCAGATCGCGTCGGCGACGGTGGGGTCGGCGAGGTAGTCGTGCCAGAGCTTGGGCTCGAGCTGGCTCGTGATGATCGTGGAGCGGAGGCCGTAGCGGTCTTCGAGGATCTCGAGCAGATCGCGTCGGCTGTCGTCGCTGAGCGGCGCGATCGCGAAGTCGTCGAGCACGAGCACGTCGACCTTGGCGATGCGCGCGAGCAGGCGCGGGTAGGAGCCGTCGGCGCGCGCGAGGCGCAGCTCGTCGAAGAGCCGCGGCACGCGCCGATAGAACACGCGCAAGCCCTTGCGGCAGGCCTGGTGCGCGAGCGCGCAGGCGAGGTAGCTTTTGCCGGTGCCGGTCGCGCCGTCGATGAGCACGGGCTGGTGCTCGTGGATCCATCGACAGGTGGCGAGCGAGCGTACGACGGACTTGTCGATCTCGCGCGCCTTGGGGAAGTCGATCCCCTCGACGCACGCGTCGGCGATGCGCAGCTTGGCGGCGCGCAGATTCTTGGCGAGGCGCGTGTTGTCACGCGCGAGCATCTCGGCCTCGACGAGTAGCGCGAGGCGCTCGTCGAAGGAGAGAGCGAGCGTGTCGGGTGACTTGTCTTGCTCGAGCCACGTGGCCGCCATGACGCGCAGACGCAGGGCGTGGAGCTTCTCGATGGTCGGTTCTCTCAGCATCCGTTTCTCCTTGGTTTCTCGGTCAGTGGTAGTAGTCGCGGCCGCGCACGTTGCCGTGGGTCGGGCCCGTCGTTGCAGGTCGCTCGGCCTCAGGGAGCGGCTGCGCCTCGAGGCCGTGCTGCAGGATCGTCTTCACCGGTCGGTAGCTGCGCGCGCCGGCGTAGAGCGCGCGCTGGCTCGCCGCGTCGACGCGCGCGGCGCCGTACTTCTTGGCGAGCCGGAACAGTCCGAGGCAGGAGCGGAAGCCCCACTCTGGATGGTGACGCTCACGCAGGATGACCTCGCAGAGCGCGTGCGTGCTCGGTCCGACCGTCTCGGCCCACGCGAGGATGCGCGACGGCGTCCACTCGGCGTGCGCGCGGTGCGTGCTAGGCATGTGCTCGCTCTTGGTGGTGCGCCCGCCGTGGACGTAGCTGCGCACGCAGGCGCCGACGCGCTCGCCGCCGTGAAAGATCTCGACGGTGCTCGCGGTCGCGCGCACCCAAAGCTCCTCGCGCAGGAGCGTGTGCGGCGCCGAGTAGAGGTGGTGATCGAGCTCGAAGTGGTAGTCGATGTTGAGCGCGACCTGCTTCCAGCTGGAGGCCTCGAACGGGTGCTCCGGCAGCGCGCCGAGCGCGGGCTTGTCGAGGCGCTCGAGCAGCTCGCGCCGGCTCGCCTTGTAGTCGCGCATCTCGCGCCCGTTGAGGTCCGCGGTGAGCTCCGCGAGCCGCACGTTGAGCGCGCCGAGGCTTGTGAACACCTCGTTGCGGATGCGCGCGAGCAGCCAGCGCTCCGCGATCAGCACGCCGCCCTCGACCTTCGCCTTGTCGCGCGGCGAGCGCGGACGTGCCGGCAGGATCGTCGTGGCGTAGTGCCGCGCCAGATCCGCGGTGGTCCGCTGGATCGTCGGATCGTAGCGGCACGCCTTGATCACAGCGCTCTTGAGCTGGTCGGGGACGATCGCGCGAGGCACGCCGCCGATGAAGTCGATCGCGCGCGACACGCTCGACACGAAGTCGGTGACCTGTTGCGTGCGCGTCGCCTCGGCGTAGGTGTAGTTGGACGCGCCGAGCACGGCGACGAACAGCTCGACCTCGACGACCTCGCGCGTCTGCGGATCGACGAGCTTCGCCTTCATGCCGGCGTAGTCGACGAAGAGCTTGTCGCCAGCGACGTGCGTCTGCCGCATCACCGGCGAGCGCCGCTTGACCCACTCGCGATACCGGTCGCAGAACGCCGTGTAGCGCAGTCCGTCGGGGTGCGCGCCGAGGAACTCGACGTGCAACAGCGCGAGCGTCACGCCCGGCCGCCGCATCTCCAAGTGCAGCGCCGCGCAGTCCGGCTCCGGCCGCACGACCGTCGGCGGCGTCTTCGGGTAGAGACGCGCCTCGAGCTCCGCGTCGCTCATCGCGTCGATGCTCTCGGCGTCGAGCCCGAGGGCGCGCGCGTCCAAGCACACGCCGCCGACTTTGCCCGCGCTCACGCGCACCGACGCCGCGATGTCGCGGTGCGTGCGTCCGAGCACCAACTTCTGCCGCAGAATCTCTCTCAGGACGTGCATGTCGAGTCTCTCGGTGGTCATGCCCGCCACGTAGGCGGGGACCGTCGGAGACCCGTCGAGATTGTCGCAGCGCGTCGTGAATCCGCCTGCCAGGCGGGGTGATCACGATGCGCCGAAACAGGTGATCACGATGGCGCGTTTTTGGTGATCACGATGCGGCGGTTTTGGTGATCACGATGCGCCGGCGCGCGCA
>CAIXWQ010000757.1 GCA_903923175.1 uncultured delta proteobacterium | reverse complement strand
TTCCAGCCGCGGGTCTCGGCCCAGCGCGAGTACATCTTGAAGAGGTCGGCCGCGAAGAGCGCCGCCTCCTCGCCGCCTTCGCCCGCGCGGATCTCGAGGATGGTGTTCTTCGCGTCGTTGGGATCCTGCGGGAGCAGCGCGAGGCGGATCTCGTCCTCGATCTTCGCCTCCTCCGCCCTCAGCTCCGGCAGCTCCATCTCGACCATCTCGCGCAGCTCCGGATCGGCGAGCGCGGCCTCGTCTTCGTCGATCTTCTTCCGGACTTCGCGGTACCGATCGTAGAGCTGCGTGATCGTCTCGGTCTCTGCGCGCTCCTTGGAGAGCTTCAGGAACGCCTGCCGATCGCCCACGATGTCGGGGCGGCAGAGCATGTCCTCGAGCTCGCGGAAGCGGCGGGCGATCGAGGCGAGCTTGTCGAGAGGGAGCATGGAGCCGGCGGTCTAGCGCGGCCGCGCGCGGAGTTCACGCGGCGCTCGCCGGAGGACCGAACGAGGATCGAGGCGACCTCCCGCGCCGCGCGCCATCGCTGGAATGCGTGGGGTTTCGGGCGCGCCCGGCGCGACCGCCTCGCGCGCTCGGCGAGCGGCGGGGACCAGGTGCTCCCCCCGGGCGCGAGCCGGTAGCCCACGAGGACGGGAGACCGCCCCGCGAGGACCGCCGCGCGCTCGAGAGACGCGCACGTCGACCGGCCCGGTCGCGTCGTCGAGGTTCGCGGGCGGCGGTGCGCGCGCGTTCGTCGTTCGCACCGCCTGCTAGCCTCGCGCGATGCAAGCGCGATCCCTCGCAAGGCTCACGTGGTGCGCCTTGGTCTGCGTCGTCCCGCCGTCCGCGGTGGTGGCGTGCGGAAAGCGCGACGCGCTGCCGGCCTCGATTCGAGCCGAGGCGCCCGCGTCGGCGTCGGCGGTCGCGTCGGCGGTCGCGTCGGCGGTCGCGTCCGGCGCGGAGGTCCCGTGGATCGAGGTGGACAAGACCGCCTTCATCGACGGCGACTGCGCCTGGATCTTCGACGACGCCGCCGCGCGTCGCACCGTCGACGGCGGGATCCATTGGCAGCGATTCCCCCTCCCGCCGATGGCGAGCGCGTTCAAGCTCGCGGGCGCGACGAGGCGCGGGATCTGGATCCGCGGAGACGACGGCGCGACCCCGGCCGGGGTGCTCTTCCACGCCGGCGACGCCGAACCGACGACGCGCGTCGTCACGAACGCGTGGCCGCACGAGGAGGCTCGCGCGCTGCTCCGCGAGGTCTTCACCGACGACGACCACGGCTGGGCGATCTATCCGCCGGCCGGCGTCTCGCGCACGGTCGATGGCGGGCGAACGTGGCTCCGCGCGCTCTTGCCGGTGAAGCCGTCGACGATGGTCGGCGGGATGCTGGCCGGGTACATCGCGGTCGAGGACGGCGTGGTGAGCGTCTCGCTGAGCGGATCGGGGTCGACCGGCGGCCCCGTCGGGGACTTCGAATCGCTCGACGGCGGCGCGACCTTCTCGGCCACGCGGCCGCGCGACGTCCGGTGGGACCCGTTCGGCGACAAGTCGGTGCTCTTCGAGGCGCGCAAGGGCGGTTCGCTCGTCCGCTCGACCGACGGCGCCAAGACCTGGACGCCGGTCACGCTCCCCAAGGCGCTCACGCGCGCGGGCGTCCCCTTCGCGCCCTCCGTCGGTCGCCCGTTCCCCGCCGGAGGCAAGCGGCTCGTCTTCGCGGACCACGCGATGGACGAAGGCGTCCTCCTGGTGACCGACGATCGCGGCGCGACCTTCCGACTGGAGCGGGCGCCCGTGAGCCTGAGCTTCGCCGAGTTCGTGGACGGCCTGATCGTGACCCGTCCGATCAGCGCGACCCCGGCGACGCCGCTCCGCTTGCACCGGAGCACGGACGCCGGCGCGAGCTGGACGGCGATCGAGCCGAAGCTCTTCGGCGTGCCGGTCGAGGCGGGGAAGCCGACGCCGACGGCGATCACCCAGTTCGACGAGTTCTCGGCCCACCCCGGGAACGTCCAGTGGGGCGTCGCGCGCTACGCCGAGGAGATCCGACTCGTGCGCTCGACCGACGGCGGCGCGACGTTTCAGCGCCTGCGCGTGCTGCAGTGAAGGGCTGGGAGAGCGCGTGGGCGCGCCTCGCGGGGGACGCGGAGGACGTGGGCGCTTGCGAGGTCGTCCGCTCCGCCGACGCTCGCGCGCCTCGACGCGGTGCGGGGCCCGCTCCCCGGGCTTCCCGGTCGGCGCGTCAGTAGTAGTCGACGACGATCGCGTGCTGGTCGCGCGAGAGCGCGTAGAAGCTGCACATGATCCCGCGCGGCTCGGGGCGCATCATCGCCTGGTAGTGACCGCCCGTCGGCCCCTCTTGGAAGAAGAGCTTCGGGCACCAGTCCATCGACGCCTTCACGGTGCCGTCGGGGTTGCGGCCGCCGCCGCAGAACCCCTGCGACGTCCACCCGCAGCCGCCGTTCACGTGCCCCTTCGTCGTCGCGGCCTGCGCGGCCTCCGCCGTCGCGCAGCACATTGCCGACGCGCTCGTGTCCTTCAGCCAATAGGGCGCGAGCCCTTGTTGGGCGCGGTAGCCGTTGATCAGCGTGAGGCAGTACGACGCGACGTCGACGGGCCCGCTGTCGGGATCGGCCGACATGGGCGCGAGCGTGCCCGCGTCGCCGCACACGAGGCCCGCGCCGTCGTAGGAGGCGTCGAACGGCGCGGCCGCGTCGACGCCGCCGTCCGCGCCGTTGCCGCCCGCCGCGTCGCTCGACGACGAGCACGCGAGCATGCCTGCGGCCGCGGCGAAGACGAGCAGAGCGGCCAGCGACGAAGCCACGCGCGCGAGCGGACTCGAGCAGAGACCGCGTGAAGACGTCCGCATCGTTGGACGGTAGCACGCGCGCACTTCACCTCGGGTCGTCGCCGCGCTCGCGCGCCTCGGCGAAGGGGGCGACCCCACCTCACCCGGGGCCGATCGCGCCGCGCCGATCCGCCCACCACGCCCGCGCCTGCGCGAGGAACGAGGCGATGAACAGCGCGCCGTAGCCTGCGTCGTTGGTCGTGCTCTCGTCGAACGCGGAGATCTCGGGGTGGAACTGGGTCGAGTAGAGCAGCCGCCCCGGATCGTCGCGCCGCATCCCCTGCACGCGGCAGCGGTTCGTCGCCTGATCGCCGCCGCTGGTCATGGCCGGGCGCGCGGCGTCGGGCTCGTAGAGGAGCGTGAAGCCGGTCGCGTCGACGACCATGTCCTTGTGGTGCAGCGACGCCATCGGCGCGCCCGAGGTCGCGCGCACGATCGGATCGAGGGCGCCCGCCGCGGTCGCGAGCAGCGGGAACGTGCCTTCCTCGCCCACGCGCGGCCACGTCCAGAGCCCGCGCGGCGTCGGCAGCGCGAGCTCCTCGCTGATGCGCACCGGCGGCCCCTGATCGTTCATGTGCGCGACCGCGCCCCAGCCGTTGAACGCGGCGCCCACCAGCTGGTGGCTCCCGCAGAACGCGAGCATCGGGATCGACATCGAGCGGATCAGCGCCATCCAGTGGTCGAGCTGCCGCTTCCAGAGCGGATCGAGGCCGTACTGGAACCACTCGGTGAAGCTCCCGGCGCCGATGATCGCGAGCGGCCGATGGCGCTCGTCGATCGCGCGCTCGTCGAGCTCGAGCAGCTCCGCGATGGTCACGGTGCGCACCAGCAGCGTCGGATCGAGGAGCCTCGCCGCGCGCTGCACGCCGCCCACGTTCGACGAGTGCCAGCCGATCTCCGCGTCCTCGGGGCGATCGATGATCACGTACAGGAGCAGCGAGCGCGCGTCCTGCGCCGAGAGGCCCGAAGACGCGAACCCCGCCGCGCGCGCGCGCCGGCTCCCGAGCACCAGCGGCGACGCCGCGGCGGCGCCGAGCGCGGCGAGGAAGCGGCGACGCGACGCGGACGACATGCGCGCGGGCGACCCTCCGTGAAGCGGCGGGCGCGCGCTCAGCTCGCGCGCAGCGCCGGCGCGTCGACGAGCGCCTGGTAGCTCTCGAAGCTGACGATCCCGGCGTCGGTGGCGACCTCGGTGCCGACCTTCTCGCGCCAGAGCGTGGCGCGCATCGACGCGAGGGCGATCTCGAGCTGCTCGTCGTCGGGCTCGATCGTGGTGATCTTCTGGATCAGGAACCCGGGCCACAGCAGCGCGCGCAGCGGCCCCGTGAGGCAGTAGCGCGCCGTGAAGCGCTGGATCTCGAAGGTGATCGCCGCGAGCACCGGCAGGAACGGCAGCTTGATGAGGAAGAAGACGATCTGCTTCTGCCACGCCGGGCCGACGAACTTCGGCATCAGCGGGCCGAGCGCCGTCCAGACCGCGATCGAGACGAGCACCGTCATCACGAGGAACGTGGTGCCGCAGCGCGGGTGGAGCGTGGTCTTGGCGCGCGCGTGCGCGACGTCGAGCGGCTCGGCCGCCTCGTAGGTCGTGATCGTTTTGTGCTCGGCGCCGTGATACTGAAAAACACGGCGGATCTCGGCGACGCGGCGGATGGCCGACAGATAGCCGACCACCACGAGCAGCTTGAACGTGCCGGTGAGCAGCTGGAAGCGCGCGCTCTCGACGGCGAGGTTCCAGCGGAAGAGGCTCGCGGTGCCCCAGGCGAGCAGCTGCGGCAGCGCGATGAGGAACACCACCATCACGATGGTGAGGATCGCCATGCCGTTGGGCGCGCGCCCTCCGTCGCCGTCACCGGAGGGCTCGGCGTCCGCGCGCGTCGCGAGGTTCGCGAGCGTCACGCCGAACGCCTTGAGCGCGTTGGTCACCCCGGCGCCCTTGCCCTTGGGCTTGCTCTCGGCCTTCGCGTCGGCGCCCGCTCCGGCCGGCTCGCCCGCCTCGCCGTCCGCGGGCCAGTCGGCCTCCATGCGCTCGGCCGAGAAGCGGAGCGCCTCGCTGCCGAGCCGCAGCGACTCGACCAGCGTCGCCACGCCGCGCAGCAGCGGGATCTTGGCCGCCGCCGACGCGCGCTTGGTCACCGGCCGCTCGCGGATGTCGATCGAGCCGTCGGCGCGCCGCACCGCCACGGCGAACGACGCAGGCGAGCGCATCATCACGCCCTCGATCACGGCCTGGCCGCCGATGTAGGGCTTGTCCGGGCTGCCCATGGGCGCGCCGCTCGTCGATTCGGGCATGGCGGGAACCCTAGCACCGAGAAAGGCGCCGGGCGCCTACACGCCGCCGGGGCTCGCCGCGGTCAGGCCGGAACCGGCTCGTCGCAGACCGTCGCGACCACGTCGCGCCACGCGCCGCCCGCCATCAGCACCTGCCGTGTCCGCGTGGTGCCGCACAGCAGGTCGAGCGCCTCGGCCTCCTGCGGCTCGACGTACTCGTACGGCTCCGCTCGCAACCCGAAGCGCTCGGGAGCCTGCGCGCGGGCCAGCGCGAGCAGCGCGAGGTAGGTCGCCACCGGGCGGAACGCGCGGCGATCGGTCACGTGGATCTGCACGCCTCCGCAGACCTGCCGCGCGTGCTTCTGGAACGTCGGCTCGAACGTCGTCGGCCGCGCCCGGAAGCCCGGCAGCGCCGTCGCGTGCAGCGCCGCGGCGAGCGCGCAGCCGTCGAGCCCCGGCGCGCCGCAGAGCTCGAACGGCCGCGTGGTGCCGCGCCCCTCGGACAGGTTGGTCGCCTCGATCAGACAGCCGCCCGGATAGACCACCGCGGTGTCGACGGTCGGCATGTTCGGCGAGGGGAGCACGAACGGGCGATCCCAGGCGTCGCCGTAGCTCCGGCGATCCCACCCCTCGATCGGCACGACCTCGAGCGCGTCGGAGAGCCCCTCGACGCGCGCGCGCAGCGCCACGATCTCGCCGAGCGTCATGGCGTGGCGGATCGGGACGGGCTCGAGCCCCACGAACGAGCGCAGCCGCAGCTCCTCGTGCACGCGCCCCTCGCGCGTGACGCCATCGATCGGGTTGGGCCGATCGAGGATCACCACGCGCACCCCCGCCTTCGCGCACGCGCGCAGGGCGAGCAGCGCCGTCCAGACGAACGTGTAGTAGCGCGCGCCGACGTCCTGCAGATCGACGACGAGCAGATCGAGCCCCGCGAGCTCGTCGGCCCGCGGCGAGAGCCGCTCGAGCCCGTGCCCGTACAGCGACACCACGCGCGCGCCGGTGCGCGCGTCGACCTCGTCGCCGACCTGCGCCATGTCCTGCGCGCCGCCGCCGAAGCCGTGCTCGGGGCCGAACAGGATCGAGGGGCGCACGCCCGCCTCGCCGAGCGCGTCGACCGCGTGCTGCATGCGCCGCGTGACCGAGGCCGGGTGCACCAGCAGCCCCACGCGGCTCGTCCGCCACGCGACCAGCCGCTTCGGATCGTCGAGGACGGCGTCGAGCCCGACGCGCATCGCGCTACCCGCGCCCCTTCGAGGGCGGGTCGGTCCCCGCGCCGCGCCGCGAGACCGGCGCCGGCCCGGGGCTCGACGGCCGCTCGCCCCGCTCGCGCGCCTCCTTGGCCTCGCGCGCCTTCTCCGCGCGCTCGGCGCGCTCCACGCCGCGCAGCCCGAGCTTCAGGCGCGTCATGACGGCCTGGCGCTGCCGCTCCTTGTAGCGATCGTGCGAGGCGTCGCCGAGCTCGTTGGCCTGCTCGTTGGCGCGGTCGATCACCTGGAACTCGGTGAGCACGAAGATCACCGGCCCGAGCGTCTGCGCGTTGCGCGGCGCCGCGTCGAGCACCGCCTTCGGCACGCGCACCGGCAGGTCGACCACGAAGTGGATGACCCGGAAGTTCGACGCGCTGAAGGTGTTGAGGCTCGGCGTGAACGCGTCGCTCTCCTCCTCGTTCGCGTTCGGATCGTGCACGAGCGCGCGCAGCTGCGGGTTCTGCTCGCAGTAGCTCTTGAGGTGGAAGATGGTGTTCGTCGACTCGCCGGGCACCACGTAGTTGAACGGGAAGAGCTTGCGCGTGAGGTAGTGGAGGATCGGGAACACGTCCTCCTTCTCGCGGGCCACGATGCGGAAGCGGAGCTTGTCGTAGATCTGCGCCGCGATCGTCTCGCTCTTCGAGAGCAGCTTCGTATAGAGGCTGTACTTGTTCTTGCGGCCGCCCACGAACTCGGTGATCGGCATCCCCGCGGCGAGCATCCCGCCCACCACGCGGTAGATCTTCTCCTCCACGAGCTGGAACACCTCCTGGTCGGAGAGCGGCAGCATGTACAGCAGCTCGCGCCCCTCCAGGTGGTGGATGATGTGCATGCACTTCAGGATCGAGCAGGCGCACAGCTGACGGTGCCCCTTGCCCGAGGCGAGCAGCATCAGCTTCTCGATCGGCAGCTTCTCGACCGGCTTCGGGATCGGGAACTCGAAGTGCTTGCGCAGGAAGTCGACCGCCTCCTGCTTCACGCGCTCCATGCGCGCGCGATCGCGGGCGTCGTCGAGCGAGAGCTCGTTGGCCGCGAGGAAGCTCTCGACGTCCTCCTCGTTGTCGAAGTTGAGCCGGTGCCAGTCGATGACCGACTCGCCGCGCAGGAGCAGGCGCACGGCCTCGAGATCGGCGAGCGACCAGTCGACGACCGACTTCAAGCGTCCGGGGTCGAGGTTCTTCACCACTGTGCCGAGGGTATCAGCCCGGCGGCGCCGGCTCGCGCCCGGATCGCATGCAAGCCCCGCGACCGACCGCCCCGCCCCCCGCGGACGTGTTCGTGCTCCTGGACGAGCCCGGGCTCGCGGCGCTGCCTCGGCCAAAAAAACGACGAGGGGAGCCGCTCTTCGAGCAGCCCCCCTCGCAGGTCGCTTCGCCCCATCCTCTTGGGGGCATCGGCGCCGCTCGACCCTAGCGGGTCAGGAGCGTTCGTCGGCACCAGCCTTCGTCACCGCCGCGAACTTATCGAGCGACAGGGTGCCGAAGAAGATGCCGAAGACGACCAACAACACGGCAATTTGTCCTGTGAGCGCGCCGGAGATCGCCAAGACGGCGAACGGCGCGAGCGCCACGAGGAACCAGGGAGTGACCTTCATCGAAGACGCGAGCTCCTTCGAGATCATCAAGAGCAGTCGTACAATGGACCGAAATGTAGGTACAAGTAAGTTGCTGTAGAGAGCGCTGCGACTGCGTTGTCTCGGTATCGAAGAGCCTCGGACGCGAAGTACTGCGGTGCGTCGTCGGGAACTTGACTGGGACGCCGCGCCCTAAGCGCGAACCATGCCATCGGCGGCCCCCTCGGTTCGCATTGAAATTCAGACACTTACGGTGTGGAAACGGGCGTGTCCGGGTGTGGCTCCTCGCCCGCGCGTGGGGCGACGAACACGCCTCCGCCACGCGGAGGGGGGCCCGACATCGAACGACCGGCCGGACCTCCCCTTCGATAAGTCGCGAGACCCCATGATTTCGCTGTCACGGCGCGGTGACGGAGCGCTGCGGGCGAGCGGACACGCCCCTGGGCCGTCGAGACACCCCTCGCGCGTGCAGATCTCGGGTGGGGCTGGAACCGATACCCCCGGGTGAATTCGCCCTTTTTCGTTGACGAATTCCCATCGAGGCGAGGGGCTACGGCGCCTGCCGGGGCCCGCGTCCGGCGTCCCGCGGCGGGCGCCGTCTGCACTGGCGACCCGCCCTCGCCGCGCCGTCCCCGTCGCACGCCGGAGAGACTGTGAAGACCTCCGGTGGGGTTGGGCCCCGACGAATCGCATTCGGCGGGGCGCGGCGATGCCGACCGCCCCGGTGCGCAGTGAAGAGCGCGGGATCTTTCCCGCGCTCCGAGACCGATCGCGCCCGGAACGGTCACGGGCCAGCAAAAAACACGAAGCCCCCGCTCCCTGGAAGGAGCGAGGGCCTCGATGCACCAGCTGCTCGGCGCAGCCGGCCGGGGATCAGTTCCCCTCTTCGAATTCGGCGTCGATCACGCCGCCTTCCTTCGCGCCCTTCTTGTCGCCCTTCTTGTCGGCAGCCGGGGGCTCCTCGCCGCCCGCGCCGGGGCCCGCGCCGGGCGTACCGACGTTCTTGTACATGGCCTCGGCGATGCGGTGCGACTCCTTCTCGAGCTTCTCGCTGGCCGCCTTGATCGCCTCGTCGTCCTGCCGCTCGACGGCGGAGCGCGCCTCCTTGAGGGCCTCCTCGAGCTTCGCGACGTCCTCGGCGGGGAGCTTGTCCTTCGCCTCGGTGAGGGTCTTCTCGAGCTGGTAGACCATCGCGTCGAGCTTGTTGCGACGGTCGACGGCCTCGCGGCGCGCCTTGTCCTCGGACTCGTGCTCCTGCGCCTCTTTGACCATGCGCTGGATCTCGCTCTCGTTGAGGCCCGAGGCCCCTTCGATGCGCTTCTGTACGTCCTTGCCGGTGGCGAGGTCCTTCGCCGATACGTTGAGGATGCCGTTCGCGTCGATGTCGAACGTGACCTCGATCTTCGGGACGCCGCGCGGCGCCGGGAGGATCCCCTCGAGGTGGAACTTGCCGAGGGTGCGGTTGTAGCGGGCCTCGGCGCGCTCGCCCTGGAGGATGTGCACCTCGACCGACGGCTGGCTGTCGGCCGCGGTGGAGAAGATCTCCTTCTTCTGCGTCGGGATGGTCGTGTTGCGCGGGATCATCGCGGTCATGACGCCGCCGAGCGTCTCGACGCCGAGCGAGAGCGGCGTGACGTCGAGGAGCACGAGGTCCTTCACGTCACCCGAGAGCACGCCCGCCTGCACGGCCGCGCCGATGGCGACGACCTCGTCGGGGTTCACCCCCTTGTGCGGCTCCTTGCCGAAGAACTTCTTCACCGTCTCCTGCACGAGCGGGATGCGGGTGGAGCCGCCGACGAGGACGACCTCCTGGATGTCCTTCGGGCTCTTCTTGGCGTCGGCGAGCGCCTTGCGCACCGGCTCCATCGAGCGCTCCACGAGGGCGCCGATCATCTGCTCGAGCTTCGAGCGCGAGAGCTGCACGTTCATGTGCTTCGGGCCCGACGCGTCGGCCGTGAGGAACGGCAGGTTGATCGTCGTGTTCGTCGTCGACGAGAGCTCGATCTTGGCCTTCTCCGCCGCCTCCTTGAGGCGCTGGATGACCATCTTGTCCTTCGAGACGTCGACGCCGGTCTCCTTCTTGAACTCGGCGATGAGCCAGTCCATGACGGTTTCGTCGATGTTGTCGCCGCCGAGGTGCGTGTCGCCGTTGGTCGAGATGACCTGCACGACGTTGTCGCCGACCTCGAGGATCGAGATGTCGAAGGTGCCGCCGCCGAAGTCGTAGACGGCGATGACCTCGTCCTTCTTCTTGTCGAGGCCGTAGGCGAGCGCCGCGGCCGTGGGCTCGTTGACGATGCGCTTCACGTCGAGGCCCGCGATGCGGCCGGCGTCCTTGGTCGCCTGGCGCTGGGCGTCGTTGAAGTACGCGGGGACCGTGATGACGGCCTCGGTGATCTTCTCGCCGAGCTTCTCCTCGGCGGCGCGCTTGAGCTTGCCGAGGATCTTGGCGCTGATCTCGGGCGGCGTGTTGACCTTGCCGCGGATGTCGACGGCGGCCTCGCCGTGCGTGGCGCGCGCGACCTTGTAAGGCACGCGCTTCTGCTCCTCGCCGACCTCTTCGAAGCGGCGCCCCATGAAGCGCTTGATCGAATAGACCGTGTTCTCCGGGTTGGTCACGGCCTGGCGCTTGGCGATCTGCCCGACGAGGATCTCGCCCTTGTCGTCCCACGCGACCACCGACGGGGTGAGGCGCGACCCCTCCTCGTTCTCGAGGACGCGGGGCTCCTTGCCTTCCATGATCGCGACGACGCTGTTCGTCGTGCCGAGGTCGATGCCGATGATCTTGCCCATGACTCAATGCCTCCAGAGGGACGAGCTCGCTTGGGGCGACGGGGTGCGAGCGACCAGACGAATCCTGAAGGGCGAAGCGCGACGGCACCGCGCCCTCGAGATGAACTAGGGATGAGAGGCGCCGCGGGGGGGACCACCGCCGGCGCCTCGGGCATCTCTCAATTTCCGGGCCAAGGTAAGCACCCAGCTCGGGTGGTCAACCCGCCCGCTCGTCGAGGGGGGGCGGAAGTGGCCGGGGCCGCGGCGACCGGGGCGCGAAGGGCTCGAATCGGCCACGAATCGCGGACAATTCGCGCTTGCGCCACCGCCGGGGCGCGTCGTCGGCGTTGCCTACCGCGGCCTTTCGTGATTGTGAGCGCGCGTGCCCCTCTGGATCGCCTTGCTTCTCGGACTCGTCGAGGGGCTCACCGAGTACCTCCCCGTCTCTTCCACCGGCCACCTCATCCTGGTCGGGCACTGGCTCGGCGCCCGCGACGAGGCGAGCAAGAGCTTCGAGATCGTGATCCAGGCCGGGGCCATCCTCGCCGTGGTGGTGCACTACCGCGCGCTGCTGGCGCGCCGCGCCGCGGGGCTGCTGCGCCGCGACCCCGACGCGATCCGGCTCGCGACCTCGCTCGCGATCGCGTTCGTGCCGGCCGCGACGGTCGGCTTCCTCTTCCACAAGAAGATCAAAGCGCTGCTCTTCAACCCGACCTCGGTCGCCGTCGCGCTGGCCGTGGGCGGCGTGGCGATGATCGTGATCGAACGGCTCTTCGAGCGCGGCGACCGCCGTGAGGCCAAGACGCTCGAAGAGGTCGACTCCAAGCGGGCGCTGTGGATCGGCCTCGCCCAGTGCCTGTCGCTCTGGCCGGGCGCCTCGCGGGCGATGTGCACCATCCTCGGCGGGCGGCTCACGGGGCTCTCGCGCGAGGTCGCGGCCGAGTTCTCCTTCCTGCTCGCGTTGCCGGTGCTGGGCGCGGCGACCGCGTTCGATCTCGTCAAGAACCACAAGGCGCTGTTCGCCGAGAAGGGGAGCGCGGCGGCGTTGGCGGTCGGGTTCGTCGTGTCGTTCTTCGTCGCGTGGGCCGTGATCGCGTCGTTCCTCAAGTACCTGCGCCGATACGGCCTCGCGCCGTTCGGCGTGTATCGCGTGGCGCTCGCGGCGCTCGTGCTGGTCGTGCTGCGGGGCTGAAGAGTCCGCGGCGGAGCTGCTCGGCTGCTCGGCGCGCACGGTGGAGGTCCACGTCACGGCGCTGCTGGCGAAATCGGACCTCGATTCGCGCGCGGCGCTCGTCGCGCGCTGCTGGTCCGAGCCCTGGCCCCGCGCGCCGAGCGGAGCCGTTCCCGGCGACCCGCACGCGGCCACGCGCATCCAACTCGGACGGCGATTTCCGCCGATTCCGCGCTGGGGCTGACGTCACCGCCCCGAGGCGGTACAGGACGCCGCCATGCCCCGACGCCTCCAGATCTACGACCCCAAGGCTCCGCTCGAAGGCGCGCATCGCGGGAGCGACGAGGTCGACGAGGACCACTTCCACGACGAGTGCGGCGTGGTCGGCATCTTCGGGCACGCCGAAGCGTCGAACCTCACCTACCTCGGGCTGCACGCGCTGCAGCACCGCGGGCAGGAGTCGGCGGGCATGGTCACGAGCGACGGTGAGCAGCTCTACGTGCACCGCGCCATGGGGCTCGTGCACGACTGCTTCCCGCCCGAGGCGCTGAAGAAGCTGCCGGGGCACGCGGCGATCGGCCACGTGCGCTACTCGACGGCGGGCGGATCGCTCGTGCGCAACGTGCAGCCGATCGCGGTCGACACCGCGCACGGCTCGATGGCGGTCGCGCACAACGGCAACCTCACGAACGCCGACGAGCTCCGGTCCACGCTCGAAGCGCGCGGCTCGATCTTCACGTCGTCGAGCGACACGGAGGTCATCGTCCACCTCATCGCGCTGAGCCGCGCCGCGGGCATCCACGACAAGATCATCGACGCGCTCGCGCAGGTGCGCGGCGCCTACTCGCTGGTGGTGCAGACGCCGACGCAGGTGATCGCGATCCGCGATCCGATGGGCGTGCGGCCGCTGGTGCTCGGGCGGGTCAACGAGGCCTACGTCGTCGCCTCGGAGCCGTGCGCGTTCGATCTGATCGGCGCCGAGTACGTGCGCGATCTCGAGCCCGGCGAGATGCTGATCATCGACGCCGAGGGGCTGCGCTCGCTGAGCCCGTTCCCGAAGGCGCCGCGCCACCTGTGCGTGTTCGAGTACATCTACTTCGCGCGCCCCGACTCGCACCTCGA
Organism: uncultured delta proteobacterium; assembly: GCA_903923175.1. Classification (GTDB taxonomy): domain Bacteria; phylum Myxococcota_A; class Polyangia; order Polyangiales; family JADJMO01; genus CAIXWQ01. The sequence continues at coordinate 6,404 of CAIXWQ010000757.1, read as the reverse complement.
GCAGCGCGGCGTGTACGCCGTGCGCAAGGCGCTCGGCCGACGCCTCGTGAAGGAGCACCCGGTCGAGGCCGACGTCGTGATCGCGGTCCCCGACAGCGGAGTGCCGGCGGCGATCGGCTTCGCCGAGTCGAGCGGCATCCCCTACGACATGGGCCTCGTGCGCTCGCACTACGTCGGCCGCACGTTCATCGAGCCCTCGCAGAGCATCCGCCACTTCGGCGTGCGCCTGAAGCTCAACCCGGTCGCCGAGGTGCTCAAGGGCAAGCGCGTGGTGGTCGTCGACGACTCCATCGTGCGCGGCACCACCTCGCGCAAGATCGTGAAGATGCTCCGCGACGCCGGCGCCCGCGAGGTGCACATGCGCGTCTCCTCGCCGCCGACGCAGTGGCCGTGCTTCTACGGCATCGACACCCCCTCGCGCCGCGAGCTGATCGCTTCCAGCCACTCCACCGCGGAGATCGCGCGCTACATCACCGCCGACTCGGTCGGCTACATGTCGCTCGACGCGATGCTCGAGGCGGTGCGCGGCGAGCGCCCGGCCGACCCGAACCAGGCGGGGCTCTGCCACGCGTGCTTCTCGGGCGAGTACCCGATCCCGGTCGCCGCGCACCACGGCGCCGATCCGGCCAAGCAGCTGCGGCTGATCGGGGTCTGAAGACCTCACGCCAGCGCGGGGTCCGCACGACCCCAGCGCTGGTGCGCCGTGAGCGTGAGCGAGCGGGGATTCGGCCGATGAATCCCCGATCCCAGGCGGTCGCGACTCGCTGAATCAGCGCTTCTTCGCGGGCTTCTTCGCGGGCTTCTTCGCGGGCTTCTTCGCAGGCTTCTTCGCGGCGTCGGGCTTGTCGCCGTTGCCGAGCTTCGCCTCGATCTTCGAGAGGCGCAGCTTCAGCTCGCTCGCCTCGTCGCGGACCTTGTCGAGATCGTCGCGCAGGCGCTTGACCTCGCCTTCGCCGCCGCGCGAGAGCTCGCGCAAGGCCTCGCGGATGCGGCGCTTCACCGTGGGGGCGTCCTCGCGGGCCATGCGCGCCGCCAGCGCGGGGCGCGCCTTGGCGTCGCCGATCAGCTCGAGCGCGCGCGCCGCGGTGGCGCGGACGAAGACGTCGCCGTCGTCGAGGCGCTCCTCGATCAGCTCGCGCGTCTTGCGCGAGGTGTCGATGCGCGCGAGCGCGACCAGGCTCGCGCGGCGGCCGGGGCTCGGGTGGCCGTACGCCGTGCGCGCCGAGAGGTGCGGCACCGCGCGCTCGTCGCGGAGCGAGGCAAGGCCGTCGGCCGCGCCCACGCGCACCGCGTCGCCCCACGCGCGCCGATCGAGCAGCTCGACGAGCGTGTCGTAGGCGGCCGCCTGCCGCGTCTCGCCGAGGGCGCGCGCCGCGTCGGCCGACACGAGCCAGCTCTCGTCCGAGAGCGCGACCGGGCGCGCCGCGTCGACCGCCTTCGGGGACTTGAACTTGCCGAGCGCGCGCACGATGGCGCGCCGCACCTTCGCGTCCTTCGCGCCGATCGCGGCCACGAGCGCGTCGAAGGCGCGATCGCCGCGGATCTGGCCGAGCGCCTCGGCCGCCTCGGCGCGCACGCCCCAGAACTCGTCGCCCTTGGCGAGCGCGGTCGCGAGCGCCTCGATCGTCTTGGCCTCGTCGCGCTTGCCGAGCGCGGCCGCGGCGGTCCAGCGCACGCGCGCGCTCGCGCCGTTCGCCAGCTGCCCGCGCAGCAGATCGGCGGGGACCTTGAGCTCGTAGGTCGCGAGCAGATCGCCATCGGGGTCGACCACGACGTACGTCGGGCGGCCGTTGGTCGGCAGGACGAAGGCCTCCTGCGCGTCGCGCACCTGGACGATCTCGCGGCGGAGCGTGCCGCTCGCCCCCTTGCCGCCGTCGTCCTCCAGGATCTCGATCGTGATCGGACCCTCGTAGACGCGCGTCTTGTCGTCGAGCTTCTGGCGCTGCTTGAGGGTGACCACGACCTGCGAGGCCGCGGCGCCCTCGGCCGGCTCGTGCTCGATGGTGACCTCGAAATCGGGGTGCCCAGCGCCGTGCACGTAGAGATCGAAGACGCGGTCGAGCGAGCGGCCGCTCGTCTCCTCGAGGGCGCGCTGGAAATCGCGCGACTCGACGATGCCGAGCGCGTGGCGCGACAGGTACTTCTGCACGCCGCCCCAGAACGCGTCGTCGCCGATCGCGCGCCGCAGGTGGTGCAGGACGAGCCCGCCCTTCTGGTACAGGTGGCGATCGAACAGCTCGATCGGCGCGTCGTAGTCGCGGCACACGATCGGGCGCCGGTAGTGCGCGGCGTCCTCGGCGAGGTAGATGTCGAGCTCGCCCTTGATGGCGTAGTCGTACTCGTCGCGACCGAAGGGCTGCGGCACGGCGAGCGGCACGCCGACCGCGTCGCGCCCCTCCTCCTTCCACACCAGCTCCATGTACGTCGCCCAGCCCTCGTTGAGCCACGCCTCGGACCAGTCGCGGCAGGTGACGTAGTCGCCGAACCACTGGTGCGCGAGCTCGTGCGCGACGATGCCGTCCATGTCGACGTCGATGGCGGCGCGGCGATCGAGCAGGATGTGCTCGTACATCGTGGTGGCGGAGGTGTTCTCCATGCCGCCGAAGATGAAGTCCGACACGACGATCTGCGCGTACTTCGCCCACGGGTACTTCACGCCGGTCTTCTTCTCGAAGAGCGCGATCATCTCCGGGGTGCGGGCGAACGCGCGCCAGCCGTCGTCCTCGCGCCCCTTGGGCACCAGGTACGTCACCGGCACGTCGGTGGTCTGCGGCGCGACGAGCTCGGAGAACTCGCCGGCGGCGAGCGTGACCAGGTAGCTCGAGTGCGGATCGCTCTGCTTCCAGTGGAAGGTCACGCCGCTCGCGTCCTCGTGGCGGTCGACGAGCGTGCCGTTGGAGAGCACGTACCAGCCCTTGGGGGCGTTCACGCGCAGCTCGCTCGTCTGCTTCACGTGCGGCTTGTCGTGGCAGGGGAACCAGGCGCGCGCGTCCTCGTCCTGGCACTGCGACCAGACCTGGCGCGGGCGATCCTGCACGTGCTCGTCGGGGGCGAGGAAGTAGAGGCCGCGCTTGGGCGTCGCGCGGTACGTGACCACGAGCTCGAAGCGCTCGAGCTCGCGCGCGATCTCGATGCGCAGCTTCTCGTCGTCGTAGCTGTACTTGGCGGCGTGCGGCTTGCCGCCGGCCGGCGCGAGCTCGATCTTCGCGATGTCGAAGGCGACGGCGTCGAGCACCAGCGTGGTCTCGGTGCGCGAGACGCGCGAGAGCAGGAGCGTCGCGTGGCCGAAGATCCCCTTCGCCTCGAGATCGAGCGTCAGATCGAGCGCGATGTGCTCGATGCGGAACGGCCGATCGCGCTCGTAGACGCGCTTCGTCCCCGGGAAGGCGAACGGCGGCGGCGCGGCGTGGCCGCCGTGCTCGGCGTGCGCTCCGTGCGCTCCGTGAGCGACCGAGCGTTCGAGCCCGTGCTGCTCGCTGCGGCAGCGACAAAGTCCGGCGGCGTGGCGGAGGGAGGCGGCGAAGGACATGCGGGAGGCGGACCATAGAAGGGCTATGGGCGGGAGGCCAACGGGGGCGAGGTGCGCGGGTTTCGAATGGCGCGCTGCGGTGCAGCCGCGGGCGGCGGAGGGCGTGTCGGCAGGGGGGTCGCCGCCGCGGACCTCCGCGAGGGGCGCACCGTCGCCGCGGCGCGTTGCGGCGAGCGAACGCGCCCTTCGATCGATGGCGCGCGTAAAATGCCGGACCCCCGTATGCGCGAGGGCTCGGCGCGAGGGCTCGGCGCGAGGGCGATCGCGCGAGGCGAGACGGACAGGCGCTCGAGGGCTCTTGCCAGCCGCCGCGCCTCGCCGGTTCCATCGTGGTCGATGATCCGCCGACGCCGCGCGCAGCGCGCGACCCTCGCCCTCGCCTGTTCCGTCGCCGCGTCGCTCTCGTGCGGGCGCGGCGACTCGGATCTCCCCACGCCGACCGCCGCGCGGCCACGGGCGGGCCAGCCCGACGCGGTCTACGTCGAGGGGTCGACGTTTCGCGACGGGCTCGGCAGGCAGCTGATCTTTCGCGGCTTCAACGTGAAGGTGAACGGGATCTTCGACGTGCAGTTCGCGGACGGGCGCGCGCCGAACTACACGTTCCCCGACTTCGACGAGGCCGGCGCGCAGCGCTTCGAGGAGCTCGGCTACTCGGTCGTTCGCCTCTGCATCAACTGGAGCGCGCTCGAGCCGTCGCCGCGCGCGTACTCGAGCGACTTCTTCGCGAAGGTCGATCACGTGCTCGCGATGGCGAAGGCGCACCATTTCCGCGTCTTCTTCGACTTCCACCAGGACGCGTACTCGAAGGAGATCGGCGAGGACGGCGCGCCGCTGTGGGCCATCGTGCCGGCGCCCGATCACGTCCTCGCGGGGCCGAGCGACGACTCGCGGCGACTCAGCTTCCAGGTGCTCGACGCCGGCGAGAGCTTCTGGAGCGACGCGGCGACGGCCGACGGGCGCACGCTGCAGACCGCGTTCGTCGAGGCGACGCGGGCGCTGGTGGGGCGCTACGTGGGCGATCCGACGCTGCTCGGGCTCGAGACGTGGAACGAGCCGATCGCGTCGAACCTCGACGCGCTCTACGCGTTCCATCGCCGCGTCGCGGACGCGGTGCACCTGCTCGACGCCGACCTGGCCGTCTTCTTCGAGCCGAACGCGTCGCGCAACCAGTGGGACTTCTCCGACGTCCCGGCCACGCCGTGGTCGAACGGCCCCGGCGTCTACGCGCCGCACATCTACACGGGGTGGTTCTCGATCCCCTCGCAGAACGGCTGGGAGTCGCAGGATCCGGCGAAGCTGCTGCCGAGCATGCAGAGCGCCGTGAACGAGGCGGCCGCGTGGAAGACGCCGCTGTTCGTGACCGAGTTCGGCTGCGATCACACCGTCGCGCGGGGGCTCGCGTGGATCTCGGCGGAGCTCGATCTGCAGGATCGCTTCCTCGCCTCGAGCACGCTTTGGGGATGGGAGCCGGGCTCGTGGAGCCCGCGGGACGACGCGAGCGTGCAGGGGCGCCCGGCGAGCATGCGGGTCATCTCGCGTGCGTACCCGCGCGCCGTCGCAGGCGATCTGCTGGCGATCGAGCGCCCCGCCGCGGGGACGATGCGCGTGCGCTACCGCGCGACCGCGCGCGCGAAGGGGGCGCCGCACGAGGTCGGCGCGTCGATCGAGTCGGTGCGCGACTGGAAGATCACCTGCGACGGCGTCGAGGTCCCCGTCGCGCGCGCGACCGGGCGCGGGACGTTCACGTGCCCCGCCGACGGCGATGGCGCCGAGCACGCGTTCGAGCTCGCAGGGACGGCGCTCTGAGCGCCCATTCGTGATCGCGCGATCACGCGATCGCGAAGGCGCGGGGCGCGGCGTGGCCGCTGCTCAGAAGTGGAAGAGGGACGCCGAGACGGTGCCCGGCGAGAAGCTCCCGCGATCGGGCGAGCGTTCGGTGCGCAGCAACACCACCGTGGTGGCCCCCGCGACGGCGACGACGCCGACCCCCGCCCAGAACCACCAGCGCGAGGTGAGCGCCGGGCTCACGCGCAGATCGATCGAGACGTCGCGTCGCGCGCCCGCGGCGAGCACGACCGAGGTGCGCGCGGTCTCGTGGCCGTCGGCCTCGACCTCGATCGCGTGCTCGCCGGCGTCGAGGGTGCGCTCGACGGGCGCGGCGCCCGCCAGCGCGCCGTCGAGCGACACCCGCGCGCCCGCCGTCGCGGAGCGCACGACGAGCACGCCCTTGGCGCTCTTGGCGGCGAGCTTCGCCGAGACGGTGGTCGTCTTGCGGCCGACGATCTCGACGGTGGCTCGGTAGGGCGCGCGCCCGTCGGCGGAGATCTCGAGCGTGAAGCTCCCCGCGCTGACGGTCGTCGGCGGCAGCGGCGTGACGCCGAGCTTGCGCTCGCCGAGCACGACGATCGCGCCGACGGCGTCGACGTCGAGGGCGAGCACGCCGACGCTCCCCTCGAGCTCGTCGATCAGCGCGTCGAGCGTGGGCACGCGCGCGCGCAGCTCACGCGGGGCCTCGGCGCGGAAGCGGCGCAACAGCCCGAGCGCCTCCGGGGCGCGCCCGAGGAACTGCAGCGCGCGCCCCTGGTTGTAGAGCAGCACGGGGCTCTGGGAGATCGCGTAGGCCTCGCCGTAGGCGGCGAGCGCCTCGGCGTAGCGCTTGTCGTCGAAGGCCGCGTCGCCGCGCGCCTTCAGCTGCGCCGCCCGCGCCGCGGCGGAGCCCGACGACGACGGCGACGCCTTCGGCGCTGCCTCGCCCGCGCTCGACGCGCGCCGCCCGACCGCGCCGAGCGCGATCGAGAGCGAGACGATCACGGCGCAGCCGCCGCGCAACGCCGCAGCGCTCCGCATCGCGCGAAGGTACCACGCGCCGCGGCCG
>CAIXWQ010000756.1 GCA_903923175.1 uncultured delta proteobacterium | reverse complement strand
GCGGCGCGCACCCGAACGCCGCGCCGATGGACGGGCGACACCCGCAACTGGGCCCCGGTCGGCGACGTGGCACTCAACCCCGAGGTGAAGCTGCGAGCGGCATAGGATCGAACACGGCGACATCAATCTTGACGCGTCCCGACGCTTCGCCGATAGCATCAGGGCGATCTCGCTGCGCGCTCGCGCGACCATTGACAGCGTCCCGACCCGGGTCGCGAGCAGCATCGCGAGGCTGTCGAACAAGTCCAGCGGCAGGTGGCGGTCCTGGAGGTCGAGCACGATGCGAGTCTCGGGCGCCCCGTACTCGACGCCGCCGAGGCACTCGGGAGCACCAGCGTCCTGTCTGTGGTCGTGGCGGAAGGACACCCGCTGGGGGCGCCACCTTCCGCCGGTCGCGAATCGCACCGCGTGCGCCAGGTGTGCGACGTAGAACTCCTCGACGGCCGCCATTCCGGCTCTGTCACCCGGCCTCGCCTGCACCCGCACGACCGCGGCGCTCGTCGACAGCTCGAGTTCGAAGCGCACCGCCGCCGTCACGATCGGCGACAGCCCGACGAGCACCTCGAGCGCCTCCCCGAGCGTCGCGCGCGACGTCACGACGAACACGTGCAGCGCGGTCGCCTCCGGAAACGGGGTCGTCGCGGCTCTGAATGGAATCGAGCCTGCCTCCGGGAGAGCGATCAGGTCGCGCCAGGCAGCGAGCACGGTGGCGACCGGGAGGCGTCGGATCAGGTCCGCAGGTCGGGACAGGTCCAAGCCGAGCTGCTCATCGAGACCACGTAGATCCACGCCCCGTGAGCGCGCAACGCGGAGCGCATGATGTAGTACGGCCGCCGACTCTGTCATCTCTCGCGGACGTCCTTTGGCGCCGGGACGCGCTCTCGTCGTCATCGCGAGCGCGAAGCGGTTGGATCGTAATCGCGTCGATCCCGACCTTCTCCCACAATTCGACGGAGGCCGGATCCATGGGTCTCCTCTTTGTCGCGTTCGGTGCTCCGAGATGCGCTCGACTCGAACCGGTCACGGGTCCGCAGGGCGGCGCGAACCGAGGTGTAGACGCGTCGCGGAGGGAAGGCCGTTGCAACCACACGCTCGAGACCGTCGCGCCCGTGCAACGCCTGTTCGGGGCGCGCTGCGCACGAAGCTCCCCCGCTCATCCTCGCCCCAGATGGGTTCGCGCCTCGAGAACAGGACGCTCGAACCGGCCGCGAGCCTCGAGCGCTACCGTCGCCCCCCTCGGCTGGACTCCACGGCTGAACGGCATTGGTGGACAGCGCGGAGAGCACTCGCGTTGGGCGCCGTGATCGTCCTCGGTGCCGTCTGGATCGCGCGCGACTCGGCGCCCTCGGACTCCGCCAGGACCGCCGTAGCGACCCCCGGCGCGCCGGTCGAACAGCCCGACCGGCCGCTCTGGCCTCGTGGCGTCGACGACTCCATCTCGGAGCCGGCTGGCTCCGCGCCGCGGGTGAATCCGCCGCCCACCGACCCTCACTTCCAGCTCGCGAGCGCCGAGGAGGAGGTGCGGGATCCGCCGATCCCCGCACCTGCGCCCACGCCGCCACCGAACCCGATGACGCGACCACTCGAGCCGCAGAACCCGGGCGGGGTCGACGGCACTCGGCCGGCTCGCCCCGTGCCGGGACTTTGATCGTCGAGCCCACCCACTGTTCCGTCGCCGAGTGAGGTCGCCATGCAGAAGGCTCGTGTCCGAGTGCTCTTCACCAGTCTCGCCGCGCTCGCCCTCGCGCACGTCGGTACCGCGCGGGCTGGAAGCAGCGACGGCAGGAACGCCCCGCCGCCGCCGTCGATCGACGCCTTCCACGGCGAGCTCGACCAGAGCGTCCCCATCCTCGTGCCTCCCTACCACGGCCTCGAGCCGAAGCTCGCGATCACGTACCGCTCGGCCCGCGGCAACGGCTTCGCCGGCGTCGGCGGCGACCTCGAGGGCGCGCCCAGGATCCGTCGCGCATCGCCCGGCGGCGGCGCGCCGCGCTACGACGCCACGGACGTCTACCTCTTGGATGGACAGGAGCTCGTCCCCTGCGTCGCCGGCAGCGTGAGCCCGAGCTGCACCACCGGGACCGGCACGACCTATCAGTACTTCTCGACCAAGATCGAGAGCTATCAGCGAATCGGCTACGCAGCCGCGACGGACACCTGGGCCCTCTGGCGAACCGACGGCACCGTCACGACCTTCTCGGCCATTCAAAAGCCACCCCAGCCCCTGGTCTCGTGCACGCTCCCGGCTGGCTGCGCGTTCGAAACGAACCCGGCGTTCCGCAGCACCACCGAGCCGGGCAGCTGTCCGCACTGCACTGGCGGATCGTGCAGCGCTGCCGATTGCGGCGTGAGCCCGACAGCGCGGACGATGTCCGCGGACGGGATCACGATCCAGCAGAGCTATTGCCAAGTCACGACGTACGGCAGCTTCTACTGCGGGTCTACCGCGCCGTCGCGTCATCTCGAGTTCGGCGGCGGGCTCAGCATCGTCAGCAGCACCGGCAACGTGCCCACCTATCCCGTGTGGGCGGTCTCCGACGTCAGCCAGGCCCAGCAGCATCTGTACGGCCAGCCCGTGACGCCCGTGGACGCGACGAACCAGATCGCGTTCACCAGCTATTCGCACACGACTGGCTCCTACCTCCTCGGCGGCAGCTCCTACTCTTGGAGCTCCCCCCTGGCCTTCGCGAACGTCACGTCGGTCGATCGCTCGGTCGGCGACTGCGGCGTCTGGACGATCGCGGGCGGGACGGTCTCGTTCGACCTGACCGCCATGGCTTGGTACACCTCCGAAGCAACCAAGTCGCTGCTGAGCGTCGCGCCCTCCAACGCGCTCGAGTTCATGGTCTGGGGCTTCCCGCCGAAGGACGGGACCGTGGCGCAAACGCCGCTCGCGAACGTCTCCGACTACCTGAGCCCATCGGCCAACACGCTCACGCTGAACGCCGGCGGCATCTGCGGCGGCTACGCGACGGTGCCGAACGACGTCATCGTAGAAGGCAACTACTGCCCGCCGAGCCGGGGCTCGGCGACGTTGACCTTCCGCGGCTGCCCGGCGACCTGTACGGCGGGAACCCCGCTCGCGCGAACCTACCAGTGGGGCGTGACGTCGGTCGCCGACACGCGGGGCAACGCGGTGACCAGCCCTTTCAAGGTGACTTCTTCCGAGATTCTGCGAGCAGACGCGCCGTCGACACATGACCGCTGTCCGCGAACTTCGTCCTCTTCGGGACGGGCTTCTTCGGACCTCGCGGGTGGCGCTTCAGCTTCGCGAGCTGAACG
>CAIXWQ010000755.1 GCA_903923175.1 uncultured delta proteobacterium | reverse complement strand
GTCGCGCTCGAAGCGACGCCGCGCCTCGCGTCGACGCAGCTTGCCGCTGGACGTGCGCGGCAGCGCGCCCGGATCCAACACGCGCACGAGCGCCGGTCGGATGGAGGTCTGCGCGACGACCGCGTCGCGGACACGCGCTTCGAGCGCGCGGGCGGCCGCCTCGGCCGTGGCCGCGTCCTCGGACGCCGCGGCCTGCGTCGCTCGCGCGCGCTCGACGAGCAGCACGAGCGACTCTCCGTCTCCGTCGGGCGCCGACCATCCGAGCGCGACGACGCAGCCGGCGCGAACGCCCTCGACGTGCTCGACCGCCTCTTCGAACACCTGCGGCGCGTAATTGGCGCCGCGGATGACGATCACGTCCTTCGCGCGGCCGGTGACGTGGAGCTCGCCGTCGGTCACGAAGCCGAGATCCCCCGTGTCGAGCCAGCCGTCCTCCAGCGCCCGCGCCGTCTCGGCAGGGCGCGCGAAGTAGCCGGTCATCACCGAAGGGCCGCGCGCCTCGATGCGGCCGACCTGTCGCTCGTCGAGCACGACCGGCGCGGCGCCCGAGACGTCGCGGATCCTCACCGCGGCGCCCGGGATCGGTCCGCCGACGGACACCACCGGTCGACCACCGCCGTCGGGCGCGCGCACGCGCACCCCCGCGCGCGGAAAGGTCACGGCGAGCGCGGCCTCGGCGAGCCCGTAGACCGGCCGCATCGCGCGCGCGTCGAAGCCGTGGGGCGCGAAGCGCTCGACGAAGCGGTCGATGGCCCCCGTCGCGACCGGCTCCGCGCCGTTCAGCGCGAGCTTCCAGCAGGACAGGTCGACCTCGCCGAGCTGGGCCGCGGTGACGCGCCGCGCGGCGTACGCGTACGCGAAGCTCGGCGCGGGAGAGACCGAGGCGCGGTGGCGCGCGATGGCGCGCAGCCACAGCGCGGGGCGCGCGAGGAAGTGCTCGGGCGGGATCAGCACGAGGTCTGCCGGCACGTAGATCGCGGAGAGCAGCGCGCCGATCAGCCCCATGTCGTGGTAGAGCGGCAGCCACGACACGCCGACGCGCCGGATCGCCGCCGTCCCTCCGTCGTCGGACAGCAAGACGGCCTCGAGCGCCGCGCACTGCGCGAGCACGTTGGCGTGCGAGAGCGCGACCGGCTTCGGATCGACGGTGGAGCCCGAGGAGAACTGCACGAGCGCGAGCGCCTCAGGCGCCGCCGTCGGGAGCGTGGTGCTCCCGCCGGGCGCGTGCACGAGCGCCTCGATCGAGACGCAGCCGAGCGGCGGCCGAGCCAGCCCCACCGCGACGCCGAGCAGCCGGCGCACGCGCGCGTCCGCGAGGACGATCGAGGCGTCGACGCCGGCCAGCATGCGCGCCGTCGAGGCGTGGTACTCGTCCAGCCGCCCGAGCCGCACGGGCGGATACAGCGGGACGGCGACCGCGCCCGCGAGCAGCGCGCCGAAGAACGCGTCCATGAACGGAAGGCCCGTCGGCGCGACGACCGCGACGCGGTCGCCCGGGCGCACGCCGCGGCTCTCGAGGGCACGCGCCGCCCGCTCCGCGCGCGCCAGCACGGTCGCGTACGGCACGCGCTGCTCGCGCTCGCGGAGATCGACGAACGTCAACGCCGCGTCCGTGCGTGCCGCGTGCCGCAGGGCGTCGGCGACGGTCGCGTGCCTCGATGCGGGCGCGGGCGCGCCGTCCAGGATTGCTTTCTGGGTCATGCGTCCTCGTTGCGCTCGGGGTCCTCTGCGTCGGGCGACTCGCTGGCCCGCGCGGCGACGATCCGCGCGAGCTCGCCGACCGTCGCGACGTTCGCGTCCGCCTCCTCCAGTCGGACGCGGAAGCGGTCCTCCAGCGCGACCGCGAGCACGGTCCGCGCGACCGAGTCGAGCGCGAGCGCGGCGAGCGTGGTCTCGCGCAGCGTGCCGAGGTCGGCCTCGTCGCGGTCGTCGAGCGTGAGCGGGCGCTCGAGCTCGAGCTCTTCCCGCGCGATGCGCGCGATCTCGGCGAGCACCTCGACCTCGGCGACGCGCGGCGACGTCGGGGCCTCGTCCCGCGCGCGACTCGGCTGCTGGCGAGCGCCGCTCATCCGTCGGCCGATCGGCGCGCGCCCGAGGCCGCGCGCGGAAGGAATCTCGGCAGGGGCGCGAAGGTCGCTGCCCACACGCCACCGAGCGCCGCCTCCTCCGCGGGTATGCGCACGCGGAGCATCAAGGCGTTGGCGAGCGAGAACGCGACCGCCGTCAACCACGCCCCGTGCGCGAGCGGCACCGCGGCGAGCTCGACGACGACGGCGAGGTAGTTCGGGTGGCGCACGAGCCGGTAGGGGCCGGCGGTCACCGGGGGCGCCCCCGGCACGACGATGATGCGGACGTTCCAGCGGTCGCCGAGCGTCGCGATCGCCCACTGCCGAAGCGCTTGGGCGGCGAGCGCGGCCGCGCACGCCACCGCGCCGATCGCGCCGGGACACGCGCGTCGGCACCAGACCACCTCGACGGCGCACGCGACCAGGAAGAGCGTGTGCAGCGTCGCCATCGCGCCGAAGTGACCGGCGGCGACCTCGTACCCCCCTTGCGCGAACGCGCGCCGCGCATTTCGGCGAGAGAGGGCGAGCTCGCCGAGCCGCTCGGCCGCGAGCAGGCCGAGCCCCCCGAGGTAGAGCGTGACGCTCGTCACCATCGCAGCAGCACCAGCTCGGAGCAGAAGCCCGGGCCCATGGCGAGCAGCAGGCCGTAGTCGCCCGGGCGCGCCTCGTCCGCCTCGAGCAGCTCGCCGAGCACGAAGAGCACCGACGCCGACGAGAGGTTGCCGACCTCGCGCAGGCTCCGCCACGAGCGCTCGAGCGCCGCGCGCGGAAGCTCGAGCGCCTCCTCGAACGCCTCGAGCACCTTCGGTCCGCCGGTGTGCACCACGAAGTGGCGGATGGCCCGGCGCTCGAGCCCATGCGCGCCGAGGAACGCGTCGACGTCGTGACGGACCCGGTCGCGCACGAGCGCGGGGACCTTCGGCGAGAGCACGACCTTGAAGCCGCCATCGACGAAGTCCCACCCCATGATCCGCTCGGTGTCCGGGTAGAAGACCGACCGCGTGCCCACGATCCGGGGCCCTCTCGAGGCAACCGCCCCGCCTTCGAGCAGCACGGCGGCCGCGCCGTCGCCGAAGAGCCCGGAAGCGATCACGTTGGCGACCGAGGCGTCGTCGCGCTGCAGCGTCAGCGAGCAGAGCTCCACCGCGAGCAGCACCGCCCGCTCGTCCGGGAAGCCACGCAGCACGTCGCTCGCGCGCGCAAGCCCCGCGGCCCCGCCGACGCAGCCGAGTCCGAAGAGCGGCGTGCGCCGGACGTCGGCGCGCATCGACAGTCGGTTCACGATGCGCGCATCGATGCTCGGCGTGCGGGACGCGTCAAGATTGATGTCGCCGTGTTCGATCCTATGCCGCTCGCAGCTTCACCTCGGGGTTGAGTGCCACGTCGCCGACCGGGGCCCAGTTGCGGGTGTCGCCCGTCCATCGGCGCGGCGTTCGGGTGCGCGCCGC
>CAIXWQ010000754.1 GCA_903923175.1 uncultured delta proteobacterium | reverse complement strand
GCGCGACCGCGTGGCTCGCCATCGCCGCGCCGCCGGGCGGCTTCGATCTGATCCTCAACGCCACCAGCGCCGGCATGGCCGGCACGGACGACGGCGCGCCGCTCGCGGAGGCGCTCGCCCGCGCGCCGCTCGCCGAACGCGGCGACGGTCGGCCCGGCCCCGTCGCGTACGATCTCGTCTACCGCCCGCCCCCTGGGCTCGCGACCACGCCCTTCCTGGCGCGCGCGGAGGCGCTCGGCCTGCGCGCGATCGACGGCGCCGGGATGCTCGTCGAGCAGGGGGCGCGCGCGCTGTCGATCTTCCTGCGGCGCCCGCTCGACGACTCGTTCGGAGGCGTGCGAGCCGTCATGCTCGAGGCCATCCTCCGCGCGCTCGGCCGCGCGCCCTGAAGTACCCCCCGGGCGCCTCCGGGCTGAACTGCGGCCGCCCGCAAGGCATCTGCTACGCTGTGAGCATGTCCCGCTTCGCTCGGCCGCTCGTGCTGGCGCTCGCGCTCGGGGTCGCCACGCCGCTCGCCCTCTCGCTCGGCGAGGGCGCGGCCCAGGCCTCCACGTCCATCGCGCTGACCGTCCAGGACCTCGTCGATCGCTCCGACGCGATCGTGGTCGCCATCCCCAAGTCGCGCGTGTCGCGCTGGGAGTCGGGCAAGATCGTCACGTACACGACCGTCTCGATCGACACGAGCGTCTCGGGCGCCGGCAAGGCGGGCGACACGTTCGTCGTGCGCACGCTCGGGGGCACGGTCGACAAGCTCGGCCAGCAGGTCGCGGGCGAGGCCTCGCTGCCGCTCGACGTGCCGCTGATGCTCTTCCTGCGCCCGCTCCCTGCGGGCACCGCGGCGCCCGCGGGCACGCGGCACGTGGTCGGCATGGCGCAGGGGGCCTTCCGCGTGACGGTCGGCAAGGACAAGATCGCGCGGCTCGAGGCGCACCTCGACGGCCTCTCGCTCGTGCCGCAGGCCGGCGTGACCGAGCCCGCCGCGCACGTCGCGCTCGGCGGACAGGCGCTGGCCGACGCCACCACGACCCTGCGCAAGGCGTGGGCCAAGCGTGCGGCGAAGTAGTCGCCGCGGCGCGCAGAACGCGCTCACGGCGCTCGCCGCCGCGGCGATCACGCTCGCGCTCGCAGGCGACGCCGGCGCGTGGTGCCGCACCACCACGAGCAAGTCCTTCACGCCGACGCTCGCGAAGCCCTGCGACGACGCCGGCCTGCCGCTCTACTGGTCCTCGCGCTGCGTCGGCTACGACGTGCAGCAGGGGGCCTCGGTGCAGGTCGATCTCGCGACCGCGCGCGCGACGATGGCGAAGGCCTTCGCGGCGTGGTCGTCGGTCGACTGCCCCGCCGACGCCGTCACCTGCGCCGCCACCGACGTCGGTCAGGGGAGCCCCTCGATCGAGGCCCACGATCTCGGCCCGGTGAGCTGCGCGTGCGCCGAGTACAACCAGAAGGGCGGCAACTCCAACTCGATCATCTTCCTCGACCACGGCTGGTTCAACTGCGACGGCTCGCCGAAGACCGACGCGGACGTGACGCTCGCGCTCACGACGGTGACGTTCAACACCGACTCGGGCGAGATCTACGACGCCGACATGGAGATCAACTCCCTGCCGACGAACGCGAAGATCACGACGACCGATCCGCCTGCGCAGGTCCTCTACGATCTGCAGTCGATCGTGACGCACGAGGCGGGGCACTTCCTCGGGCTCGCGCACACGCAGCCGACCCACCCCGAGGCGACGATGTTCGCCCGCTACTCGCAGGGCGAGACGGCGATGCGCGTGCCGTCGCGAGACGACGCCTGCGGCATCTGCGCGGCCTACCCGCCCAAGCGCGTCACGGTCTGCGACGATCAGCCGCGCCGCGGCCTCACCGACGTCTGCGGCGGAGACCCGCCGGCCACCGGCTGCCACTGCGAGGCGCCGGGCGCCGCGGGCGGCGGGCGCGGCTTCGGGCTCGCGGCGATCGGCGCGCTCGCGGCGCTCGTCACGGGCGTGATCGCGCGCCGCCGACGTCGCGGCTGACGTCGCGGCTGACGCCCGCGCGCTTCAGCGCTGGAGCAGCTTCGCGATCCGGCTGCGGAGCGCGGGGGCCGTCCACGTGGAGATCGCGTCGCGGTAGAAGTGCCCCTCTTCCTCGGCGGGCACGTCGAGATCGCGCTCGCGCAGGTCGAGCTTGGTGGCCGCGTAGGCCTCGGCGGGGAGGGTCGCGAGCCGCGCGAGCCGCGCCTTGGCGACCTCGTACGGGTGCTCGTCGATGGTGTCGATGAGCCCGACGCCGAGCGCCTCGGTCGGCTCGAAGAGGCTCGCGCCGAGCAAGACCTCCTCGTGACTCGTCACCGGCACCCGGCGCTTCGCGATGCGGAAGACGCGCGGCGGGAACCGGAGGCCGAGCGCGACCTCGTTGAGCCCGAGCCGCACGTCCGAGCGCGTGGTGGAGACGCGCACGTCGCAGCAGAGCGCGAGGAGGCACCCGCCCGCGATCGCGTGCCCTTCGATGCAGGCCGCGGTGGGGCCCGGATACAGGTACAGCGTCGACATCAGCGCCTCGAGCAGCCGCAGGAACGGCTCCACCGTGCGCCCGTCGAGCGAGGCGACCTCGCGCAGGTTCAGCCCCGCGCAGAAGGCGTCGGTCGAGCCGCGCAAGAGCAGCGGCGCCCCGTCGGCGTCGCGGATCTTCGAGACGAGGGCGCGCATCGTCTCCTCGCCGAGCGCGTTTCGCGACGGCCAGGACATGGTGATTTCGACCATTGGTACCTGCAGTGAGGTTCGCACGTGGCGGGGGCCGCGGCGAGGGGAGACCGATTACGCGGCGCGGGCGCGGACGCCAACGATCGGCAGCTCGATCCCGACGCGCGCACCGCGCTCGCCACGGTTCTCCGCGTAGGCGCGACCGCCGTGCGACTCGGCAATGCGGCGCACCAGCGCCAGCCCCAGGCCGAGCCCGGTGCCGTCGCCGCCGTGGGAGTAGAAACTCTCGAACACGCGCGTCTCTTCCCCGGTCGCGAACCCGGGCCCGTCGTCCTCGACTTCGAAGGCGAGCCGCGCGCCGCGACCGACCACGCGCAGCCCGGTGACGCCGCCGGCGTGGCGCCGCGCGTTCTCGAGCAGGTTGGCGAGCGCCCGGCCGAGGAGCGTCACGTCGCCGACGATGGTCCGCGCCGGCGATCCCTCGGCCGAGAGCAGATCGACCGGGAGCCCCGCGCGCTCGAGCGCGCGCTGGGCGATCTCGATCGGCTCGAGCTCGCGCATCGAGAGCGCGGCGAAATCGAGGCGCGAGCTCGCGAGCAGCTCGCTCACGAGCGCGTCGATCTCGATCACCTCGCGCTCGAGGTCGTCGAGCGTCTTCTTGTCGAGCCCGCCGTCGCGCGCGTCGCGCGCGAGCTCCACGAGGATGCGGATGCGCGCGAGCGGCGTGCGGATCTCGTGCGAGACGGCCGCGAGCAGCTCGCGCTGATCGGCGAGCTGCTTCTCGATGCGATCGGCCATGTCGTTGATCATCAGCGCGAGCCGGGCCTCCTCGCCGTGGAAGCCGCGCAGCCGCGCGCGCGCTTGCAGGTTGCCCGCGCCGATCTCGCGCGCGACGCGCCCGATCTCGGCGATGGGGCCCGACATGCGGCGCGCGATCCGGCCGGCGAAGGCCCAGAGCACCACCAGCGACGCGAGCATGCCGATCCCGAGGCGGCGCGCGAGGTGACCGCCCCGGTGGCGATCCGAGCAGATCTGCACGCTGCCGAGCATCACGCCGTCGCGCAGCACGGGCGCGGTCATCGACGCCTGCTTGCAGCTCTCGGGGCCCTGCTGGACGAGCACCGCGCCGGTGACGTCGGTCACCACCAGGTCGAGATCGAGGTCGCGGGCGATGTCGAGCGCGAGCCGATCGCGCTCGGCGGGGCGGTTCCAGGCCCCCTCGAAGCTGTGGCTCACGAAGGAGCGCACGCGCTCGGTCTCGGTGCGCCAGGTCGGCTGCCCGCCGCCGAGGAGCGTCAGGCCGCCGCTCACGACGAGCCCCGTGATCACGATCGCCCCGCCGAAGCCGAAGAAGATCTTCCGTCTCAGGCTGGCGCGGAAGTAGTCGACGAAGCGGCTCACGCATCCTCGCGCGCGAGCACGTACCCCACGCCGCGCACCGTCTTGATCTTCTTGGGCGCGCGCGGGTCGTCGCCGAGCTTCTGCCGCAGGTGGGAGATGTGCACGTCGACGGTGCGCTCGCCGACGGTGACGTCGCCGCGCCCGGCCTCGGTGAGCAGGGCGTCGCGCGGCACCACGCGCCCGGCGCGCCTCGCCAGCGCGACCAGGATGTCGAACTCGATGCCCGTGAGCTCGACGGCCCGTTCGTTCACGCGCACCTCGCGCGTCGCCACGTCGAGCGCGACGTCGCCGACCACGATCTTCTCGGAGAGCGCCGCCGGCTGCGAGCGCCGGAGCACGGCGCGCAGGCGCGCGAGCAGCTCGCGCGGCGAGAACGGCTTGGCGACGTAGTCGTCGGCGCCGATCTCGAGCCCCACCACGCGGTCGGTCTCGTCGCCCTTCGCGGTGAGCATCAGCACGGGGACCTTGCTCTTGAGCCGCACGCGACGCAGCACCTCGAGGCCGTCCATCCCGGGGAGCATCACGTCGAGCAGCACGGCGTCGAACGCGCCGGCGTCGAGGGCCACCAGCCCGCGCGAGCCGTCGGTCGCCGTCGTGACGTGCACGCCGTTCTGTTCGAGGTAGGTCGCCAGCAGCTCCTGCAAGCGGACGTCGTCGTCGATCAACAGAACGCGCACGGCCATGGCCTCGATTTCTATCAGATCCACGCGAGAAGCCCCGAGCCGAGCGCGGCCGCTCGGGTCCCGGGGCTTCTGCCGCTCACTTGCGGGCCGAGTCGAGCGCCGCGTCGGCGCACACCTTGGCGACGTGCTGCTCGAAGTGCGCCCGGCGGGCGCGCGCGTGGCAGCGCATGGAGAGGAACCCGCCGCTGTAGCCGAGCACCGTGCCGAGCCCCAGCACGACGATCAGGAACCTTCGCTTCATCGGGTGCATGACCGACCTCTTCCTTCCGTTCCGTACGCTCGTTCCGCTCGCTCCGGCGCGCGCGGCGCCGTCAACGCGCTCACCGGCGCCTCACCACTCACGACGCCCCCCGCCGCGGTACGCCCCGCCGCCGAGGCCCCAGCGCATCCCGGGGAGGCGCGTCTCGATGATCTCGGCGAAGACGCGGCGCTGCCGCTCGTCGAGCGCCTCGTGCACCTTCGCCAGCGCGCCCACGAACGCCTTGCGGACGGTCGCGATCGCGTCGTCGTGCTTCGAGAAGACGGCGCCCATCGTCTCGGCGTCGAAGTGCTCGCGACCGAAGGCCGCCGCCACGTCCGTGCGCGACTGGCCGAGCTCGTGGCGCGCCGAGCGCATCGCTTCGCGCACCTCGTCGACGGCCTGGAAGATGACCTTCTCCTGCCCCGGCGTGGTGTCGAGGCGCTCGAAGAGCCCGCGCAGGAACATCTTCGCCCCGAACCCGGCGTCGAACCCGCCATGGCGCCCGTGACGCCCGCCACGGTCGAACCCGCCGCAACCCGGCTCGCCGCCGCCGCAACGCGGTGCATCCCAGCCGCCCGCCTCGGCTCCGCCGCAATGCGAGGCGCCCCAGCCGTGGCCGCCCCAGCCGCCTCCGCCGCCCCAGCCGCCATGACCGCCGTAGCCGACGCCAGCGCCGCAGCCTCGGCCATGGCGCAGCACCTTGATCAGCCCGATCAGGCAAAGCGTCCCGATGATGAAACCCAGCATGTCCGCGAACCTCCGATGAGCCGGCCCAATCGGGGTCGGCTTCGGAGCACACGTTGCGAACGGAGTGTGAAGGGTGCCGGGCAGCTGGGGTTGAGAAGTGCAAAGGCTCGAGCGCGCTCGAGCACGCTCAGCCGCGCTCAGGCTCCATCGAGCACGCTCCGCACCTTGGCGAGGAGGCTCTGCCGGTCGAACGGTTTGCGGAGGAACGCGCTCCCGAGCACGCCTCGGCGCGCGAGCTCGTCGTCGGTGTAGCCGGACATGAACAGCACCTTCGCGGCCGGGCAGAGGGGCGCGAGGCGCTCGGCGAGCTCGCGCCCTCCCATCCCGGGCATCACGACGTCGGTGAGCACCAGCTGCAGCGAGGCGCCGTGCTCCGCGCAGATCTCGAGCGCGCGCGCTGCGTCGGCGGCGACCAGCACATCGTAGCCGCCGGCGGCGAGCGCGCGGCGCACGACGTTCAGGACGGCGGGCTCGTCGTCGACCACCAGCACGCGCTCTCGGCCGGTGCTGCGCCGGACAGGCGGCGCGTTCGGGGGCGCGTCGTGGGGCTGCTCGCCCGTTCGCGGCAGGTAGATGC
>CAIXWQ010000753.1 GCA_903923175.1 uncultured delta proteobacterium | reverse complement strand
GGCGGCGCGGGCGGCGCCGATCGCGGCGATGGGCATCACGCCCACCGCGCGGGGCGCGACGGCGGCGTGATGGGCATCGTCAGGCTGTCGCGGAGTCCCGGCAGGGAGGCGTCGCGGTAACAGCACGTCGATGGACGGCGTGCTCTTGGAGATCGTGGCGCCGTTCTGCGCGTACAGGTGCACGCGGCCGCTCTTGGTCGGCTCGGTGAACTCGCGATCGTCGATGCCGATCTTGCGCAGCACGCACTCGAGCGCGTCGACGTTCCCGGTGGCGAGCGCCATGTGCGGGATGTTGTCGAGCGGGTTGCCTTCGGCCTCCCAGCGCGGCAGGCGCGTCTGCGCCGCGGAGAGCGGGGTGTCGACGCACGGCGCGACGTTGGAGACCACGACGAAGCGGCGCCAGCGGCCGACCTCGATCACGACGGGGATGTTCGCGCCGACCGGCACGTTGCGCAGCACGAACTTGCCGTCGGGGCCGGTGACCGCGCTCACGATGGCGTCGGTGGAGGCGCCGCTGCCGCAGCGATCGCAGGTCAGCGTGCTCGCGAACGGCGCGACGGTGCCGCTCTTGGGGATGTACACGACGGCGTCGAAGATCGGATCGGCGGCGCCGAACTGCGACGGCGTCGGGGCGTAGACGGTGCCGCTCAGGGTCGTCGTGACGCCGCTCGCGGGGCAGACCATCTGCTGCTTGCAGAGCGGCGTGGTGCAGCTGCTCGAGCTCGCGGTGCCGCCGCCGCCGCAGCGGCTCGGCGTGCCGTCGCCACCGCAGATGTCGGGGGCGAGGCAGCTGCCGCAGGACAGGGTGACGCCGCAGCCGTCGCCGATGAGGCCGCAGTCGGCGTTGGCGCTGGCGCACGTCTGCGGCTTGCAGACGACGCCGGCGTCGTCGGCGTAGGGGTTGCCGCAGCGGTTGGGCGTGCCGCCGCCGCCGCAGAGGTACGGGGCGCTGCAGGTGCCGCAATCGACGGCGCCGCCGCAGCCGTCGGCGACCGGGCCGCAGTTGGCGCCGACGTCCGCGCACGTGCGCGGCGTGCAGGCCGCGCCGCCGTCGCCGACGTACGGGTTGCCGCAGACGCTCGGCGTGCCGCCGCCGCCGCAGAGGTACGGGCTGCGGCAGGTGCCGCAATCGACGATGCCGCCGCAGCCGTCGCCGATCGGGCCGCAGTTGGCGCCGAGATCGAGGCAGCTGCGGGGCGAGCAGACGGCGCCGTCGCGCGCGAACGGGTTTCCGCAGACGCTCGGGGTGCCGGCGCCGCCGCAGATCTGCGGGCTGCTGCAGGTGCCGCAGTCGAGGAGGCCGCCGCAGCCGTCGCCGAGGGGGCCGCAGTCGGCGCCCGCCGCGGCGCACGTGCGCGGCTTGCAGGTGATCGCCGCGTCGGCGCTGCCGCCGTCGGCCCCGACGAACTTCACGCCGCAGACGCTCGGCGTGCCGGCGCCGCCGCAGGACTGCCCGCTCGCGCAGGTGCCGCAGTCGACGCTGCCGCCGCAGCCGTCGCCGATGGGGCCGCAGTTGGCGCCCGCTTGCGCGCACGTGAGGGGGATGCAGCCGCCGCCGTCGTTGATCGAGCTGCCACAGACGCTCGGCCTGCCGGCGCCGCCGCAGATCAGCGGCGCCGAGCAGGTGCCGCAGGTCGCGACGAGGCCGCCGCAGCCGTCGGCGATGGGGCCGCAGTCGGCGCCGACGTCTGCGCACGTTCGCGGCTTGCAGGCGCCGCCGTCGACGTCGCCGTCGAAGGTGACGTACTCGGTGTCGGGGAGCGTGCCGGTGTCGCTCGGCTCGACGTTGCTCAGTAGCGTCGACGGCGCGGGCGGCGCGCCGTTGCCGCACGCGGTCGTGAGCGCGGCGAGCGGGGCGAGCGCCACGCTCAGCCACGAGAGCGCGGTGCGCGCGCGCGCCCGGCCGAGGCCGCGCACCGCGCCGTCGCCGATCGACCAAGAGCTGGTCTCCGCCATGCGATCCCCCATTGCTGCACGCGCGTGAGGTCGCGGTGCTTGTGCGCATTCCGACGATCGGAGGAGGTGCGCCGTTGCTTGAATTGTGCGCTCGCTCGGCCTGCGCCTCGGGCGCGGATCGGCCAGAATTCAAGGGCGATCCGCGCGACGCGACGGCCGCACGGTCCGGCGCGCGCGGGGCTCTTCGCGGCCGATCGCGCGCGGAGCGACGACGCTCACGAGCTCGTGCGTGGCGCGTCACGATCGGAGGCAGATGGGGGGATGAACGCGGAAATGCCGGCCCGCGCGCGCCGTCCGGCGCCGTGACGCCAAGCTGACGCGAGCGGGTTACCTTTCGCCGGATGAGCGTCGCCGTCGTCGTGAACCTCAACGCGCGCCGCGGGTCTCCGGCGATCGCCGGGCTCGTCCGTCGCCTGCTGCCGCGCGCCCGGATCGCGATCACGAGCTCGCTCGAGGACGCTCGCAAGTTCCTCCGCGACGAGCTCGCGCACGCGCCCCCGAGCCTGCTGCTGTCGGGTGGCGGCGACGGCACCGCGACGGCGCTGATCAACGAGCTGCGCGCGCTGGGGCTGCCGCTGCCGACGATGGGGCTGCTCCCCCTCGGAACGGGCAACGGGCTCGCGAACGTGACCGGCGCGCCGAAGCCGCTCGAGGCGCTGCGTCGCGTGGCGGCCCTCGACGGCGCGACGCCGCCGAGCCGCGAGTTCGCGCTGGTCGACGTCGAGGGGCGCGCGGCGCCGTTCGCGGGCACGGGGTGGGATGCGCAGCTGGTCGCCGATCTGCGCGCGCACATCGCGTCGGTGCCGGAGCCGCTGCGCGCGGCGAACTCGGGGCTGCGCGGCTACATGCAGGCGCTGTTCACGCGCACCATCCCGCGCAGCCTGCGCGAGAAGACGGCGCGCGTGCGGCTGGTGAACCTCGGCGACGACGCGCTCACGGTCGACGGCGACGGGCGACTCGTGCCGATCCCTGGCATCGGCAAGGGGAGCGTGATGTACGAGGGCCCGGTGAACGTCGGCGGCGCCGCCACGACGCCGGAGTGGGGGTTCGGCTTCCGCGCGTATCCGTTCGCGCAGCACGCGCCGGGGCGGCTCTCGGTGCGCGTGTACGGCGCGCACGTGCTCGAGGCGACGCGCAACATGTTCAAGCTGTGGCGGGGCGCGCACCCGCTGCCGAACATGCACGACTTCTTCGTCACGCGGTGCCGCTTCGAGTTCGATCGGGCGGTGCCGTTCCAGATCGGCGGCGATCTGCTGGGGATGCGCGAGTCGATGGAGCTCGGGCTGGCCGACACCGGGGTGCGGCTGGTGGATTGGTCGCGGCTGCGGGCGGCGTGATCGGGGGCGCGGCGGGGCTTGGGGGGCGCGGCGGGCGGCCGCGGCGGGGGTAAATGCGACGGCGCAGGGGCCGCTTCGGCTGCGTAGGCTTGACCCCGAGGACCGCTGTGGTATCCAAGCGCCCCCTTGCCCTTCGGGGCGAGCTGCCAACCTAGCTCAGGGGTAGAGCAGCGGTTTCGTAAAAAAACCGGCGCAAATGTAGCAACTTGCCGCTCCCCGCAAACGCCGGGTAGAGCAGCCGACGCAGCGAAGACGCATAGCGTCTCAATGTCCGAATTTGCGGGTCGCCAGCTGCGTGACCAAGCTCCGGACCAAGGAGACGGTTCGCACTGGAGCGCACCGACCTTGCGTTTCCCTTGGCTCGGAGCCGGCTGAGGGAGATGCGAGGTCGCGGTCCGACGGGAGCGGAGTCTCCGCCACCAGTTCGGGCACCAAAGTCGAGGGCGAACCTT
>CAIXWQ010000752.1 GCA_903923175.1 uncultured delta proteobacterium | reverse complement strand
GGCGGCGCGGGCGGCGCGGGTGGCCCCTCGATGTGCGTCGCGTACGTCGGCAACGCGCCGACGATCGACAAGCTCGACTGCGTGCACGGCACGGCAGGCAAGGGCGGCGCCGGCGGCGCGGCGGGCGACGCGAGCGGCAGCGCCCTCCCCGGCCCGAACGGCGTGGGCGCCGATCAGCAGGCGCTGTAGCGCGCCGACCAGCCGCTCACTTCTTCGGGTGGGCGAAGAGCCAGTCGAGCATCTTCGGCGCGAACGCCGCGGAGAAATTCGGCAGGTGCTTGCCGCCGGCGATCGACCAGAGCTGCACCTCGCTCTGCGCGCCGCAGCCGCTCGCGAACTTCGACACGGAGGTCTCCGCGCCCGCGAGCGTGTCCTCGATGTCGAGGTTCGGCGCGGAGGTGTCGAGCGTGGTCGCGCAGCCGTCGTAGCCGGCCCAGGTGCTCATCGTCTGCTTCGCGCCCGGGTACGCCGAGTTCCCCTGCATCGTGCCGAGCGTCGTCGCGCCGTCGTAGAGCACCTCGGTGTCGGCGGTGCCGTGCACCTGGAGCACCGACACGGGCGCGGACGGCTTGCACTTCGCGGGATCGAGCCAGGTCGCGCCGGCGATGCCGACCATCGCCGCGATCTGATCGGCGTGGTCGCACGACATCCGGAACGACATGAACGCGCCGTTGGAGTGCCCGACCAGGAACACGCGCTTCGGATCCACGCTGTAGCGCGTGCCGATCTCCTTGATGAGCCCGGAGACGTAGGCCGAGTCGTCGACGTGCGTGCCGTCGAAGTCGCAGCAGGCGTCGGTGGCGTTCCAGAAGTGGTTGCCCGCCTTGTCGACGGTGCCGTCCGGGTAGACGTAGAGGAAGCCGCGCGACTCGGCGTACTGGCGCAGCCCGAGGTAGAGATCCTGCACCGCGCCGCTCGCGGAGTAGCCATGCAGCAGCACGAGCAGCGGCGCGGGGGTCGCGTCGGCGTAGCTCGTCGGCACGTAGAGCTGCGCGGGGCGCGCGCCGCCGAACGCGACCGGATCGAAATCGCCGCGCGTGGGCGAGGCCGCGTCGACGGCCGCCCCGCTGGAGCTCGAGGACGAGCACGCGCAGGCCAGCAGCGCGCAGACGGCTGCGGACGCGCGCAGGGAGAGGGACACGGCGGCGGCGACCAGGGAGCGCTTCACGGCTCGCATCCTACGGCGGATCGCGGCGCCGCGCCGAGCGCCGCGCGTCAGGGCTTGCTGCTGGAACGCGGGATCCGCTCGACGGTCCTGGTGCGGAGCGACTCGCGCAGGCTCCCGAGCTTCTCGCGGTAGACCTGCACGGCCACGGTCGCGGCGCGCTCGCCGACCCCCGCCCCCTTGGGCACGAAGCGCGACACGCCGATCATCTCCAGCACGGCGAGATCGCTCGGCGTCGCGCCGCCGCTCATGACGACGACCTCGCAGCGCGCGGCGTCGGGGAGGCCGCGCAGGTGCATCGCGACCTCGATGCCGTTGGTGCCGGGGAGCTGCAGGTCGAGGAACAGCAGGTCGGGGACGCGCTCGCCGAGCGCCTTGAGCGCGCCGTCGCCGTCGATCGCGACCCGGATCTCGCAGCCGGGCACCGCGCGGCGGAGCTTCGGCGACACGAGCTTCGCGATGACCGGATCGTCCTCGACGAGCAGCACCGAGAAGTTCGCGCTCGGCTCCTCCGAGAGGCGCGAGCGGATCGAGCGCAGGCGCTTGGCGACGTAGTCCATCGACTCGGGCCGCTCCTCGGGGAGCTTCGCGAGCAGCTCGGCGACGAGCGCGGTGAGCTCCGGCGGCGCGTCCGGGCGCGGGGTCGAGAGCGGCGGCGGCTGCTGGTGCACGTGCGCGTTCATCAGGTCCTGCAGCGTCTCGCCGTGGAACGGGACGAAGCCGGAGATGAGCTCGTACGCGAGGATGCCGAAGGCGTAGACGTCGAGGAGGAAGGCCGAGCCGGGCGTGATGGTCCCCGAGAAGGCCTCGGGCGCCATGTAGTCGACGGTGCCGGCGGGGACGTGCCCCTCCGAGCGCGACTCGGTGAAGAAGATCCCGAAGTCGGTGAGCACCAGCCGGCTGCCGGCCGTGAGCATGACGTTCGAGGGCTTGATGTCGCGGTGCGCGATGCCCGAGCGGTGAACCGCGGCGAGCACCTCGGCGAGCGGGATCAAGATGTCGATCGACTCGGCCAGCGTGAGCGGCTGACCCGAGTCGCGCCGCTTCTGCACGTGGACGTCGAGATCGACGCCGAGGATCCGCTCCATCACGAAGTAGGCGATCCCCTCGTGGACGCCGTACGCGTAGACCTGGATGACCCCGGCGTGCTGGACGGCCGCGAGGGCCTGCGCCTCTTTGCGCAGCATCGCGGCGTCGACGCTCGGCCAGCTCGCCTTGATGGCGACGCGGCGGTTGAGCTCTCGGTCGTGCGCCTCGAAGACCTGCCCCATGCCGCCCTCGCCGAGCAGCTTGCGGATCTCGTAGCTCCCGGAGACGAGGCAGCCGACCGCGAAGAGCGGCGGCTTGGCGTCGTCGGGCACGGGGTGCTCGACGCGGAGCGTCTGCGACGAGTACGGCGGATCGTCCACGCCCTGCCAAGGTATCACGCGATCGCAGCGCGACGGGAGACTGAACCCGAGCGCCTCACCGGGCGGGGCTCCGACTGGAGCGACTGTTCCAGACTCTCTCAGCGCGAGTCGTCGCCCAGGCACGCCCGGAGCTCGCTGGAGAGCGTGGCCGCGCGGGTCGCGCCCGCCTCGTCGCCCGCGGCCCGCGCCGCGACCGCGCGCGCGCTCAGGACGTCGACCAGGACGCGCACGCGCTCGCGCTCGAGGAGCGAGGACACCGTGCTCGCCTCGAGCCGCGCGAGCATCGGCCACGGCATGCTCGCGAGCGAGGCGATGGCCTTGTCGGCCTCGCGCACGCCCTCTCCGGCGCGCCCCTCCTGAACCCGCGCGGCCACCTTCGCGATCGCCGCGGCGAATTGTTCGATCAAGCGCTCGAGGTAATCGCGGCGGAGCATCGGCGGACCGTGCCCCGGTCGCGCCGGTGGCGGTAGCGACGACCCCGGAGGCTCGGCGAGGTGCCGGCGGCGACCCTCACTCTTCCCGTACCCGGGCGCATTTGGGCGATGTGCGCGCCGAACACCTTCACTACGCGGCAGGCGTGGATCTGGTGCAGACCCGGCGCGAGCAGGCCAGCTTCGGGCTCGCCCTGCGCGCGAACGTCCCGCTCTCCCGCACCGCGATCGCGCGACCGGGCCTCGGCTACTTCCGCGGCATCGACGATCCGATGGCGGCGGCGAAGTACCAGATCGTGCAGCTCGACCTGCCGTTCGTGTTCTGACGCGCTCACACCGCTCACACCGCCGCGACGACGCGGTTGCGGCCGCCGTGCTTCGCGCGGTAGAGCGCGCGATCGGCGCGCGCGAGCCACTCGAGCACCGAGCCGTCGGCCGGCGACAGCTCCGCGATGCCCCCGCTCACCGTCACGACCGTCCCGAGCGGCGTCGGATCGCGCGGGATCGCCGCCACCTCGATCGCGCGACGAACGCGCTCGCTCGCGACCACCGCGTCGACGCACGTCTGCTCCGGGAGGATGACCACGAACTCCTCGCCGCCGAAGCGGTCGAACCGGTCGGTGTCGCGGAGCTCGCCGCGCATGACCGCCGCGATCCGCGCGAGGACCTCGTCCCCGGCGAGGTGGCCGAGCGTGTCGTTGATCGACTTGAACCAGTCGACGTCGAACACCGCGAGCGAGGCGGGGCGGCCGTAGCGTCGGGCGAGGGCGTGCACCGACTCGAGGTCCTCGTCGAGCTGGAGGCGGCTGCCGGCGCCGGTCAGCGCGTCGGTCCGCGCCGCGCGCATCGCGCGCTCGCTGTCGCTGCGGATCTCGCGCGCCCGCGCCTGGAGCTTGTGGTGATGCTCGGCGACCCGCGCGACCACGATGAGCCGCGCCTCGAGCTCGAGGACGTCGGTCGGCTTGCGCAGGAAGTCGTCCGCTCCGGCGCGCATCGCCGGCAGGACGTTCGAGCGGTCGGTGGCGGTGTGCATCAGGATGTAGGTGTACCCATCCTGCTGCATGGCGCGGATGGCGCGGCAGACGTCGATGCCGCTCATGCCTGGCATGTTCACGTCGACGATGGCGAGGTCGTAGGCGCCGAGCCGGGCCCGCTCGAGCGCCGAGCGGCCGTCGAACACGAGATCGACCTCGTGGCCGAACGAGACGAGCAGCGCGGCGAGCGCGTGCGCGCCGTCCTCGTCGTCGTCGACGATCAGCACGCGCAGCCGGCTCGCGTCGCCGACGACCGGGGCCGCGTTGACCATGCACCAAGCGCCTGCATTCCGCGTGCGTCGGCGCGCGCGTCAGGAACGCGGCCGACGGTCGCGCGCCGGACGAGAAGGCGCGCCGCGCGCCGCGCGCAACTTGCCGGCGACCGAAGGAGCTGCGCCGAGGCGCGCACGGCCGCGCTCAGGCGCTCAGGCGATCAGGCCGAACGCGAGCTGCAGCGCGAACGCGAGGATCGCCGTGTTGTAGGCGAACGACAGCATCGCGTGCGCCAGCACGGTCGCGCGGATCGCGGGGCTCTTGATCTGGACGTCCGAGGTCTGGAACGTCATGCCGATGGTGAACGCGAAGTACGCGAAGTCGAGGTAGGTGGGCCGCGCGTTGCCGGGGAAGTCGACCCCGCCCACCCCCTCGTGATCCTCGCGGTAGTACAGGTGCGCGTACCGCAATGTGAGGGCGGTGTTGGTGACCAGCCACGAGACGGCCACCGTCATGATGCAGAGGAGCGCGGCGGTGAGCGTGTCGCCCCCCATCATCGTCTTGGCTCGATGCGCGAGCGCGACCGCGGCGAAGAGGCTGACCGCCGAGGTCAGCGTGATCAGGACGTAGACGGTCGTGCGCCCAGGGTCCTGCGACGCCGCGCGGTTCTGCGTGAGCGCCGCGTCGCATCCGCCGATGGCGAGCCAGGCGAGCACGAGCAGGCTCAGGCCGCCGACGTCCCAGCCGCCCATCAACGCGAGCGGCAGGGCCATCCGGTGCGAGAGCACCATCACCGCCACGGTCGTGGTGACCGCGGCGACGGCCAGGCGCACGAGCGCCGAGGGGATCGCGGCGGCGACGCGTTGCCGGCGGCGGTGCTGCTTCACGCGGCGAGTGTAGGCGCTCGACGCGCCGTACCGCTCAGAATCGGAACAGCGGCCGACCGTACGGCAGCCCCGGCCACGGGATGCCCACGGCGATCGCCACCAGCGCGACGGCGACGCCGATCGCGACGCGCTTGTAGCGGGTCGCGTCGTCCTCGGCGCGCTTGGCGCTGGCGACGCCGACGTGCGCGGCGACGATCGCGAAGACCATCGCGAACACGTGCTCGACCGCCCAGAAGCGCAGGTAAGCCACCTTCATCGCGGCGCCGAGCGCGGCGCCCGTGCGCGGCGTGAACGGGCTCAGGCCGAAGTAGAGGCCGAGGCCGAGCAGCAGCTGCGTGTCGAGCGCCGCGGTGAAGGCGACCGAGAGGCCGCGGTCGGCCGAGGTCCAAGGCGCGCCGCCGCGGCCGCGCGTGAAGGCGCGAAAGAGCAGCACGAACGCGAGCGCGACGACGCCCCAGCGGAGCCAGGAGTGGATGAACAGGAGGACGGTGTACGCGTTCAAGGGGCGCGTACCTTGGGGCCTGGCGTGCGCGCGCACAAGGGCGTGCGCGCGTTTCGAGCGCGAGACACCCGGCGAGACAGCCAGGCGGATCGCGTGCGAGGCTCGCTCCTCGGAGGGACACCGAATGTCCGATCGCCCGTCGATCCTACCTGGCACCTTCGATCACGCCGCGAGCTTCGAGGCCGGCGAGACGCACGGCGGAATCCGCCTCGGTCGCCTGGAGGCGATGTACGAGGAGATCTTCGCCGAGGTCATCGAGGACGGCATCATCACGGTCGAGGAGCGCCAGCGCCTGGATCGCGCCGCCGACTCGATGGGGCTCGACCGCGATCGGCTGCGGCGCCTGGAGACCGCGCTGCAGACGGCGTGGGAGGCGCACCACAACGTGCGCATCGTCGTGCAAGCGGTGACGCCGAGCATCTCGTACGCCGACGACGAAGGGCGCCCGAGCCTCGTGATGGCCCCGCCCTCCGCGGCCCCCGTGGCGCCTGCAGCGCCCGCGACGCACGTCGCGCCCGCGACGCACGTCCCCTCGCCCGCGCTCGTGCCGGTGTCGGCCGAGTCGGCCCAGCTCGCGCAGATGCGCGCCGAGATCCTCCGCCTGCAGGCGCGCATCCGGCAGCTCGAGGGCGATCTCGAGAGCGCGCGCAACGACGTCGCGGTCGAGGTCGATCTCGGCGCCGTCGCGACGCCCGTCGCGGCCGACGATCCGACCGACTTGCAGCGGCGAATCCGGCAGGATCCGCTCGATCCGGAGCCGATGCGCCTGCTGCTCCGGTGGGCGCAGCAGGCCGGCAAGCTCGACGAGCAGTGGTGCGTCGCCTCCGCGCTGTCGTTCGCCGGGCACGCGACCCCCGAGGAGCACGCGCTCTACGAGCGGCACAAGACGCTGCAGCTACCGAAGTTCTCGGCGGCGATCTCCTCGGACGCGTGGCGGCGGCTGCTGTTCCACCCCGACGAGGAGCTGCTCACCGGCGACATCTTCTCGGTCATCACCAGCGCGGTGCTGCTCGGCCGCGTGAGCGCGCTCCGCCGCGACAAGCTCCTGCCGAAGCTCGACCCGGCCAAGCGGCAGGATCCGGCCACCTCCACCATCAGCGCGGTGCGCGCGCTCGCCTGGGCCGCGGCGATCCTCGGGCTCAAGCCGCCGCCCATCTTCATCGACCCCGAGCTGCCGCAGGCGATCGAGATGATCCCCGGGATGCCGCCGAACCTGCGCATCGGCGGACGGCTCCTCTCCGGCCGCACGCCGCTCGAGGTCGCCTTCGAGTGCGGGCGCTCGCTCGCCAGCTTCCGCGAGGAGCACTTCGTCCGCTGGCTCTTCCCGGGCGTCCCGGACCTCGAGGACCTCTTCCTCGCCGCCCTGTCGGTCGCGAACCCCGGGCTGCCGATCCCCGCGCACGCCAAGACGCGCGTCGCGCCGATCTCGGGCGCCATCCTGCCGGTGCTGGAGCCGACGCAGATCGACCGCCTGCGCGGCTACTACCTGCACTTCGTGGAGGCCGGCGGCCGCACCAACCTGCAGCGCTGGGCGCACGGCGTCGACAAGACGGCGTGCCGCGCGGGGCTCGTGCTCTGCAACGACCTCGCGACCGCGGGGAAGATCCTCTCGCGGGAGGAGCGCGGCGACGCCGGCGGACCCGGCGAGCGCATGCGCGATCTGCTCGTCTTCGCGTGCAGCGAGCGGCACTTCAACCTGCGCAAGCAGCTCGGAGTGGCGCTGGCCTCCTGAGCGACGCCGCACCGTTCGGAGGCTCGGTCGATCGCGGATCTGCAGGCGCGCACGCCCGCGCGTGCCGGCACGCGAGATGCGATGAGGGCCTCCATGCCGACCGAGCTGGAGGAGTGGAACGTCACCGAAGCGAGCTTTCCCGCGAAAGGGACGCCGGCCGAGCGGCTCGCCTTCCTGGTCCGCTGCGCGATCCTCGCGCCCTCCGAGCACAATTCGCAGCCGTGGGTCTTCCACATCACCGGCGAGACGCTCGAGCTCATCGCCGATCGCAAGCGCGCGCTGCCGGTGGTCGACCCCGAGCACCGCGAGCTCGTCATCAGCTGCGGCGCGGCGCTCTACCACCTGGAGCTCGCCGCGCGCCGCTTCGGCTACCGCGCCGACGTCTCCATCCTGCCCGACCTCAAGCGCCACCCCGACCTGCTCGCGCGCCTCTCGCTCCACCTCTCGTCGCCGGCCACCGAGGAGGAGCTGGCGCTGTTCGAGGCCATCCCGCGGCGCCACACCAACCGCCTCGCGTTCGAGCCGAAGCCGGTCCCGGCCGATCTGCTCGCGAGCCTCGGCGACGCGGCGCGCGCGCACGGCGCGTGGCTCGTGCCGATCGATCACGACCACCGCGTCCGCGCGGCCGAGCTGGTGATGGAGGCCGATCGGCTGCAGGGGTCCGACATGCGCTTCCGCCGGGAGCTCGCCGCCTGGATCCACCCGAACCACACCAGCTCGCACGACGGCGTGCCCGGCTACGGCTTCGGCTTCTCGACGGTCGCCTCGTACCTCGGCCCGTTCGTGGTCCGCAATTTCGACTGGGGCGACGAGCAGGCGCGCCACGACGACGAGCTCGCGGAGGCGGCGCCTGCGCTGGTCGTCCTCGGCACCGAGAAGGACGAGCCGCGGGCGTGGCTGAACGCCGGCAAGGCGCTCGCCCACGTGCTGCTCGCCGCGACCACGCGGGGCGTGTCGGCGAGCTTCCTGAACCAGCCGATCGAGCTCGCCGAGCTGCGCCCGCGCCTCTCCGCGCTGCTCGAGCGCGCGGGGCTGCCGCAGCTGATGTTCCGCCTCGGCTACGGCCCGTCGGTGCAGCCGACGCCGCGACGCGGCCTCGAGGAAGTCATCCGCCGCTGAGACGCGCGCCATGGCCGCGCCCATCGCCGCCATCGCCGCCGCACGCGCCTGGCTCGCCCGCGCCTCGGCGCTCGTGCCGGCCGAGGACGCGATCGGGATCCTCGCCCCACCGCTGCTGATCGCGAAGATCGCGCGCTATGCGCTCGCGCCGCACAAGCTGCGCGCGCCCGCCGACGACGTCGACGCCCGGGACGAGGCGCTGATCGAGCTGCTCACGCCCGCGTTCCGCGCGCTCACGCGCGTGTGGTTCCGGCCTCGGTACGTGGGGCTCGAGAACGTCCCGGAGCGCGGCGCGGCGCTGTTGGTGGGCAACCACAACGGCGGGCTGGTGCCGAGCGACTCGTTCCTCACGGACCTCGCGATCCGCGACCACTTCCGGCCGCGCGGCGTCTCGCGCGCCGTCTACGGCCTCGCGCACGATCTCCTG
This sequence comes from uncultured delta proteobacterium, assembly GCA_903923175.1. Lineage (GTDB taxonomy): Bacteria > Myxococcota_A > Polyangia > Polyangiales > JADJMO01 > CAIXWQ01. Next base: position 1,135 of record CAIXWQ010000752.1, on the reverse strand, counting down.
TTCGACGACCCGACCCTGCGAAAGTACGCGCAACGGCTCGGGATGCTGCGCGCGGGGCACGTAGGCGCGCGGCGCGCGTTCGATCGCGGCGCGCTCGTGCTCGTGTACCCGGGCTCCGACTACGACGCGTTCCGCGCGTTCGAGGATCGCGACAAGGTCTTCCTCGGCGGGCGCGTCGGGTTCCTGCAGCTCGCCGTGCGCGCGCAGGTGCCGATCGTGCCGGTCGTCTCGGTCGGCACCCACGAGCAGTTCATCGTGCTCACGCGCGGCGACGCGATCGCGAGGCGGCTGAACCTGCATCGCTGGGCGCGCACCGACGTCTTCCCCATCGCGCTCACGGTGCCGTGGGGCGTCGTGCCGGCCTTCGTGCCGTACCTCCCCCTGCCCGCGCAGACGACGATCGCCTTCGGCCCGCCGCTGAAGTGGGACGTCGGCCCCGAGGCGGCCGACGACGGCGAGTTCCTGGCGCGCGCCTACGAAGAGGTGCGCGCCACGATGCAGGCGATGCTCGATCGACTGATGGTCGGCCGCACGCCCTGGCTCGGCTGAGCGCGGCGCACGCCGACGCGCCAAGTATCCGAAGCTGCGATTGCGCAGCGCGCGCGGGCGCGCTAGCGCCAGAGGATCATCCAGAGCCCGGCCAGGAGCGTCGCGCAGGTGAGCAACGCGGTCGCGTGGTGCCCTAGCAGGCGCGTGCGCAGGAGCGCGCGCGGCTCCTGCTGCGGCGAGGTCGCGAAGACGACGAGATCGTCGTGCTCGCCCGCGCCGCCCGGGCGCAGGAGGATCTCGTCGTCGCTGGCGAGCTCCACGAAGCCGGCCACCACGGCGTGGGACCCGGTCGGGATCCAGCGGCGCGCCTCGCCGCCGAAGGTCGCGTCGCCGTCGGCGAAGGTGCTCGACCACGTCGCGCCGGCGGGGACGATCACGCGGCCGCGCGGCCCCTCGAGGACGAACTCGTCCGCCTCGCCCGCCGAGGCCGGCGCGTCGCCCTCGCCCGCGCCGGGGAGCCCCGACGCGCTCGTCCAGCGCGCGACCGCGACGTGATCGCTCACGACCACCCCCTCGAGCGACACCCACGCGCCAGGCCGCGGCACGCCGGCCGCGCCGTCGCCGAGGAGCTCGGTCGCCGTGCGCG
>CAIXWQ010000751.1 GCA_903923175.1 uncultured delta proteobacterium | reverse complement strand
GAACCTTCGTAGCCTCCGGCGATCAGGACGCGGCCGTCGGAGAGCGCAGTGGCGGTGTGGTATCCGCGAGCGGCGGCCAGCGAGCCGGTCGGGCTGAAGGTGCCGGTCGCCGGGTCATACAGTTCGGCTGAGGTGAGCCCATTGCCCTCGGCAGTGTTGTCGCCTCCGGCGATGAGGACGCGGCCGTCGGGGAGCGCTGTGGCAGTGTGGCTGTCGCGAGCGGTGGCCATCGAGCCGGTGGGGCTGAAGGTGCCAGCGTTCGAATGGGTCGGTACGCTGGAAGGCTCGGCAGTCGGCGACTCGGACGGGGCGGTCGGCGATGTCGGGCCGGCGTTGTTGCCCGCGGCGGGAACTTGCGCCGATTCGCCCGTGCTGTTGACGGCAGTGATCCAGTAACAGATCTGGCCTCCGCCCACGGCCATCGGGTCGAAGATCTGGACGCTTCTAGCGGCCGGCTCCGTATCCAGCCTGACCGTCGCCTGAGCTTGCACCGTTTGGCAGGTGGCGTCGGGACCCTCGCCCGTCCCCGTCCAGTAGATCCTGAACCCCGTTCCCGGGTCAGCGCTCGCCTGCCAGGCAAGGTCGGTCTGGGAGCACGAGTCGTCGGCGCTGGGGCAGGGGACGGAGCCGCTCTTGCGCGTCGCGGTGAAGTTGGTGGGCGCAGGCGGCACCTGAGCTGCCGCCGACGGCGATGCCAGAGCGGTCCCGGTGCCTGTCGGCGTCACGGCCGGCGATGCCAGGATTGCTCCCGTAGCGAGAGACGGCGAGGCGCCACCGCCGCCGAACGGCTTGGCCACGACGAGTACGGCGCCTGCAACCACCGCCAGGCAGACCGCGACGCCGAGCAGCATCGGCAGCGTGGAGCGGCTTCCCCCACGCGCGGCCGGTCCCGCGACGACCGGCGCTCCCGGAAGGGGCGCGACCGGCGGCGGCGCGAAGGCAGGTGGCGGCCCGAAGGCGGGTGGCGGGGCGAAGGCAGGTGGCGGGGCGACCGGCGGGCTCAGCGGCTCCGGTGCTGCGGGTCCCGCCGGCGCGCCGATCGGCATGCGACAGACCTCGCAGAAGCGCTGACCCGCGAAAGCAACTGGGTGGCCGTTCGGACACGTCGGCAGCGTTCCCCCGTCAGAACCGGTCATGTTCGTCTCCTACCTCGCTTGGAACGAGCCACCCGGCCCGGTCGTCGATCCCAACTCTCTCCAGGTACAGTATTCCGCCGGTGCCACCGGTGCCGGTGGCGGGACCGCACTGTCCCATTACCCACACCTCATGCCAGGAACGATGCCGCTGGCTCATTCGCACAGTTCCCAGATCAGGTGGCCCCTTTCGACCCGATGCCTTGCGAGAATCCGCCCTGCTTATGTTGCGCCATCGAAGACCGCCTGATTAGGCGCTCAGGGCTGCCAGACGTAGTGGTACGTCCACGTATCAAAGCTGTCGCCGACAGCGTCACCCCCGCTTACTTGTATCTCGAGGACGTTGTCATTTGCATTTAGGGGCGGACCAAACTGTTCGGATTGCTTCACGGACCCTGAGCCCTGCCCGCAGGTGGCAGAGGCAACTAATGGCGTTTCTCCGTCCACACTTACAGCCATCGCAGGCCAACCCGGCTGGGCGTCAGCACTGCACGTCGCCAGAACCGAGAGGGTCGGGTTCCAGACATCGCCTGGGGCTATGCTGGCCGGAGGCGGGTAGCTCGGCCGGGGCGAAGGCGGGGCGTCGACACTCGAGTCAGTTGCAGGCTCCGGCTACGGGGATGCGGCAACCAGCGGCCCAGTCGGGCTGAACGCGCCGGTGTTGGGGTCATACAGCTCGGCCGAGGCGAGAGCAACCGAGCCATCGTCGCCCCCGGCGGACAGCACGCGGCCGTCGGGGAGCAGCGTGGCGGTGTGGAACTTGCGAGCGACAGCCATCGAGCCAGTCGGGCTGAACGTGCCGGTCTTCGGGTTATACAGCTCCGCCGAGGCCTGGGTGCTCCAGCCATCCGATCCTCCGGCGATCAGGATGCGGCCGTCGGCGAGACGTGTGGCGGTGTGGCCTTCTCGAGCGACAGCCATCGAACCGGTGGGGCTGAAGGTGCCGGTCTTGGGGTCGTACAGCTCCGCCGAGGCGTAGTACGACCAGGCGTAGCCTCCGACGATCAGGACGCGGCCGTCGGACAACAGCGTGGCGGTGTGTTCATTTCGAGCCGTCCCCATCGAGCCGGTCGGGCTGAAGGTGCCGGTCTTGGGGTCGTACAACTCGCCCGGGGAAATGAAGTTGGAGCCATCGCTGCCTCCTGCGATCAGGACGCGGCCGTCGGAGAGCAGCGTGGCGGTGTGGAGGTAGCGGGCGTGAGCCATCGAGCCGGTCGGGCTGAAGGTGCCGGTCTTCGGGTCATACAACTCGGCTGAGGAAAAGGAGTTGCCGCCAGCGTAGCCTCCGGCGATCAGGACGCGGCCGTCGGACAACAGCGCGGCGGTATGTTCATATCGAGCCGTCCCCATCGAGCCGGTCGGGCTGAAGGTGCCGGTCTTCGGGTCATACAGTTCGGCCGAAGAGAGCCACATCCAGTCGCTCCCACCATCGAGATTCCGTCCCCCGGCTACGAGGACGCGACCATCGGCTAGAAGCGTCGCGGTGTGGCCGTGTCGAGGGGTGGCCATCGGGCCGGTCGGGCCAAAGGTGCCGGTCTTGGGGTCATACAGCTCGGCCGAAGAGGCAACCGCGGGGATGTTCCAGTTCCATCCGCCGGCGATGAGGACGCGGCCGTCGGAGAGAAGAGTTGCGGTGTGGAGCTCGCGGGCGATCGGCTCTGTCGTGGCCGAGTTCCACCAGCAGCCGACGAGCGAGAGGGCGACCACGAGGCCGGCCAGGCCGAGGCTGACGGCCCGCACCCCCGTGCCACGGCGGGATTGCACGTCTCCCATGGCCCTGACCTCCATGCTCCGGGTGGTCTCGAGTCGATCGACTCGGGCGCCCCAATTGACTCAGTCGTTGTGGGACCCTGTGGCCCGGCGGCCGACTGACCCGCGGCCGGGACCGTGCGGTTCGCACACCGACCCCTCTTCAGCACGAGAGACTCCTGGGACGGCCCTACTCCGCAGATCTCGCAAAGAAGAGATTAGTGATACCCGGCGGTGTCCGAGGCGGTTCAAAGCAGCTGGTCGGAGGCCATGCCGCCGCCCACCGCCGCCCGCACACATCCAGCGGTCCCTCGACTCCGTGCCTACCCAGGCAGCTGTCGCAGACTGGGTCTTGGCCTTACCGCACTCCCGTAAACCCCTACGGCTGGTACAGCTCGGCTGAGGCGACCTGTACCGAGCCACCGTAGCCTCCGGCGATCAGGACGCGGCCGTCGGGGAGCAGGGTCGCGGTGTGAGCTCCGCGAGCGGCTGTCATCGAGCTGGTCGGGCTGAATGTGCCGGTCTTGGAGTCATATAGCTCGGCCGAGG
>CAIXWQ010000750.1 GCA_903923175.1 uncultured delta proteobacterium | reverse complement strand
CGTCGATCGACGAGGCCGTGCACACGATCCGGTGACGACGCAGGCGAGCGGAATGACGCCGTTCGGGTTCGACTTCACGCCAAGCGGTGAGCTGATCGTGTCGGAAGCGTCCGGTGGCGTCGCGGGCGCGGCAGCCGTGTCCTCGTACGGAATCTCGCACGAGGTGCAGCTCACGATCGACAGCGCCTCGGTCCCCGACGGGCAGACCGCCGCATGCTGGCTCGTCGTCGATGCCAAGGGCCGATACGCGTTCACGGCCAACGCGGGGAGCGGCACGATCTCGTCGTACGCCATCGACGAGCACGGCCAGGTGACCCTCGTGCAGGGCGTTGCGGGCTCGACGGGCGCCGGCAGCCATACCGTGGACATGGCGTTCGCCGGTCACGGACGGTTCCTCTACGCGCTCGCCAACGGTGCAGGCACGCTCGCTGGGTTCGCCGTCGACCGCGGGGCGTTGAGCCCGATCTCCTCGGTCGGTGGGCTACCGACGACGGCTTCTGGGCTCGTGGCGCGCTGAGGCCGACCCGCTCTTGCGAGCGCGACCCGCGCGCGACTCGGGCGCGACCACCGGCCGCGCCACGCTGCGCTGCCGAGCGCTCCGCGGCGGCTCATCTCCCGCTCGCGGCGTCCTGCAGCGCGGCTGGCGTCCTGCTGCCCTACGCGACGCCACGCATTCGCACGAAGGCTGGGGAACGCCCGAGAGACCGGCGGCGCCTCGGCGCGTACCCAGGAGCGCCCCGATGAGAACGACGCCAGCGACGCAAGCGACGGCGCGACGTGAGCAGCCGTGGCCGATCCGGCTCACGCACTGGCTCGCGGTGCCGACGCTCGCCGTCATGGCCGCCAGCGGCGTGCAGATCTACGCGGCCTACCCGTACCTCGGCCCGCGCGGTCGGCTCTACGCATGGTTTCCGCTGCAAGGGGCGCATCCACCGCGGTGGCTCCGCGTCGGGCACTGGCTCGCGGGCGCGCGGCATGTCCACTTCGCGGTCGGTTGGGTGCTGCTCGCGAACGCGTGCCTCTACCTCGGCTACGTGCTCGCCAGCGGCGAGTGGCGACGGCGCGCGTTCGCGCCTCGACGAGACGCGCCGAACGCGATCGCGACCGGGCTCGGCTACCTCCGCATTCGCCCCGCGCCCGCGGCGGCGGGGCTCTACAACGGTCTTCAGCGAGCCGCGTACACGAGCGCCGTTGCGCTCGGCGTGCTCGAGGTCCTGTCGGGCTTCGCCATCTGGAAGCCGGTGCAGCTGCGCTGGCTCGCCGCGCTCTTCGGCGGCTACGACGGCGCGCGCGCGGTGCACTTCCTCGGGCTCGTGGGGCTCGCCGCGTTCGTCGTCGGGCACCTGCTCATGGTCGTGACGCACCCGCGCACGCTGCTGTCGATGCTCACGGGAGGTCGTCGTGGTTGACCGCGGCATCGGTCGACGTACGTTCCTCACGTCCGCGATCGCGACGAGCGCTTCGCTCGTCCTCGGATGCGATCCCCGCAAGCCGCGCACGAAGTGGCTCGGCGCGATGGAGCGCTGGAACGAACGCGGCGAGCGCGGCCTCTTCTCGGGCTCGCGCACTGCGCCCACGGCGCGCGCCGCTGACCTCACGGCGCCGGACGCGTTCCCCGAGTACTACCTCGCCGACGAAGTCCCGCTCGCGCCGGCGGGCTGGGTGCTGCAGGTGCGCGGGCTCGTCGATCGACCGGCCGACTTCTCGCTCGAGGATCTGCAGCGCATGACCCGCACCGACGTGCGCGTGGAGCACCACCGCGTCGAGGGGTGGTCGGCCGTCGCGGCCTGGCACGGCGTGCAGCTGCGCGAGCTCGCGCGCGTGGTCGGCGCGCGACCCGACGCGCGGTTCG
>CAIXWQ010000749.1 GCA_903923175.1 uncultured delta proteobacterium | reverse complement strand
CGCGAGGTCCTCGGCCGGCACGTTCGCTCCGAGGTAGACGACGCGGAAGCCCTGCGTGCCCGCCACGATCCCCGCGAGGAGCGCGCCGAACTCGTGCATCTCGCCTGCAGGCGTGGCGCTGAGCGCGACGGGGGCGCCGAGCGGCGCCTCGAGGGTGCGCAGCACGTCGCCGAGGTGACCGCGCACCACCGCGCTCGCCGCGTGCTCCTGCGCGATGGTGAACTCGTCGCGCGTCCAGCGCGCGCCGACCTCGTGCAGCAGCGGCAGCACGACCTCGCGCACGAGCTCGAGCGGCGGCAGCACCAGCCGACACGCCGCCATGGTGCGCTCGGCCGAGGTGGTGTCGAGCGCCTCGATGGCGTCGAGGAAGCGCGCGCGCGTCTGCGCCGCGAGCCCCTCGACGCCGGGGGCGGGCCTCCCTGCGAGCCTCCCCGCGAGCCGCTCGAGCTCCTTCGGCGCGAGCGTCGCGATCTCGCCGATCGAGTGCCCGGCGGAGATCAGCGCGCGCAGCAGCGTCAGCCGCCGCACGTCGCTCTCGCTGTAGAGCCGATAGCCGGCCGCCGATCGGCGCGAGGCGAGGCTGCCGTAGCGGCGCTCCCACACCCGCAGCGTGTCGGCCGAGAGCCCCGTGGCGCGCGCGACGCTCCGAATGCGCAGCAGGCCGTGCTCCTGCGCGGGCGCCGCGCCGCCCTCGAGCTCGGCCCCCTCGAGCCCTTCGGTGGCCTCGGTCACGCCGGTCACGCCAATCGCCTCGGTCGCCTCGGTCGCCTCGGTCGCCTCGGTCGCCTCGGTCGTCTCGGTCACCGGCCTGACGGCCGCCATCGCCTTGCTGGTTCGCGGTGCGTTGGTCATCCGCGCACGACGGCGCGCAGCGTCGCCTCGACGCCGGGGTAGCCGAGGAAGAACCAGCGCCACCAGCCGAGCATCATGATGCCGTGGCCGACGAAGATGAACAGGTGGCTCCACATCTCGACCGGATCGGACTTCTTCGTCCAGTAGCGGTGCCAGTGGAACGCCTCGTCGATGAGGCTGTAGACGATCGACATGATGGTGAGCACCATCGCGGGCACCCAGAACGCGTCGCGGTGCGCGTAGGCGGCGCAGAGCAGCACGCAGCTGCCGATCCCGCAGAAGATCGTGACGCCGTGCACGAGCCCCTCGGCGCGCGCGAGCACCTCTTTGTAGGCCGTGCGGTGCCCGATGGTGTCGACGGCGATCGCGAGCGTGAAGATCGCCGCGCCGATCGGGAGCATCCACGCCTCGGCGGGGAAGCGCGCGCCGTGCGTGTGCCCGAAGAGCAGGAAGCCGCCGGTCGACGACGTCAGGCCGAGCATCAGGCCGACCCACAGCACGTAGACCACCCAATCGACGCGCTGGAACTCGCGCACCCGGCCGAAGTAGGTGGCGATGAGGCCGCGCGCCTCCGAGCCGGGGGGGGCGCCCTCCGTCGCGTGCGGGAGCGAGGCGGGGCGCTGCGCGCGCTCCGCGTCGTAGGCGGCGCTGAGCGCGCCCGTTTCAGACGGAGACGACGTCATCGGGGAACCTCACGAGGGTGAGCCGCGCGGGCAGGGATCGCCGACGCGCGCGCGCGGGGAGCTCGAGCGCCGTCACGACGACGGCGCGCAGCACGAGCCAGAGCTTGAACAGGAGCGGCACGAACGCGCGTCCGCGCAGCGGATCGAACGCCACGCGCGCGAGCCGCGCGCCGATGGCCGCGTAGACCAGCCGCGCCGTGCGCACCGCGAGCGAGGCGCGCAAGGGCAGGGCGCGCATCCCCGTGTCGGCGGAGCGGTAGTAGCGGTCCGCGAGGCCGAGCAGCTCGGTGACGCTGCGCACGATGTCGGCGCGGTGCCGGGCGGTGCAGCTCACGATGGCGTCGGGGTCGACGCCGAGCATCGTCGCAGGGAGGTAGACCCGGCCGTCGGCGGCGTCCTCCGCCACGTCGCGGCAGACGTTGGTGAGCTGCATGGCGATGCCGAGGTGCACCGCCGGCCGGAGCGCCGAGGCCTCCGACAGCCCGATCACGTGGCACATCATCGCGCCGACCACGCCGGCCACGCGAAAGCAGTAGAGCAGCAGGTCGTCGAGCGTCTCGTAGCGGGCGCGCGAGACGTCCATCGCCATGCCGTCGAGCAGGGCATCGGGGTATGCGCGGGGGATCGCGCACCGTCGGGCGAGCTCGCCGAACGCGTCGAGCACCGCATCGCGCGTCTCGACGCCCGCGTAGGCCTGGTCGAGCTCGCGCCGCAGCCGATCGAGCGCCGCCGCCCGCTCCGCCACCGGCACCAGATCGATGGCGTCGTCGGCGTAGCGGCACCACGCGTAGAGGATCGCGACGTCGTCGCGGCTCTCGGCCGGCAGCAGCTTCGACGCGAGCGCGAAGCTCTTCGACTTCGTCGCGAGCACCTCCTTCGCGAGCGCGCGCGCGTGCGCCCGCGCCCGCGCCTGCGCCTCGAGCAGAGGCGCTCGGGAGGGCGTGCGCTCGACCAGCGTCGTCACGCCGCGTGCTCCTTGCCGAGATCGCGGAGAATGAGCCCCGCGGTCGCCTTCGCCGAGTTCACCACTCCGGGCACGCCCGCGCCCGGGTGCGTCCCCGCGCCGACGATGTAGAGCCCGGGGATCTGCGGATCGCGGTTGTGCGGGCGGAACCACGCGCTCTGCGTGAGCTTGGGCGCCACGCTGAACGCCGAGCCGTGGAACGCGCCGAGGTCGTCCTTGAACCCCTGGGGCGTGAGCCAGCGCTTCACCGTCACGTGCTTGCGCAGGTCTGGCAGGTGCGTCTCGAGCGCGGCGAGGATCTTCTCGGCGTACGCGGGCGCCTCGCGGTTCCAGTCGATGTCGGCGTTGCCGAGGTGCGGCACCGGCGAGAGCACGTAGAACGTCGAGCGCCCCGGCGGCGCGAGCGACGGATCGGTCACCGTCGGCGCGTGCAGGTACAGGCTGAAGTCGTCGGGGAGCGCGTGGCCGTGGAAGATGTCGCCGAGCAGCTCCTTGTAGCGCGGCCCGAAGATCACGGTGTGGTGCGCGACGTCGTCGTAGACCTTGTCGGTGCCGAAATAGAGCACGAACAGCGACATCGACCAGTCGGCCTGCGCGAGCTTGTGCGCGCGCGCCGGGGCCGCCTCGTGCGTGGCGTAGAGCTTCGCGTAGGTGTGATGGATGTCCGCGTTCGAGGCGACGAGATCGAACGGCTCGCGCGCGTGCCCGGCGGTGGTCACGCGGTGGATCGTCGCGCCCTTCTCGAGGCCGACCTCGATCTGCGTGACCGGCGAGGAGAGCCGCAGCTCGCCGCCGAGGCTCTCGAACAGCCGCACCATCGCCTGGATCAGCGCGCCGGTGCCGCCGCGAGGGAACCACACCCCCCACTTGCGCTCGAGGTAGTGGATCAGCGTGTAGATCGCGCTCGTCTCGAAGGGGTTCCCGCCCACGAGCAGGCTGTGGAACGACAGCATCTGCCGCACGTGCTCGTCTTTGACGAACTTCGCGACCGTGCCGTACACGCTGCGATCGGCGCGCAGCCACGCGAGATCGGGCGCGACGCGGAGCATGTCGCCGAAGCGCAGGAACGGCGTCGCGACCAGCTCGGTGTACCCCTTGTCGAACACCCGCTTCGAGTACTCGACGAAGCGCTGATAGCCCTCGGCGTCCGCGGCGCTGCGGGCGGCGATCTGCGCGACCATCGCGTCGCCGTCGCCGACGTAGTCCATCCGATCGCCGTCGCTCCAGAGCAGCCGGTAGAACGGCGTCACCGGCATCAGCTCGACGTCCTCGGACATCTCGCGGCCGGCGAGCTGCCACAGCTCCTCGAGGCAGTGCGGCGCCGTGATCACCGTGGGGCCGCCGTCGAAGACGTGCCCGTCCTCCTGGTAGACGTAGGCGCGTCCGCCGGGCAGATCGCGCGCCTCGAAGACGACGGTCTGCACGCCGGCCGCCTGCAGGCGGATCGCCAACGCGAGGCCGCCGAAGCCGCTCCCCACGACCGCCGCGCGCGTCGCGTCCTTCGAGCCGCCCTTGCCGTGCACGCCGCTGATCCGATCGCCATCACTCGCCATGCAACGCCTCCAATGCGGCTCGGACCTCGGCCTCGAGCGGATCCACCAGGTTCTGTCGCGACGCCGGCAGCGCGGCCCTCAGGTCCGCGAACGCCGCGTCGAGCTTGCGCCGCACGAGCACGCGCCCGCGGTGCTCGACGTGCGGGCGCATCCGCTCGAGCACGTCGTCGAGGCTCGCCTCGCCCTCGACGTAGGCGAGCGCCACGGCCTGCAGGGCGCGGAACGCGACGTCGTCGAGCGACTCCGCGATCCACGCCCACGGCCAGGTCGGGCGCGCGCCGCGCAGGTCCTCTTCGGCCTTGGCGCGACGCCCCGGGCGCAGCAGCGAGGAGACGTCGTCGGCCATCTGCAGCGCGACGCCGGCCTCCTCGCCGAAGCGCGCGAGGGCAGCGACCAGCGCCGGCGCCCCCTCTGCGGCGAGCGCACCGACGCGGGTCGCGAGCGAGAAGAGCGCGCCGGTCTTCCAGCGGGTGCTCGCGGCGACCGTCTCCGCGATCGCGGCGCGCGGCACCGCGTACACGCGCACCGAGAGGTCGAGCGCCTGGCCGGCGTGGCAGAGCAGCACCGCGTCCTCGAACGCGCGCCGCACCGCGAGCTCCACCGTGGGCGCGAGCCCTGCGCGGCCGATCAGCGCGAGCGGCCAGAAATAGAGCCAGTTGCCCGCGTTGAGCGCCAGCGGCGTGCCGTGGAGCTTGTGCAGCGCGGGGGCGCCGCGGCGCTCGTCCGCCTCGTCTTGCACGTCGTCGATCACGAGCGAGCCCGCGTGAAGCGCTTCGAGCGCCAGGGGGAGCTCGGGCGAGAGGGCAGGGCCGCCCTCGCACGTGCCGCCCGCGATCGCGAACGCGTGGCGCACCAGGCGCGCGCGCACGCCCTTGCCCTGGCGCGCGGTGACGTCGGCGAGCGGGCG
>CAIXWQ010000748.1 GCA_903923175.1 uncultured delta proteobacterium | reverse complement strand
CTGCGCCCACCGCGCCGCCCACCGCGACGGCCACCGCGACGGCCACCGCGACGCCCACCGCGCCGCCCACCGCGACGCCCACCGCGGACCCGCTGCCGCCGCCCCCCATCGCCGACGATCTCGTCCCCGCCTGCCGCTTCCACTGCGACGCGCTCCGGAACGCGTGCGCGGCCGGCGACCCGAGCGGCTGCTACAAGCTTTGCGACGAGTACGACCGCACGCTCTCGCGCGGGTGCCGCTCGCCGATGGCGGGCTACTTCCGCTGCCTCGCGTGGACGGCGAGCTGCGAGGGCGGCCTCCCGAAGAGCGACGCGAGCAAGTGCGCCGCCGACAAGGCAGCGCTCGACGCGTGCAAGGGGTAGTCGCCGCTGGGATCTCGGGCGCGCGAGCCCAGAAGCGCTCGCACGCCGACGCGAGGGCCCGCCCCTACGGCTTGTAGTTGAGCGGCGTCGCGCAGACCTTGACCTCGGGGCACTTCGGCTCGCTCGGCCGGCACGCGACGGTCGTGCAGATCTGCCCCTGGGAGCACTTGTTCTTGCCGCAGGTGACGACCGGCATCGAGGCGTAGTCGCCCGCGCTCGGCCCCTCGTCGCTCGCGGTCGGGGTGCTGGTCGCCGTCTCGGCGGGCTTGGTGCTCTTGGGCTCCGAGGTGCTCGCCGTGTCGGTCGTGTCGTCGCCGGTGGGCTTCTCCTCGCCGCCCGTCTTGGCGGGGGTCTCGGAGCCGCCGCACGCGACGGCGAAGGCGAGCGGGAGCGCGGTGGACAGCACGGCGATCAGGGCGAGGCGAGCGCGCATGCCGGCTAATTACCCCAAACGGGCGTGGGAAGGGACCGCCGCGATGCCGCGGCTGGATTGTTGCGCCGTCACGGTCGCGAAGGCGGGCACGCGGGGCTCACGCGCGCTTCATCCTCGCAGGATCGCCTCGGCGGCCTGCTGCGCGTGGCGCACGCAGTCGCTGATGCCGACGCCGTCGTAGGCGCTCCCGGCGAGGTGGAGGCCGCCGAGCGCGCCGAGGCGCCCCTTCACCCGCGCGACGAGCGCCGCGTGGCCCACGCGCGGCTGCGGGCTCCCGCGGCGGAAGCGGGCCACGTGCGAGAACAGCGGCGCGGTCTTCGCGCCGATGGTGGCGCGCGCCTCGTCGAGCGCCAGGCGCGCGAGGGTCGCGTCGTCGGCCTCCAGGTGGCGCTCGGCGAAGAAGCAGCGCACCAGCGCGTGCCCGTCGGGGGCGCGGCCGGGCCACTTGCTGCTGACCCACGTGGAGGCGACCACGTCGCGTCCGAGATCGCGCGGCACGAGGTAGCCCGTCGCGTCGAGCGCGCGGCCGAGATCGGCGTTGCGGAACGCGAGGAACGCCGCGACCGCCGAGCCGTACGGGATCGAGGCGAGGTCGTCGGCGACCTGCGCGTCGACGCCCCGGAGCAGCGTCGCCGCGACGTGCGCCGGGCCGCTCAGCACGACGTCGTCGGCGAGGTGCGCGCGCCCGCTCGCCTCGACGACCGTGTACCTCGCGCCGTCGCGCCCCGCCTCGATCCGCACCACCGGGACCTCGCGTCGCACCACGTCGCCGAGCACGCGCTCGAGCGCGTCGACCAGCGAGCCCAGGCCGTCGCGGAGCGAGGCGAACGGGCTGCGCGGCGGGGCGACCGGCCCCGCGCCCTTCTTGGGCGGCTTCGGCATCAGCGCGCGCGCGCCGAGGATCAGGCTCCCCTTCTTCTCGAGCGCCGCGATCTGCGGGTAGGTCGACATGAGGCTCAGATCCGAGACGTCGCCGCTGAAGAGCCCGCCGAGCAGCGGCCCGGCGATGCGATCGAGCGCCTGCTGGCCGAGCCTGCGGCGCACGAAGTCGCCGACCGCCTCGTCGTCGCCGGGTTTGCGACCCCAGCGCTGCGGCAGCACCAGATCGAGGAGCACGCGCGCCTTGCCGAGCGGCGTGAGCAGCGGCGAGCGGAGCAGCGGCCGGATGCGCGAGGGGATGCCGAGGAAGAGCCCCTGCGGCTGCGTGACGAGGCCGCGCTTGGTGGCGACGTACACGCGCCGGTTCGCGGGGATGGTCTCGATCAGCGCGTCGCCGAGGCCGAGCGCCTTCACCAGCTGCGTCGCGTGCGGCTTCTGGGCGACCCAGGAGTCGGGCCCCTCGTCGAGGAGGAAGCCGTCGCGCCGCACCGTGCGCAGGTTGCCGCCGAGCCGCGCGCTCGCCTCCAGGACCACCACCTCGAAGCGGGCCTGCGCGTCGGGCGCGGCGAGCAGCGCCTGCGCGGCGGCGAGGCCGGAGATCCCACCACCAACGATCACGACACGACGACGGGCTGCCATGGGTCTTGTGCTTCCTGGAGAACGCGGTCTCTTGCACGAGGCGCGGGCCGCGAGGCGCGGGCGCGGCCGAGCATGGTGCGTTTGTGGGTCGGAGCCAACGGCGACGCGCTCGCATCGCGCCTTTGCCGGTGTACGTTGCGCCGGGGTCTCGGGCGCGTCCGGCGCGTCGGGCGCGTCGCGAGAAGATTCGGGGAGGAGCGCAGATGGCGGCAACTTCGGGATCCGGCAAGGGGAAGCTCATCGGCGTCGCGGTGGGGGCGCTGGTCGCGCTCGCGGGCGTCGCGGCGGTGCTGTGGCTCGTCCTGTGGCGCGCGCCCAAGCCGGAGCTCGCGCGCTACATGCCGAAAGATCTCGTCGTGTACGTCGAGGCGCCGAGCATGCCCAAGCTGCTCGTCGCGCTCTCGGGGGTCGACGCGGTCGATCGCAAGGAGCTCGACCTCGACGCGCGGCGCGACGAGCTCGTGAAGGCCATCGCCGAGGCGTTCGACGTCCCGGAGAAGGACGCGAAGGCCTTGGTCATGGGCGTCCGCGCGGTGGCGGGCGGGATGCGTCGCGCCGACAAGAGCGAGAAGAGCGCAAAGGGCGGCAAGAGCAGCGACGAGGAGTCGGCGCTGTTCGTCGCGTTCGACGCCACGAGCTCGGTGAAGCCGATCCTCGCCTCGAAGCGCTTCGAGTCCGACGGCAAGCTCGCGAGCGGCGCGGGCAAGTGGACGCGCGCCTCCGCGGGCGGCAAGCCCGGCAAAGACGACGACGGCGACGACACCGACGCGCCGAAGGAGCTCTCGGGCTGGGCCAAGCGGGTCGACCGCATCGTCACGCGCATGGGCGACGACGGAGGCTGCGTGCTCTGGGACGACGCGAAGCTCCTCGGCTGCGGCACCCTCTCGCTGCTCGAGGACGTCGACGCGGTCGTGAGCGGCAAGTCCGACGGGCTCGCGAAGGCGAACGCGCAGTTCAAGAAGGCGGAGTGGCGCTCGGGGGCGCAGGTGTTCGCCTGGATGGATCCGGCGATCGTCGACGACGACAAGGCGCGCGACCAGTACCTCGACGGCGTCGGCCCCATGGTCGCCTCGGTGCGCTTCACCAGCGCCGGCGCCGTGTTCGACGCGCGCGTGGAGCTCAAGGGCGAGAAGGTCCCGCCGGCCGACCTCGCGCCCTCCGCGCCCGCCGGGCTCTCCCTCGCCAGGCGCCTTCCCGCCGGCACCTTCGCGTATCTGGCGTTCTCGTCGCGCACCAAGGGCAAGTACGAGGACTTCGAGAAGACGCTGCTCAAGTCGGTCGAGCAGGAGGACGAGTCGAAGGCCAAGCGGCTCGAGCGCGAGCTCGATCAGATGGAGACGAAGGTCGGCTTCACGCTGAAGACGCTCTACGAGACCATCGGCGACGAAGGGGTCGTCGGCGTCTTCGCGACGAAGAAGGTCTCGCTCGAGTCGTTCAAGCACCTCGGCACGGCGGTCGACGACCTCGGCCTCGTCTACCTCCAGCACGTGCGCGACAAGGACAAGGCGAAGGAGCTCCTCGAGGAGCTGCGCAAGCGCGCCAAGGACCTCGGCGGCGCCTTCGTGCACGTGAAGAAGCTCGACAACGGCTTCTCGATCGAGCCCGAGAAGGAGGACTGGCCCTCGGCGTCGATCACCCTCGAGGACAAGTACTTCGTGGTCGCGGTCGGGCGCTCCAAGAACATCGACGCGGCCCTGAAGGCGTTCCGCGGCGACGCCGACACGCTCGCGAAGGACAAGGCGCACAAGAAGGCGATGGACGCCCTCGACGGCGACAACGTGATGGTGCTCTGGGTCGACGCGGCGCGCTTCGGCAAGGCGGCCCTCGACGAGGACGACCTGCGGGCCGAGCTGAAGAAGAAGGGAGTCCCGGTCGATGCCCTGCGCCTCGAGGGCGACGACCGCGTCACCACCGGGAGCGCCCTGCGCATCTGCGTGCAGGACAAGAAGTGGATCGTCGAGATGTCGAGCCTCAACGGGCCCGATCCGCTGCTGCTCGGCCTGGTCGGCGTGCGCGCCAAGCCCTCGCTACGCTGACGCGCGCGCGGCCGCGCGGCCTTCTTCGAGGAAGGCTCGGGCGGCCGCGGCGACGAGCGACGAACGAGCTGCGAAGCGGCGCGGCGTCAGCGCGCCGAGTACTCGTGCACGAAGTCGACGAGCGCCTTCACGTTCTCGACCGGCGTCTCGGGGAGGATGCCGTGGCCGAGGTTGAAGATGTGGCCGGGGAGCTGCTTGCCCTCGTCGATCACGATCGCGGCGCGCTTCTTCATCACGTCCTGCGGCGCGAAGAGCAGCAGCGGATCGAGGTTGCCCTGGAGCGCGACGCCCGGGACGAGCTTGGCCGCGTCGGTGAGCGACATGCGCCAGTCGACGCCGATGACCGTTCCGCCCGCCTGCTTCTGGAGCTGCAGCAGCGTGGAGGTGCCGGTGCCGAAGTGGATGACCGGGACGCCGGTGGTCTCGATGTCCTTCAGGATGTACTGCACGTGCGGCAGCACGAACTCGGCGTAGTCGAGCGGCGAGAGCTGCCCGATCCACGAGTCGAACAGCTGCACGGCCTGGGCGCCGGCGGTGATCTGCGCGCGCAGGTAGCGGCGCGTGACCTCGGAGAGCTTCTCCATGAGGAGCTTCCAGGCGGCCGGATCGCCGTACATCATCTTCTTGGTCTTGATGTAGTGCGCCGACTTGCCGCCTTCGATGAGGTAGCTCGCGAGCGTGAACGGCGCGCCGGCGAAGCCGATGAGCGGCACCTTGCCGTTCAGCTCCTTGCGCACGAGCTTGATCGCGTCGAGCACGTAGCCGAGGCCTTCCTCGGCCTCGAAGATGCGGAGGCGATCGACGCCGGCGCGGTCGGTGACCGGCTCGTGCACGACCGGTCCCTCGCCCTTGGCGAACTCGAAGGGGGCGCCCATCGGCTCGAGCGGCAGCAGGATGTCGGCGAAGAGGATCGCCGCGTCGACGCCGTGCACGATCGGCTGGAGCGTGACCTGGCACGCGAGCTCGGGGCTCTTGCAGAGCGTGAGCATCGAGTGCTTCGCGCGCAGCGCGCGGTACTCGCTCATGTAGCGCCCGGCCTGGCGCATCATCCAGATGGGGGTGCGGTCGACGGGCTCGCGGCGGCAGGCGCGGAGGAAGCGGTCGTTCATGTTGGCGGGCTTCATACACCGACTCGGGGGGCGAGTCCGCGGCCACGCTCGCGCCCCGTAATTGCCGCTGCTCGCCGCGCCGGACGGCGCGCCGGCCGCCCGCTCACTCGCCGAGGATCACGATCACGAGCGTGCGCTGGTGCGGGCGAGTCCGGTGCTCCCAGAGGTAGATCCCCTGCCAGGTGCCGAGCGCGAGCGCGCCCTCGACGATCGGCACGACCTCGCTCGTCCTGAGCACGGCCCCCTTGGCGTGCGCGGGCATGTCGTCGGCCCCTTCGTCGTCGTGCTCCCACGCGCCGAAGGCGGGGCGCTCGGGCGCGAGGTGCTCGAGCCAGCGCGCGAGGTCGCGGCGCACCGAGGGGTCGGCGTTCTCCTGGATGACCAGGCTGGCCGAGGTGTGCTTCACGAAGATCGTGCAGGTGCCGGTGCGCACGCCCGAGGCCGCGGCGACCCGCCGGATGTCCTGGGTGACGTCGACCGGACCCTTGCCGCGCGTCGCGATGGTGAGCTCGCTCGAGGTGGCCGCCATGGGATGCGCGCGCTCTTACCACGGCGCCCGGCTCGGCTACGATCGCGGTCATGGGCGGCGAGCGCAGGGAGCGCGGTTCGTCGGACGCGCCGCACGCGCCGCACGCGCCGCACGCGCCGGACACGCCGGACCCGCGCGCGGAGGCGGACGCGCCGCCGCGGTTCGCTTGCGATGCGATGCTCGGCGGGCTCGCGCGCTGGCTGCGCGCGCTCGGCTACGAGGCGGCGTTCGAGCACGGGATCGAGGACGCGGCGCTGGTCGCGCGGGCGGCCGATACGGGCGCGATCCTCCTCAGCTCCGATCGGCCGCTGTTCGAGCGGCGCGCGGTGCGCGCGGGCGAGGTGCGCGCGCTGTTCGTGCCGCGGCACGCGCCGGTGCACGAGCAGGCGACGTTCGTGCTCCGCGCGTTCGAGCTCGACGTGCGGCCGCCGCGCTGCATGCGCTGCGGCGGCGCGCTGGTCGAGGCCCCGCGCGAGGACGTGCGCGACGAGGTGCCCCCGCGCTCGCTGCGCGCCTACGCGCTCTTCTACCGGTGCGCGCGCTGCCGCGGCGTGTTCTGGCACGGGACGCACTGGGCGCGGATCGAGGCCGAGCGGCTCGAGATCGCGCGCCAGCTCGCGGCGCGATGAGGCGGGTCGAGGTGGGTCGAGGCGGCGTGAGGCGTGCGGCTCCGTGGCTGCGCGGGCCGGTCGGGGCGCCGGACGGCTTCGGCCTGCTGCTCGGCGGCTTCTCGATGTCGCTGCCGCGCTCGGTCGCGACGGGCTCGACGACCTTCGTCGACGACTCGACGCCGTACTCGATCGACGCGGCGCACACCTCCGGCTTCCTCTTCTCGACGTCGGTGGAGCGGAGGTTCCTCGCCTTCGCGTTCGAGACGAGGTGGGGCTACACGTCGTTCCACGGCACGGTGAGCCCCGCGCAGGGCGCGGCCGGACCATTCGCGATGACGGGCAACCTGCTGCAGTGGGGGGTGCGCCTGCGCGTCGGCGCGCGACTGCCGCTCGGCAACGTCGCGCTCGCGGCCGGCAGCGGGCTCGGCGCGGGCATGTGGATCGTCAACCGCGCCACGATCGATCCGACGCCGGGCAACGTGACCTCGATGCAGGGGAACACGCCGCAGGGCGTGCACGGCGTCTGGAGCGTCCCGTTCTGGGCGAGCGCGACCCTCAAGCCGTCGTGCGGCTGGGGCCTCCAGGCGATCGCGTCGTACGACGTGCAGCCGACCAACGGCGAGGGCGACGCGCTCTTCCTCGGCGCGGGGCTCTTGTGGCAGCCCTCGGCGTCGTGCGCCGAGCCCGCCTCGATCGAGGTCACGCCGTAGCGCGGCGCGAGTTCGCGGGCGCGCCTTCGCCGAGACGACGCGGGGCGGCGATGCGCTACCCTCGGCCGTTCACCCGAAGGAGGCGCGTCGCGATGGAGTACCGGAAACTGGGAACGAGCGGGCTCGAGGTCCCCGTGCTGTGCCTCGGCGCGATGACGTTCGGCGAGGCCGACGAGAAGTCGTTCATGCACCAGGTCGGCTGCGATCAGCAGACCGCGTTCGCCATCATGAGCCGCGCGCTCGAGCGCGGCGTCGGCTTCATCGACACCGCCGACGTCTACGGGCAGGACGGCCTCTCCGAGCGCGTCGTCGGCGCGTGGATGGCGCAGGCGAAGAGCCGCGATCGCGTGGTGCTCGCCACCAAGTTCCGCTTCCGCATGGGCGAGGGGCCCAACAGCACCGGCGCCTCGCGTTACCGGATCGTGCGCGCCGTGGAGGACAGCCTGCGGCGGCTGCAGACCGATCGCATCGACCTGTACCAGATCCACATGCAGGACCTCGACACGCCCGAGGACGAGACGCTGCGCGCGCTCGACGACCTCGTGCGCGCCGGCAAGGTGCTCTATCTCGGGGCCAGCAACTACGCGGCCTATCGACTCACCGACAGCCAGTGGATCTCGCGGACGGAGCACCTCCATCGCTTCGTCTCGCTGCAGATGCAGTACAGCCTGCTGGTGCGCGACCTCGAGCGCGAGCACGTGCCGGTGTGTCGCCAGTTCGGGCTCGGCGTGCTGCCGTGGTCGCCGCTCGCCGCCGGGTTCCTCTCCGGCAAGTACCGCCGCGACCAGCCGCCGCCCGCGGGCGCGCGGCTCGACAAGTGGAAGGCGCGCTTCGCCGACTTCGACGGCGAGCGCGGGTGGCGCACGCTCGACGCCGTGCTCGCCCTCGCCAAGGAGCGCGAGACCACGCCCGCGGCGATCGCGCTCGCCTGGCTGCTCGCGAAGCCGACGGTCAGCTCCGTCATCTTCGGCGCGCGCTCGCTCGAGCAGCTCGACGACAACCTGAGGGCGGTCGAGGTGAAGCTCTCGGCCGACGACGTGACCCGGCTCGACGACGCGAGCGCGTTCGAGCTCGGGTATCCCTACAAGTTCCTGGCGAACATCCAGAAGCGCTGGTGAGGCGCGGTCGCGTGCGCGGCGCGACGGCGCGCCCTCAGCTTTGCGCGGGCGTCGCGGGCGCCGCGGGCGCTGCGGACGCCGAGAGCGGCAGCGTGATGCGGAACACGGCGCCGTCCCCCTCGTTGCGCACCGAGAGGCCGCCGTGGCAGTGCTCTTCCAGGATCAGCTTGGAGAGGTAGAGCCCGAGGCCCGTGCCGCTGCGTAGCTTGGTCGTGAAGTACGGCTCGAAGATCCGCTCGAGCAGCCGGGGATCCACGCCGCCGCCGTCGTCGCGGACGTCGATCAGCAGCTCGCCCCCCTCGGCGTGGAACTCGATCGCGATGCCGCCACCGCCGCCGTCGCGGCTGCGGCGCTCCAGGATGGCCTCGCGGGCGTTGTTCACCAGGTTGAGCACGACGTGCTCGAACTCGTTGCGTCGCGTCCGGATCCGCTTCTCGGCGCACGAGACGATCTCGCCGAGCGACGTGACGACTCGCCCGTGCGTGTGGCAGACGAGGCGCCACGAGATGCCCGCGCCGGCGAGCTGGGCCGACACGAGCGAGATCACCTCGCCGATCGCCACCATCGCGTCGAACGCCGTCTCCTCGCGGTCCGGCAGGTAGAAGCCGCGGAAGTCCTCGATGGTCTTCGACATCTGGCGGATCTGCGCCATCGCGCGCTCCACCATCCGCGCGGCGTGCTCGCGAATCTCGGGCGACGCGCCGCCTTCGTCGATCTCGTCCCGGAAGTTCTGGATGATCAGCCCGAGCACGTTGAGCGGCTGGCGCCACTGGTGCGCGATCGCGCCGATCATCTCGCCCATCGACGCGAGCTTCGACTGCTGGAACAGCATCCGTTCGTTGCGCTGGCGCAGCGCGATCTCCTCGGCGATGCGCCGCTCCAGCCCCGACGTGAACGCCTCGAGCTGCCGGGTCTTGTCCTCGAGCTCGCGCGTGCGCTCCGCGACGTGCTCGCCGAGGCGGGCGTTGGTGTCCTTGATGGTCCGCATCCGCTGTCGCAGGGCCTCCGCGGTGTGGCGGAAGTTGTCGATCAGCGCGCGCAGCTCGGCGATGCGGCTCTCCGGCCACTCCGGCTCCTCGTCGTCCTCGAGGCGCGCCGGCAGATCGCGCGAGATGCGCGCGAGGGTGCGGGGCGTGGCCGAGAGCGCCCGGCTCACCAAGCTCGCGAGCAGCAGCGCGGCGGCGTAGAGCCCCGCGACCACGAGGAGGCTCCGGCTCGTCGCGGCGTAGAGCGCTGCCTGGAGCGGCGCGACGGGGGCTTCCACGCGGAGCGTCCACGCCGTGCCGGCGATCGGCGAGCGCGTCTCGAAGTACGCCCCCTTCCAGATCCCGATCGCCGACACGTTCTTCGTCGTCCCCGGCACGTGCAGCCAGACGCCGTCGCCGAAATCGGTCGTGCGCTCGACCTCCGCCGGCATCGCGTCCAGCGGCTTGCGCGCTTCGCTGGAGCTCGCGACGACGCGCCCGTCGCGATCGACGAGCGTCGCGGTGAAGCCGCCGTCGCCCCCGCGCAGGCCGAGGTTCGCCCCGAGGCGCGCGACGTTGACCGCGCCGAGCGCGTAGCCGAGCAGCCGCCCCTCCACCGAGATCGGCGCGCTGATGGAGAAGATCGGGACGAACACGCCACCCCGCCCGAGGAAGATCTCCGAGACGACCGGCGCGCGGCGGCGCTGCAGCTCGGCGAAGTACGGGCGGTCGGAGAAGTCGAGGCCGAGCGTCGACTCGCCGCGCGGGTTGACGGGCGGATCGAAGGCGACGGTCCGCGCGCTCGCGTCGGCGACGTAGACGTTGTGGAAGTCGGGGAAGAGCGCGCGGATCCGCGCGATCTCGTCCTGCAGCGCGCGCGTGGGGCGAAACGACGCGCGGGCGCCTGCGTCGGCGAGCGCCTGCGTGGCCCCCACGTGCCGCGCGAGCCACTCGCCCACGTGATCCTGCACGCCTCGCGTCTCCGCGGTGAGCGTCTTGACGAGCAGCGCCTGCCGCTCCGCCGCGTCGCGACGGTTGTCGACGACGATCACGGCGAACGTCGGCAACATCAACAGCAGCGCGGTGAGCTGGAAGACCACGTGGCGTAGCGGCGTGGTCGGCGGCTCCTCGGCGCGCCCGAGGCCGCGGGCGATCGGCAGGTGTTCCAGCGCGACCCACGCGATCAGCGCGTTGAACACGCCGTTGAGGGCCTGCTTGAGCGCGATCGTGCCCGTCCCTTGCCAGTCGACATGCATCACGCCGTGGTAGAGGAGCGCGACGAGCGGCGCGCCGACGAGCACCCAGTACGCGGTGTCGACGAGCAGCAGGCTCCGGTAGCCGCGCCGCCGCGCGAGGCCGACGAAGAGCGCCTCGCCCGCGAAGATCACGATCGCCCACGGGTGGTTCCAGAGCACCCAGGTGCTGCTCGCCGCGACGGTGGCGGCCGCGACCCCCCACGCGGTGCCGAAGCGGGCGACCGCGAAGAGCGAGAAGATCGACCCGAAGATGAACGTGACGTCGAAGCCGACCGAGAGCCCGAGCGCGTTGACGGCGCCACCGGCCGCCGCGAGCGCGGCCACGGCGGCGAACGTCTTCGAGTGCGCGCGGATCGTCGGAGGGAGCGGCATCGATGCACTGCGCGACGGGAGCCCCGGCTCGCTCGTCGATCATAGCGCCCGCGCGGCCGCCGCTCCGCGCAGCTCCTGCGCGCGGCTCAGCCGTTCGAGGCGCCTCGCGAGTGCTCCAATTCGGGACGGGGAGCGCCTCGTCGCGCGCGCTGCTCAGAACGAGCCGCGGATCGCCAGCTGCGGTCCGTGGAACACGTCGAAGCCACCGAAGTCGGTGCGGTGCGCGACGTTGGTCACCTCGACGACCTTGGCGATCGACGAGTAGAAGACGTCGGCGCGGTAGAGCCCGCGCAGATCGAGCCGCAGCCGGCTGCCGCGCGGCAGCAGGCGCCAGCGCAGGCCGAGCCCCGCGCCGCCGTTCACCACCCACGCGACCTGCTTCTGGTCGTCGTGCGAGCCGTCGATCGCGCTCGTGTAGTAGAAGCTCGCCGGCCCCGCGCCGCCGTAGATCGCGAGATCGAGGAACGGCGAGAACCGCGGCGCGTCGCCCTGGCCGAAGCGCGCGCTGACGCCGAGCATGTAGTAGCGCGAGTCGACGTTCTGCGGATCGCTCTCGCGGGCCCGCGGATCGTTCATGGTGAAGTGCTGCTCGCCCTGCACGGTCGAGGCGTCGACCATGTCGTAGACGATGCGCGGCAGCGAGTACTTCGAGTAGCGGAAGCCGACGACCAGCTCCTCGGTCCAGGCGCGGATCTTCTCGTCGGCGAGCGCGAAGAGCACGTCGTAGCCGACGTCGATCTGCGTGTAGTCGATGCGCAGCGGCGCCTTGTCGACGAGGTCGCCGGTGGTCGCGTCGATCTGTCGCACCTCGCCGGTCGTGAAGTGCGCGAGCTTGGCGCTCGTGCGCACGCCGAGGAAGCCGAGCCCGAACT
The DNA here is from genome assembly GCA_903923175.1 of uncultured delta proteobacterium. Lineage (GTDB taxonomy): Bacteria > Myxococcota_A > Polyangia > Polyangiales > JADJMO01 > CAIXWQ01. The sequence goes on along the minus strand of CAIXWQ010000748.1, from coordinate 1,821 downwards.
CGAGCACGTCGCTGAACGCGCCGTGGATGCCGAGCTGATCGGTGAGCTTGGTCTGCTCGATCGAGCCGCCGCTCTTCCACGCGCGGTCGGTGGTGTAGCCGAAGCCGAGCTGCGCCGCGCCGGGGAGCTGGATCCAGTCGAGCGTGACGTCGAGGCGCGCGTTCGCCATGACGATCGGCTGCACCGAGTACTCGAGCTTGTACTTGCGCCCGCTGTAGTCGTACGTCGTCTTGCCGTCGCTGCTGCTCGACTGCTCGGCCTGGGGCACCGAGTTGAAGAAGAAGGCCTCGCCGCCGGCGTGCAGGTCGACGCGGAAGCTGTCGAGGGTGATGCCGACGATCTGATCGACCACGCTCTCGCGCAGCACGAAGCCGGGCGACGAGTCGACCTCGGTCTTCAGGGCGTTGCACAGGACCTTCGTCATCCCCTCGAGGATCACGACCTGGCGGGTCATCCGCTCTTTGATCCCGGTGAGGTACTGCGGCAGGCGCCAGATCTGGCGCACCATCTTGCCGGTCGGGTGCGCGAGCATGTCGCGCGGCGCGCCGGGGATGGCGCGGATCGTCTGGATGACGACGATCGGGATCAGCGCGAGGGCCTCGAGCTCGACGCGGAAGGCGACCGACAGCACGGTGAGCGCCTCGCGCGCGACCTGCGAGCGCCCGACGTCGTCGAGCTTGGCGTCGGCGGCGAGCAGCTGCGCGTCCTGCTCGACGTCGCGCTTGGAGGCGTCGACCGCGCCCTGCGCCGCGAGCGTGCGCTGGTGCGCGGCCGTGACCTCGCCCTGGCGCTTCTGGCGCGCGGCGTCGTCGAGCGCGCTCACCTCGTCGGAGATCCGCGCCTCTTCCTCGGCCGCCTCTTGCAGCTGGTCGACGGCGGCCCGGTGCGCGACCCAGTGCTCCTTGAGCTTCGGCGTGCGCGGCACCAGCCCCTGCACCGCGTCGAGGATGCACGGGTACTGCGGCTTCTCGGGCGCGGGCGCATGCTCGTCGAGCACGCCCTCGATGTGCGCCCGGTACAGCTTGAGGATCGGGACCTCGAACTCGCCGGTGTTGTAGGGGTTCTTCTCCTTGAACTGCGCCTTGAGCCCGCGCGCCTCGGAGTCGTCGAGGGGGAGCCTGCGCACCCAGGTGTCGCCGGGCGTGTAGCCCTGTTCGAGCAGGATGCGATCGACGAGCTGGGTGGCCTTGGCGAGGTCCTCGATGCGGTCGAGCGAGACGCGCAGGCTCGTGTCCTCGTGCGCGTAGGCGCGGTACGCCCGGACGTTCTGCGTGACGCCCGCGCACCCGGAGGCGAGCGCCAGCGTCGATCCCACGAGAATCAGGCCCGAGATCGCGCTGCGCCGTACGCTCATCGAGCGCCGAGGCTACCAGCTTTCGCGCGCTCGCGGTCAGGCGCTCCCGCCCGGCGCCGTCAGGATCGGCCCGAGCTCCAGGAAGATCACCGTCGTGCCGTGCCGGTCGATCACCACGAACGGCACGTGCCCCGTGCGCCGCTCCGAAAGCGCGCCGACCGCGTGGCCGAGCGCCTCGTCGAGGAGCGCGCGCCGCACGACCGCGACCATCGCCGTCGAGAGCTCGAGCGGGATGGCCGCCGAGGGCGACGGGAGGGACGGGCGGCCGTCGGCCCCTTCCTCCGGGCAGATCACGACGATGGCGTCGTCGCCCTGCCGGGCCACCACGTCGTAGAGGATCGGCGCGAGGACGTGCCTCGGGATGGAGCTCGCGAGGTCGAGCCGGCGCGCCTCGCGCTGCATCCGGACGATCGATGGGCTTTCTTCTGCGCGCATGGCTGCCTCGCGGTTGGGGTCGGACGAGTCTG
>CAIXWQ010000747.1 GCA_903923175.1 uncultured delta proteobacterium | reverse complement strand
GCCGACGCGCGCGACGGAACGGACGCCGACGCCAGCGTGAAGCCCGCCGCCGCGACGGCCGTCGCGATCGCGCCGAAGGGGCCGGCGAACGCGGGCCCCGCGACGCCGAGCGCCGCCGGCGCGGCGGGCAAGAAGCCGACGACGGCGACCGCGCCCCCGCCGGTCGACATCCAGCTCTCCCGGTGAAGCCTTGATGCATCCGCGACGCGCCTCGGATCACGCGTGGGTCGCGCTCGCGTTCGCGCTCGCAATCGCCGCCGCCGCGGTGGCGCCGAGCGCGCGCGCCGACGACGTCGCCGACGAGGCCGAGCTGCAGTTCCAGCTCGGCGCCGAACGCTACAAGGCCGGCGACTACCTCGGCGCGCTCGAGCACTTCCTCGCGAGCAACCGGCTCTCGCCGAACCCGAACGTGCTCTTCAACGTCGCGCGCTGCTACGAGCACCTCGCGCGCTACCCGGACGCCTTTCGCGCGTACGTGCTGGCGCGCGAGCGCGCGAGCGCCAACGCGAACGCGAACGCGAACGCGAGTCTAGCCAAGCAGATCGACGAGGCGATCGCGCGCATCACGCCGCGCGTCGCCGTGCTCGACGTGCGCAGCGAGCCCGCGGGGGCGACGCTGTACCTCGATCGCAAGGATCTCGGCGCGCGCGGCAGCGCCCCGCGGCTGCTCGGGCTCGCGCCCGGCAAGTACCGCGTGCTCGCCGAGCTGCCGGGCTACGAGCTCGCGACCTCCGAGGAGATCTCGGTCGCCGAGGGGAGCCGCACGGTCGTCACGCTGAAGCTCGCGCCGCTGCTCGCGACGGTGCGCGTGAAGGCCGACGACCCCGACGTCACCGGCGCCGAGGTGCGCGTCGATCGCGACGACGGCGAGGCTACGTGCCTCGCGCCGTGCGCCGTCTCGGTGCCGCCGGGCAAGCACACGCTGCACCTGCGCCGCGAAGGGTACCGCCCGCTCGAGCTGCCGCTCGATCTCGGGCCGCGCGAGCAGCGCGAGGTGAGCCCGCAGCTCGCCGTGCTCACGGGGACCGTGGTCGTCGACGCCGACCTCAAGGACGCGCTCATCGAGGTCGACGGCAAATCGTCGGGGTTCACGCCGTCGGTGCTGCACGTGCCGGTCGGCGTCCACGTGGTGCGCGTGTCGCACGCGGGCTACCGCGCGATCGAGCGCAAGGTCGTGGTCGCGACGGACCGCGAGCAGAAGCTCGAGCTCCACCTCGCCGACGCGCAGGAGGTCACCGCCGCCTCGCGCAGCACCGAGACCATCGACGAGGCGCCGGCGTCGGTCACGATCGTGCCGGGGATCGAGCTGCGCGCGATGGGCTACCCGACCATCGCCGAGGCGCTGCGCGGCGTGCGCGGCGTGAGCGTCACCGACGATCGCGCGTACACCTCGCTCGGCATCCGCGGGTTCGCGCCGCTCGGCAACTACGGCAACCGCGTGCTGGTCACGATCGACGGGCAGCCGACCAACGACAACTACATCGGCTCGTCGTACGTCGGCTTCGACGGGCGCGTCGATCTCGAGGACGTCGATCGCATCGAGATCGTGCGCGGCCCGGGCTCGGCGCTCTACGGCACCTCGGCGTTCTTCGGCGTCGTGAACCTCGTGACGCGCGGCCGCGACGCGCCGACGCACGTCGAGGCCGGGATCTCCGCCGCCGAGTACGGCGTGAGCCGCGCGCGCGTGCACGCCACCTGGAAGGCCAGCCCCGACGCGGGCGTCTGGACGTCGGTGTCGCTCGCGTGGTCGCCCGACGGCCGCGACTTCACCTTCCCCGAGTACGTGCGCACGACCGCGCCGACCAGCGACGGCCGCGCGGTCGCGCTCGACGGCTTCCGCGCCGGCACGGTGAGCGGGCGCGCCTGGTTTCGCGACGTCACGCTCCAGTGGTTCTACACCGACCGCACCAAGTCGCTGCCGACCGGCGTGACCGACACGCTCTTCGGCAGCCCCGACACGAGCTACCGCGATCGGCGCGCGTTCCTCGAGCTGCGCTGGGACGCGAAGCCCGCCGAGGGGGTGGTCGTCTCGAGCCGCGTGCACGCGAACGTCTACGCGTTCGACGACCGGCTCGCGTACGCGCCGGCCGACGGCGGCGATCTGCACGAGAGCTTCCGCGGCCTCTGGGGCGGCGTGGAGGAGCGCGTCGCGGTGCCGCTCGGCAAGTGGGCCAGCGTCACCCTCGGCGGCGAGCTGCAGCGCCACTTCCAGGCGCACCAGCTCGGCGTCACCGACGCGGGCGCGACCGTGCTCGATCGCGACGACCCGTTCTGGATCGGCGCGGCCTACGCGGTGGTGGACGTGAAGCCCGACGAGCGCCTGCGCGTCTCGCCGGCGGTGCGCGTCGACTCGTACTCGACCTTCGGCACCTCGGCGAACCCGCGCCTCTCGGTGCTGACGCGGCCGTGGCAGGGCGGGATCGCCAAGCTCTTCGTCGGCCGCGCCTTCCGCGCGCCGTCGGTCTACGAGCTCTACTACGTCGCCGACACGCAGCGTGCGGGCGGCGACCTCAAGCCCGAGGACGTCTGGTCGACCGAGCTCGAGCTCAGCCAGCGACTCTCGCAGGTGCTGGTCGCCGTCGCCTCCGGGTACGTGAACCGCGTCTCGAACCTGATCGTGCTGCTCGGCGAGGGGACGCCGACCGACAAGAACTACTACGCGAACTCCCCCGATCGCGTGCAGACCGTGGGCGGAGAGCTCGAGCTGCGACGCGAGCTGCGCGACGGCTGGATGCTCTCGGGGCAGGTCTCGCTGCAGAAGACGCGCTACCTCGACCACGCCGAGCAGCGCCGCGAGGTGCCCAACTCGCCCTGGTTCCTGGCCGGCCTGCGCGGCGTCGTGCCGCTGGTGGCGCGCGCGCTGGTGCTGTCGTCGCGCGTGTCGGTGATCGGGCCGGCCTGGGATCGCTACGAGAACCTCACCGATCCGCCTCAGCAGCAGACGCGCGCGGCGATCGTCTGGGACCTCGTGTTCTCGGGGCAGGTCGACGGCGCCGGGCTGCGCTGGAACTTCGGCGTCTACAACCTCCTCGACGCGCGCTGGGCGGCGCCGGTGAGCGGCGAGCACGTGCAGCGGACCATCCTCCAGAACGGCCGCACGGCGTACGCGTCGCTGGGCACCACGTTCTGAGGCGCGGCCGCGCGTCGCGGAGGGCCGAGGCGCCCACCCACACGTAGGCCGCGCGATCCACGCGCGGTCCGACCGCGATTCGTGAAGTCGACGGACAGCCCCTTGCGTCGAGCCCTGTTCGCGGGCAATTCACACAAATTCATGGGCGCGACACCCTTCGAAACCACCGCCGACACCTCGCGCGTGTCCGCGGTGCCCGCGCCGGCACGCTGGACGGTGCTCGTGCCCCCGGTCGTGCTGCTCGGCCTCGACGTCGCGCTGCGCCTGCGCACGCACGGCAGCGCGAACCCTCACCGCTGGTCGGCGCAAGACGCCACGGTCTACGCGCTCGGCGCGCTGTGGTCGGTCGCGACGTGGCTGCTCGGGCGCGAGCTGTTCGCGCGCTGGCCGCGCTCGCCGCGCCCGCGCGCGGCGGTGCTCGGGGCGCTCGCGGCGGTGACGGCGTTCCTGTTCATGTCGAGCTTCGCCTACCGCCAGCACTTCGATCAGTCGGCGAGCTGGCAGGTGGTCAAGTGGGCGATCGCCGAGGCGCGCAGCGTCTGGATGATCGCGCGCTGGATCGTGGGGCCGCTCCACGTGCTCGCGGTGCTCGGCCTCGCCGCGCTGATCCTCGCGCCGATGTGGCGGCCGGCCACGCCGCTGCAGCTCCCCGCGCGCCCGCTGCCGCGGATCGCGTTCGGGCTCGGCGGCGCGGGCTACCTCACGCTGTCGGCGCTCGTCCTCGGCGCGCCCGGCTTCCAGGATCCGCTCCCCGTCGACGCCAACGCCGCCGCCGCGTTCGTGCAGTACGGCATCGGCTCGATCACCAAGGTGCGCCACCTGGTGACGCCAGTGCGGCCGACGATCCCGCCGCAGCCCGCGAAGAAGCGCCCGAACGTGCTGGTGCTGGTGCACGAGTCGCTCCGCGGCGACGTGGTGTTCCCCGACCTCGGCTACCTCACGACCTTGAACGCGCGCGAGATCGCGCCGTTCGGCGCCACCATCCCCACGCAGCGCGACGCCGGCTACCACGCGTTCCCGAAGGCGCGCACCAACTCGACGGCCACCGAGTCGAGCGTGCCGACCATCCTCTCCGGGATCGACCCGGGCGGCACGAGCGACGCGTACGGCCGCGCGACCTCGCTCTGGCAGCTCGGCAAGGCGTGCGGGGCGAGCACGTTCCTGTTCTCCGCGCAGAGCTACTCGTTCAGCCATTTCGACGAGTACTTCTTCGACGCGAACCTCGACGTGCAGAAGACGGGCGAGGACCTCTCCAAGGAGCTGGTGAACGACCGCGGCATCGACGACGGCATCGCGGTCGACGCGGCCATCGAGCACCTCGCCAAGCTCGGCGCGCAGCGGACGTTCTTCGTCGGCGCCATCCACTTCAACGCGACGCACTCGCCCGGCTACCCCGGCCCGGGCGTGACCATCCAGCACCGCGCGCGCGACGACGAGGACCAGTACGCCGCCGCCGCGCGCTACATCGACAAGCAGCAGCGGCGCGTGATGGAGGCGCTCGATCGCCTCGGCCTCGCCGACTCGACCATCGTGCTCGCGGCCTCGGATCACGGCGAGAACATCGGCCCGCACCACCCGATCGATCGCCTCGGCTCGTTCTACGAGGAGTGCGTGCGCGTGCCGATCTGGGTGCGCGTGCCCGCCGCCGTCGCGGCCGAGCACCCCGAGTGGGCCGCCGCGCTCGAGGCCTGGCGCGAGCGCAACGTGCAGAACCTCGACGTGCTGCCGACGGTCGTCGACGTGCTCGCCATGGAGCCGAGCGCCTCGCAGCCGCTCCCCGCGCTGCCGGGGCGGAGCCTGGTGCGGATGCCCGTCGGTGAGAACGAGGTCCGCGGGCAGAGCACCTGCGCGTATCGCCAGTGGGCGCTCGACGGCTTCTACCTGGTGCACGACGACGTGAAGGTCATCGTCTCGTCCGACGGGGCGAGCATGCAGATCTACGACCTGAAGAGCGACCCCAAGGAGACGCGCGATCTCGCGCGCGACGACGCCTGGCGCGCGCGGGCGCTCCCTTGGGTCGAGCGAGCGCTACGCGAGGGCGAGGAGCGCCGCGCGGCGTGCCAGCGCGTGCACGGCGTCTGCCCAGTGGACGTCGAGCGGCTGAAATAGCGGGCGGTTCGGCGCTCGAACCGCCTGCGCGGGCGCAGGGGGCGGTGGTCGCGCAATCGACCGATCACCCGCCGCCCATCTTGTCCGAGGGCGCGCCCCGTGACAGCTTCCAGCCATGTTCGGGTTCGCAAGAGACGAGGAAGTCCCGCGGCTCGTGTCGGTCGAGACGACCAGCCACTGCAACGCGAAGTGCGTGTTCTGCCCCAACAACGCGCTCGCGCGCGACAAGGGGCCGATGGAGCAGGACCTCTTCGAGAAGATCATCGAAGACTGTCGCGAGTTCCGCCTCGAGGCGATCGAGCCGTTCCTGCAGGGCGATCCGTTCTCCGATCCGAAGATCCTCGAGCGGCTCGAGCACATCCGCCGGCGCCTGCCCGACACCAAGCTGCGGCTGTACACCAACGGCTTCGGCATGAGCCCGAAGAAGATCGACGCGATGGTCGGTCTCGGCATGGACCACCTGTACGTGAGCGTGAACACGCTCGATCCGAAGAAGTACAAGGACGTGATGGGGCTCTCGCTCGAGCGCACGCTCGAGAACCTCGCGTACCTGACCGAGCCGGGCCGACGCGGGCGCGTGGCGAAGCACGTGACCTTCCGCATGACCCGCCTCGGCGACACGACCCTCGCCGAGCAGGACGACTTCACGCGCTACTGCGAGGAGCGCGGCGTCGAGTCGCTGATCGTCGGGCTGTTCAACTACAAGGGCGACATCAAGAGCGACCTCCCCGTGCCGAGCTACGGCTGCGAGCACGTCGCGCGGCTCGACATCCTCGCCACCGGCAAGATCACCCTCTGCTGCATGGATCAGGACGGCGCGTACGGCTGGGGGAACCTGCGCGAGCTGAGCGTGCTCGAGGCCTATCGGCACCCGGCCGCGCGTCGCTATCGCGAGCTGCACCGCACCGGCAAGCGCCGCGAGGTCGACCCCTGCGGCACGTGCAACAACCACTGGCCGGGCTTCCACGGCCTGTCGCCGCTCGACGCGGCGCGCGCCGGGCTCGAGTACTGCGCGTACGTCGCGCGCTACCGGCCGAACGGCCGCAAGGCCCCGCACGGCACGCCCGACAGCGACGACGCGCTGGTGCAGCTGCAGAGCAAGCACGCGGCGGCCGGCGCGGCGGCCAAGGCCGGGCGCGAGGCCGCGAAGAACGCGTGAGGCTCAGGGCCGCGGGGCGGCCAGCGCCTCGCGGTAGGCCTCGAGGTTCTTGGCCGCGAAGCTCTTCCACGAGAGCTCGGCGGCCCGCGCGAGCCCGCGCGCGCGCATCGACGCGGCGAGCGCGGGGTCGTCGGCGATGCGGCGCAGCGCCCCGGCGATGTCGGCCACGCGCTCGGGGTCGACGAGCTGGGCCGCGCCCGCCGCGACCTCGGGCATCGACGAGCGGTTCGAGGTGACCACCGGGCAGCCCGCCTTCATGGCCTCGGCGGGCGGGTTGCCGAACCCCTCGTAAAGCGAGGGGTGACAGAGCGCGACGGCGCCGTTGTAGATGGCGTTGAGCTCGCCGATCGACAGATCGCGGGCGAAGTGCACGCGTGCGTCGACGCCGAGCTCGCGCGCGATCGGCCGCAGCACCTTCGGCCCGACGCCGAGCCGCTGCACGAAGACCAGGTTCACGTCGGCGTACCTCGCGTCGCGCCCGAACGCCTCGGCGAAGGCGCGCAGCACCCCCTCGTGGTTCTTGTAGGCGGAGAACTGGCCGACGGTGAGCACGTAGCGCGGCGCGCCCGCGCAGAAGCGGCGGCGCACGCTCTCGATCTGGCGCGCCCCCTCGTCGCCCTCGAGCGCGTGGAAGTCGTCGGCGATCCCTTCGAAGGCGACGATGGTCTTGTCGGCCGCGCGCGCGTCGACCGAGGCGATCTCCTGTCGCGTCGCCTCGCTGATCGTCAGGATGCGCGTCGCGTGCGCGAACGAGCGGCGGATGCCGTGCCACTTGTACGCGACGTCGGCCCACCCGAGCAGCCCCGGCCCCTTGGCGAGGCGCGGGTGCTTGAGCTGCATGATGTCGGTCACCGTGACGACCGAGCGCACGGCGCGCGCCTCGAGGCCGTAGGGCATGACGTTGAAGGTGTTGTGGTAGAGGTCGACCCCGCGCAGATCGACGATCTTCGGGAGCCAGAACATGGTGCCCGGCCCGTTCGCCTCGGCGCGCACGACCACCTCGCGCACGTTCGGCGCGGGCGAGAGCCGCTCGGGCCCGCGCGGGTGCTTCATGAACAGGAACTCGAGATCCGGCGCCATCGCGGGCACGTGATCGACGACCGCCTGGACGAGGGTCGAGATGCCGCTGGGGCGCTCGCGCAGGTAACGACAGTCGACGCAGACGACGGGGGCACGACGGGGGTTCGCCATGGGGCAGGGCGAAGAATCACGGGCGCGCGGTCGGGTCAACGTACACGTCCCCTCGAAGCGCACGTCGACCCGACCACACTCCGAGGGTCGCGTCAGAACGCCGGCGTCGACGTCGACTCCACCGCCGCCCACCAGTGATCGCCCCACGGGCCCGTCGCCCCGAGCTGCGCGAGGATCGCGTTGAGCCCCCACTGCAGGCGATTGAGGAAGAGCCACTCGGGCGGCATTGCCGTGCGCAGCTTGTTCGGGTTGTCGAAGATCATCAGCCCGTACGATCGGCGCACGTACTCGGCGGTGTACGTGAACGGCTCGGCCTTGGTGGCGAGGAACGGCGCGTAGAGGTAGCGCGTGACCTCGAGCTGGTGCGCCCAGTCGAACTTGGCGTCGCCCCGCCGCGCCAGCCCGAGATCGAGGAACGCCTCGCGGAACGCCGCCCGGTCGTCGCGGCGCACGGCGAGCGCGAACCGCTTCCAGGTGTCGATCATCGCGGGGTCGAAGCGGCGCACGCAGCCGAAGTCGAGGAACACCACGTGGCCGTCCTTGCGGAACAGGTAGTTCCCCGGGTGCGGATCGGCGTTGTACACGCAGTGCTCGAACACGCAGCGAAAGCACGTCTCGAAGATCGCCGCGCCAGCCGCGTCCTTCTCGGCGCGCGTCGCCTCGGCGCGGAAGCGCGCGAACGGCGCCCCCTCGGCGAACGTGGTGGTCAGCACGCGCCGGCTCGAGCGCGAGCGCACCACCTCGGGGACCTCGCAGTGCGGGTAGCGCGCGAGCAGCGCCCGGAAGCGCTCCTGCGAGTCGGCCTCGCGCACGTAGTCGCACTCCTCGAGCACGCGCGCGCGCAGCTCGCCGGCGACGGCCTTGGCGTCGATCGGCGTGCCCATCGACGACAGCTTGAGGAACCAGCCGGCCGCCGCGAGATCGCGCTCGAGCACCTCGTCGACGGAGGGGTACTGCACCTTCACCGCGACCGCGCGGCCGTCGTGCCGCGCGCGGTGCACCTGGCCGATCGAGGCCGCGGCGAACGGGGTCGGCTCGATCGCGTCGAACAGCGTGGTCGGCGCGCCGCCGAGCTCGCGCGTGAGCACCTCCGACACCGTCGACCAGGCGAGCGGCTGCGTGTCGGCCTGCAGCCGCGCGAGCACCTCCTGCGCCTCCTCGGGGAGCGCGCCGGGGAGGTAGCTCGCCATCTGCCCGATCTTCATGGCGAGCCCCTTGAGCTTGCCGAGCTCGCGCACCATCGCGGCGGCGTCGCGCAGGGCCCCTTCGTCGCGCCCCGCGGGCGAGCCGGAGGCGAAGGCCTTGCCGAGGCCGAGGGTGCGCTTCATCGCTGCGGCGCCGAGGCGCGCGCCGAAGCGCAGGTTCACCAGGGTGCGATCGCCGAAGCCCCGCGGGATGGCCTGGAGGCCTTGGCCGTCGCGGTCGTCGCGGTCGTCGCTGCTCCCCACCACCTCCAGACCTGAGGCAGCCCGACGGGCGGGACAAGGGCGCGCCTTGCGCGACGCCCGGCCGCGGTCGTAGGAACGATCCGCGGTGGCCGAGAGGACGCACGAGCCGACGGCGAAGCGGCTGCGCGAGGCGCGGCAGAAGGGCGACGTGGCGCGCGCGCCGCTTCTCGCCGGCGCGCTCGGCTTCGCGGTCGCGCTCGCGCTGCTCCCGGGCGTGATCGAGCGGCTCACGCGGCTGCTCTTCGGCGCGCTGACGCGCCTGGATCCGACCGCCACCGCACCGCCGGCGGACGCGCTCGAGCCGTGGGCGCTCGGCGGCACGCTGGTCGCGCTGGTCGCGCCGTTCGCGCTCGGGCTCGTCGCGGTGGCGGTCGGCGCGGCGATCGGCGTCGGCGGCGTGCCCTTCGCGACCTCGCGCCTGGCCCCCGACCCCTCGCGGCTCGACGCGCTCGGCGGCCTGCGCAACGTGCTCGATCGACAGCGCGCGTGGGGAGCGCTGCGCGGGCTGCTCGTGGTCGTCGCGCTCACGCTGGTGCTCGGCCGCGCGGTGTTCGAGGCGATGCGCCTCGCGCGCCTCGGGGCCGGCGACGCCGCGGCCACCCTCGCGGCGGCCGGCCACTCGTCGCGCCGCGTGCTCGTGCTCGCGCTCGCGATGGCGGCGGCCTTCGCGGTGCTCGACACGATCGTCGCGCTGCGGCTGCACCGCGCGCGCCTGATGATGACGCGCGACGAGGTGACGCGCGAGCACAAGGAGGGCGAGGGCGACCCCGCGGTCAAGCGCCGGCGCGAGGAGCTGCACCACGAGCTGCTCGCCGCCGAAGCAACCAGCGCCGTGCGCGGGTCGACGGTGGTGGTGATCAACCCGACCCACCTGGCGTGCGCGCTCCTCTACCGCGGCGGTCGAGACGCCCACGGCGACGCCGATCCCGACGAGGCGCCGACGCTGCTCGCGAAGGGCGAGGGGGCGCTGGCGGCGCGGATGGTCGAGGCCGCCCGCGCCTACGGCGTGCCGGTGGTGCGCGACGTGCCGGTCGCGCGGGCGCTGTTCGAGCTCGATCACGGCGCGCAGATCCCGGAGGCGCTCTACGAGGCGGTGGCCGAGGTGCTGCGCGCGGCGTGGGAAGGGTGAGGCTGCTCGCGCAGGCCGGACGCGCGCGCGGCGCTCAGGCCGACTCGGGCGGCAGCATGGTCGAGGTGACGCGCGGCGGGCGGAGCGGGAGCTCGAGGCGGAAGGTCGTCCCCTGGCCTTCGACGCTCTCGAACGACACCGCGCCGCGGTGCTTGCCCACGACCACCTGGTGCACCAGCGCGAGCCCCTGGCCGGTGCCCACGCCGACCGGCTTGGTGGTGAAGAACGGATCGAAGACGCGCGCGCGGATCGCCTCCGGGATGCCGACGCCGGAGTCGACGAAGCGGATCTCGACGGCCTCGCGGCTCGCGGCGAGCGCGACGGAGATGTCGATGGTGCCACGCCGCCCCGCCTTCACCTCGGGCCGCTCGGCGATCGCCTGCGCGGCGTTCACGATCAGGTTCAGGAACACCTGGTTCAGCTCGCCGACCAGCCCGGGCGGGTGCGGCACGCCGGGCGCGACGCGCACGGCGACCTCGGCCACGCGCTTCCAGACGTGCCGTGTGACCGTCACGGTGCTCTCGAGCGCGCGCAGCAGATCCACCGGCGTCATCGCCTCGGTCCCCGGGTGCGAGAACTCCTTCATCGCGGCGACGATCTGCGCGACCTTGCGCACCCCCTCGCGCGCCTCGTCGATCGCCCGCGGCGTCTCCTCGGCGAGGTAGCCGACGTCGAGCTCCGCGGCCTTGGCCGCGAGCGCGGCCAGCACGGCGGGCGCCGCGGGCCCCTCGGCCTCGGGCCCACGCGCGCGATCGAGCACCTCGTTCACCAGGGCGCACATCGAGCGGAAGGCGTCGGCGAGGAAGCCGAGGTTGTCGCCGACGTACTGGGTCGGCGTGTTGATCTCGTGCGCGATGCCGGCCGCCAGCCGGCCGATCGCCTCGAGCTTCTGCCCCTGCGAGAGCTGCCGCTCGAGGTCGCGCTGGTGCGTGAGATCGCGCGCCGTCGTCACCAGGATCGGCGCGCCGTGCAGCGCGGCGAGGTGGGTGGAGATCTCGACCGGAAAGCACGTCCCGCCGCGGGTGCGGTGCGACGTCTCGTAGACCGCGCCGCCGCGACACGCGCGCTCCCACTCCGCGGGCAGCAGCTCGAGCTCGTGGGGCGCGCGCATCTGCGAGGCGTGCGCGCCGATCATCTGCTCGCGCTCGTAGCCGTAGGTGCGCACGGCGGCCTCGTTGACGTCGACGATGGTGCCGTCGAGCCGCGTCGTGAAGATCGCGTCGCGCGCGCCGTCGATGATGGCGCGCACCCGCTGCTCGCCCTCGCGCAGCTCGTCGATCGCGCGCCGACGCTGCACGATGACCCAGGTGTCGGAGGCGAGCAGCTGCAGCTGCCGGATGTCGGCGGGGCCGTAGTCGGTGGCCTTGTTCCCGACGCCGATGACCATCCGCACGCGCTCGCCCTCGACGACCGGCACGCTCGCGTGACGGAACACGCGCGCGTGCCCCATCGGGAGGCCGCGCCCGCCGTGGTCCAGCGGGTAGTGGTTGTGCGTGACGGGGCGCCGTTCGCGGACGCTGTCGGCCCAGATCCCCGCGTCGACGAGCGGATGCTCGCGCACGTCGGGGATCTCGCACGCCTCGAGCGCGGCGCGGTTGTAGTACGCGAGCGTGACGCTCGCCTGGTCCTCCGCGACGTAGTGCAGGTACCCGATCTCGCTCTGCGTGAGCCGCACCGCCTCGTCGAGCGCGAAGCGCGCGATCGACGGCTCGTCGAGGGCGTGCGCGCGCTGGCTGAGCGAGAGCAGCGAGTTGAGGCGCATCTCGTCGGCGACGAGCGAGGCCTCCCACTGCTTGCGCACGCTGATGTCCTTGGCGATCACGAGCAGCTCGGTGGCGTCGCCGCGCGCGCCGCCCACCGTCGCGAGGTGGACCTCCACCCACACGAGCGCGCCGTCGCGCCGGCAGAGCGAGAGCTCGCGCGCGCGTGCCCGGCCGCACCCTCCGCGGAGCGCGCGCGCGTCCGCCTCGAGATCGGCGCGATCGTGCGCGGACACGAGCTCGCGGGCCTTGCGCCCCAGCAGCGCGCCGGGCGCCTCGCCGAGCATCGTCGCGAAGTGCTCGTTCGTCCACGCGACCGCGCCGGCGGCGTCGAGCCGCAGGACGCCGAGCGCGAGCTGCTCGAAGACCTCCGCGTAGTCGTGGCGCAGCGAAGGCGGAGAGCCGGTGGAGGCGGGCTCCACGGGCGTCACGGGCGTCACGGAGAACCTCAGGTCGCTCACGAGGCCCGCGGTTCTTCCGCGTAGACGTGCACGAAGGCGTCGATGGCGCCGACGTGCGCGAAGTTGTCGAGGCGCAGCAGCGTGGTCTGCGTGAGCACGTTCCCCGCGGCGAGCAGCAGCTGGCGATCGCGCGTGAGCACCGGCGACGCCAGCACGCGGCCGACGCGCAGGCGCGAGACGTGGACGCGCTGCACCGCGCGCTCGCCCTGGCTCGGCTCGGCGACGAGGCAGCTCGCGACCGCGGCGAGCAACTTCGGATCGTAGGCGCCGCGCCGCGCGCGCAGCGTGTCGAGCACGACGCTCGCGGGGGTGCCGCCGTCGAGGAGCGCCTGCCGATCCGCGAGCAGGTGCAGCATGCGCGCGCCGAGCGGCAGGTGCTCGTGCGCGGGCTCGTCGTCCCCCTTGGTGGCGAGGGGCGACGGCTCCCATGCGCGCGCCTGGTGGCGCACGATGGCCGCGACCTCGCCGAGCCTCGGGATGCGCTCGAGCAGCGCGGCGCCCATCTCGGGTACGCGCTCGAGCAGCTCGCGCTCGTCCGGGCGCAGCGCGGCGGTCGCGCGCCGCGACACGACGCTCGCCGGCAGCGTCAGCATCCCGATGGGGGCGAGCATCGCCGCGAGCTCGTAGACGTAAGGGTCGCCGAGCAAGAGGTGGCGCGCGAGCTTCCCCATCGCAGCGCGGATCTCCTGGGCGCGGCCGTAGACGTCGGGGGCGAGCGCCGCGAGCGCGTCGGTGAGCACCGAGAGCGCGCCGTTGAGCGTGTTCTCGAGGACCTCCTTCTCGGCGGTGAGCAGGCGGTGCTGACGCACGCCCGCCTCGATCGCCTGCGCGACCTGCTCGGGCGCGGTCGGCTTGGTCAGGAAGCGGAAGACGGCGTCCTCGTGCACGGCGCGGATCGCGAGCGCGAGGTCGGCCTGCCCGGTGAGCATGATCCGCACGCACTCGGGGGCCACGCGCTGCAGCTGGCGCAGCAGCTCGACGCCGTCCATCCCCGGCATGTACATGTCCGAGACGACGACGGCGTACGCCTGCTGGCCGACGCGCTCGAGCGCCTCCTGCGCGCTGCTCGCCACGTCGATCGCGTAGCGCGTCCGCAGCACCCTGCGCAGCGCGCTGCGGACGTTCGGATCGTCGTCGACGCAGAGCACCGCTTCCTTCATGGCGAGACCTCGACGATCCCCTCGGCCGCGGCGCGCCAGTCGCCGAGGCGTCGATCGCCGCGACACGCCCGCAGAAAGTCCGCATCGAGGGCGTCCGAGGACGTGCTTTCCGCCTGGTGCACGAGCACGTCGGCGACGTGCGCCGCGACCAGCGAGAGCATCACGCCCCCCTCGGCGCACGACGGATCGTGGTGCCACGCGATGGCCTGCACGCTCGCGTCGGGGAGCGACCAGAGGCCGAACAGGTAGGCCCCGACGCGGTCGTGCGTGGCGCCGAACGCCCGCAGCTCCGCCTCGCGCAGGGCGGCGCCGCCGAGCTGCCCGTTCGCCTCCGCGACCAGCGCCGCGTAGACGCGCGGCTGGGCGCGCGCGAGCAGCAGCTGCCCCGCGTCGTGCAGCAGCCCGCCGAGGAACGCCTCCTCGCGGATGCGCGCGCCGGCCTCCTCGAGCTGCACGATCTTGGCGGCGAGCTGCGCCACGCGCGCGCTGTGCGTCCACAGCGCGTCGGCCGACAGCCCGCCGAAGTCGGCCTCGAGCGAGGTGAACACGCCCGTGAAGAGCGCGAGCGCCTTCACCGCCTCGACGCCGAGGTAGACCACCGCCTGCACCGGGTCGGCGATCGAGCGCCGGAGCCCGAAGAACGACGAGTTCACGAGCTGGAGCACCTTGGCGCAGGTGCCGAGGTCCTGGGCGACGAGCTCGCCGACCTGCTCGAGCGCGAAGTGCTCGGCGTTCACGAGCGCGACGATGCGCTGGTAGAGCTGCGGCAAGCTCGGCAGCGAGCCGAGCTTCGTGGTCGCGGTGCGCAGCGACTCCGAGCCGAGCAGCGCGCGCAGCGCGAACGCCGCGCCGAGCCGGCGCTTGAGCTCGTCGGGGTCGCAGGGCTTCGCGAGGAACTGGTGGGTGACCACGGCCGCGTTCGGGATGCGGCTGCGCTCCGAGTGCCCCGAGAGCGCGATGCGGATCACGCCCGGAAAGCGCGCGGCGACCATCGAGAGCAGCTCGATGCCGTCGATGTGCGGCATGACCACGTCGGAGACGATGGCGTCGAACGGCTGCTCCGCGAGCTTCTCGAGCGCCTCTTCGGCGCACGTCGCGAAGGCGAGCTCCCACTCCTCGCGCATCGAGAACAGCATCCGCCGCAGCCCGTGGAGGACTCGGGGCTCGTCGTCGACGAAGAGGATGCGCCTACGCATGCGGACTGCTCGGAGGCCGCGAAGCGTCGGCCTGCCCTGGGTCTACGACCCAGAGCAGGTTGCCGATTAGGGACCGTCCACGTGCAGTCGCTCCCGCCGCGTTCGGGCTCTGCAGCGCGCGCGGCTCAGCTCGGCGTCGCGAACGAGCGCGCCACGACGCGCGAGATCGCTTCGCGCAGCGCGCGTCCGGGCGAGCGCTTGCCGACGACGCCGATGGTGAACACGAGGCTCTCGTCGATCCAGACGGTGAGCCCGGTCAGCCGCTGCTCGCCGAACTCGATCATGATCGCGCCGACGTGATCGTCCCCCTCGCGCATGCGGGCGGCCTGCTCGAAGGCGATCATGAGGCGCGTGCCCATCATGTCGATCTCCTCGGGCCCGAGCGCGCCGGTCGACGCGATCGAGAGCCCGTGGACGTCCATCACGAACGCCGCGTCGGCCTCGCTCGCGCGCGCGATCCACTCGAGGAAGGAGTTCCAGTGCTCGTCGCCGAACGCGTCGAGCGCGTGGGCCTCGAGCTCCGGTGGGTTGGGGAACGAGGTCGAGAGCTCGCCGGGATCGGCGTCACGCCTTTGCGCGCCGAACCGCACGTACGACGGCGGGGGCGCCGCGGGCGCGGTCGCCGCGGGCGCGCCGACGAGTCGCTCGGAGGCGCGTCGCGCGGCCTCCAGGTCAGACGAACTCGCGTCGAGGCTGCTCATCTTCCGCCTTCCTTCCGCGCCGATCGCGCAGGAGTCCTTCGATCTCACCGGCGAGCGCGTCGAAGCGGCGAAGCTCCGGCGGCACCTTCCCGCCGACGTAGGCGAGCGGCAGTCCGAGGTGGCTGGCCCGTCCGAACACGTCGCTCCTCGGGATCGTCGCGTCGAGCACGCCCGCGAACCCCGACCAGAGCGTGACCATCGCCGCCTGCGAGAACTCCTTCGACAGCTCGACCATCGTCGGCAGGATGCCGAGCAGCTCGAGCCCAGGGTTCTCGTCGCCCTTCACGTGCTCGATCACGCGGAGGATCTGCGAGATCGAGCGGAGCGAGAGCGCCTCGGCCTTCTCGATCGCGAGCGCCCAACCGCACGCGGCGAGCGCGGCGCGCGGGATGGCCCCGAGCCCCGAGGGCGTGTCGACCAGCACCACGTCGAAGTCGCGATCGAGCTCCGCGAGCACGCGGTCGAGCACGCCGGCCTCCGCGACGCCGCGTTCGAATTCGCGCACGTCGGTCGGATCGAGCCGCCCGCGCGGCAGGATCGCGAGCCCCGGCTCCTTGGTGCGCACGAGCACGTCGCGCACGGCGAGCTGCTGCACGAGCACGTCGGCGACCCCGCGCCACTCGGTGTCGCCCTTCGCGAGCGAGAGCGCGATGGCCCCCTGCGGATCGAGGTCGACGAGGGCGGTGCGCATCCCGCGCCGCGCGAGCGCGGGGGCGAGGTTGAGGGCCACAGTCGTCTTGCCGACGCCCCCCTTCTGACTGGTCACGACGATACGATCTGCCATTGGTGGGTTCTCCGTGCGCAGGTGCGCGTCCGGTCATCGCGCAGAGGCGCGGCTCGTCACGCTCGAGTCTCTCGTCACGCTCGTCACGCTGGTCTCGCTCGAGTTGCTCGCATCGCGCCTCATTCGGGCGCCTCGTCGTCGAACCCGAGCTGCTTGAGCCGCTGCAGGTTCGCCTGCACGGTGCGGTCGTCGGGGCGCAGCCGCTCGGCCTCGCGCAGCGCGGTCCAGGCCTCGCGGTACTGCTTGTGGAGCAGCGCCTGGATGGCCGCGTCGAGCGCGGTCTCGAAGGCGAGGGTGTCGAGATCCTTCGGCGGCTCCTCGGGCTCGGGCTCGGGCTCCTGCGCGGCGGGCGGCGCCTCGCGCGGCATCGGCGGCGGCAGCTCGGAGATGAACAGCTCGTCGGTGCCGACCTTGCGCTCGAGCGTCTTGCCGAAGCCGTCCTCGGCGCGGAAGCCCGGGTTGCTGTCGCGCGCGCGCTCGTCGGTGCGGCGCGCGGCCTCCATGAGCAGCGTCTCCCACCCCTCGTGCACGTCACGCGGGCCGGGGTCGCCGCTCAAGGTGCGCACGCCGACGCGGTGGCCGCGCGCGAACGCGAGCCGCATCACGGCTTCGCCGCCGTCGCCGTGCGCGTCGCGCGCGGACCAGAGCGAGCCGCCGAAGACGACGAGCACGCCGAGCGGGTTCGGCTCGGGGCCGACCGAGATGACCACCGAGTGCTGCCCGAGGCAGGCGATCTGGAGGTAGTCGGCCACGCCGAAGGGGGTCTCGCTCTGCGGCGCCTGCTCGCCGAGCTGCTCGCGCGCCAGCTCGCGCAGCCGCTCGAGCGACACCGGCTTCTCGACCACGCGCACCTTCGCGTGCCGCGGGATCGCCGGCGCGAAGGCCTTCGTGTACGCCGACACGAAGGTGAGCGGACAGCGCAGGCCGCGCCGGCCGAGCTCGCCGATGAGCTCGAGCCCGGAGCGGTCGGGCAGATCGATGTCGGAGAAGATCAGCTGCGGCGGCGCCTCGTCGATCAATGCCAGCGCCTCGGTGAGCGTGGTCGCCCCCACGACCTCGACGTCGGGCAGCTTCGACAGCCCGCGCACCATGCTGTTGAGCAGGGTGCGTTCGTCTTCCACGATCAGGACGCGAGCCACGCGGTCTCCCTTTCAGGGCTTGCGCGGCAGGCGCAGCTTGTCGGCGTACAGGTCGATGCCGCACTCGAGCGTCTCGATCCAATCGATGAAGCGCTTGGAGACCTCGCGACCGCGGAAGACGGCGCCGTGCTGCGGGGCGATGCACTCGATGTCGAGCTCGCGGACCATGCGCGCCCACGCGCGCATCACCGCGCCGCCGGACATGTAGCGCCGGTGGAACCCCTCCATGTACTTCACGTGCTCGTCGAAGCTCGGCACCTCGATGTACGGCGCGCCCAGCGAGGCGCCGAGATCGCCCGAGTAGAGGATCTTCGAGCGCGGGTCGTAGACCTGGAAGTTCCCCGGCGAGTGGAGGAAGTGGGCCGGCACGATCATCAGCTCGTCGTCGCCGAGCGTCAGGAACGTCCCCTCGTCGGGGATCGGCAGCAGCCGCGAGGCGACCAGCTTGTCGAGCCCGAAGTGCGGGACGAACCGCGTCCACAGCGCCGAGATGTACGCCGTCGCCTCGGTGGCGAAGAGCCAGCCGTTCGTCGCGGCGACGATGTCCGGGTCCTGGTGCGAGAGGAAGACGTACTTGAGGTTGCCGCCGCGGCCGAGGCGCGCGGTGGTCTCCGAGAGCACCTTGGTGAACACCTTGTGCCCGCCGGGATCGAGGATCATCCCCTCGGTGCCGTGGATGATCAGGTGCTGGTTCGCCTGCACCGCCGAGCCTTCGCTGTAGTCGGGCAGGAGGAGGTTCTTGTGCGTGCCATCGTCGAAAAGAATCGTCGAGCTCATGTCGTCGGCTCCCGCGAGGCCACGCACACGCGCGTCTCCTCGCGACTCGGGGATGGTGCCGCGGGCCTCCTCGCCCGAGGGCGGAGGCGACCGTCGGCGAACGGGCTCAGATGATCTTGGCGATCTCCTTGACCGCGCGGCTCATGTCGAGGAACACGAGGCCGAGCTTCGCGCTCTCGGTGGTGAGCACGAGCAGCACGGTCCCCTCGGCCGCGGTCGACATCACGGCGTAGCCGTGCTCGCCGCGCACCATCACCTGCATCGGCTTGCCGAGCGACAGCTCGTGGGCCGCGCGCGAGCCGAGGCTCTGCAGCGTCGCGCTCATGCCGCCCACGCGCACCTCTTCGATGTGCTGGGGCAGCGCGCTCGCGATGATCAGGCCGTCCTCCGAGATCAACGCCGTCGCCTGGATGTCCGGACTCTCGGACTGCAGGGACCGCAGGATGCGATTGAGCACTTCGGTTCGCGACATCCGGGAGCCGAGGCTCGAGACCTCCGCCATGGGCTTTTCTCCTGTTCAACGGCGGCGGGCGACGAGCTCCGCCGAGGACGTGTTCGAAACGAGGGGTGGAGGCTCGAGGCTCAAGACCGCGAGCGAGGATCGTGACGAGGTTGGTGGGTGGGCACGCGCAGCGTGACGGTGGTGCCAGCACCCTGCGTGCTGCGGATCTCGAGGCTCCCTCCGGCCTCCTCGGCGACCTTCCGACAGAGGGCGAGCCCGATGCCGCTCCCCGCCCGCTTGGTAGTGAAGAACAATTCGGTGCAGCGGGCGAGCACTTCAGGGGGCATGCCGCTCCCGTCGTCGCGCACCTCGAGCTCGAACGCGTCGCCGAGCAAGCCGAACGCGACGTCGACGTG
Source organism: uncultured delta proteobacterium (assembly GCA_903923175.1). Taxonomy (GTDB): domain Bacteria; phylum Myxococcota_A; class Polyangia; order Polyangiales; family JADJMO01; genus CAIXWQ01. The sequence continues at coordinate 23,479 of CAIXWQ010000747.1, read as the reverse complement.
CCCGCCGGTCCGACAGGCCTGGATGGCGTTGGTGACGAGGTTGAACAGGAGCGCGCGCACGGCGGCCGCGTCGAGCGGGAGCAGCGGCAGATCGGGCCCCTCGCACCGCAAGGCGATGCGCGCGCGCGAGGCGCGTCCGCCGAGCAGCAGGCAGGCCTCGCGCACGGCGTGATCGATCGCCATGGGCGTGCGCGCGCGCAGCTCGCGCCCGACGAAGCCGAGGCCGTCGAGGCTGAGCACGGCGCGTCGGACCTCGACGAGGATGGCGTGCAGATCTTCCTGCGCGCGCGCGTCGGTCGTCTCCTCGATGAGCAGCTCGACCGAGCTCGCGATGGCGGCGAACGGGTTCTTCAGCTCGTGCAGCAGCGAGGGGAGCACCTCGCCCACGGTCGCCATCTTCAGCAGGCGATCGCGCTGCTCTTGGAGCTCGTGGATCGGGGTGAGGTCCTGGAAGGCGACGAAGAACCCGCGCTCCTTCGCGCCCGCCGGCTCCACCGTGACGCCGAGCTCGCGGACGCGGCCATCGGCGAGCGTGACCGAGAGCGGCTCGCGCTGCCCGCGGCGCGCGCGCAGGACCACCTCGGCGATCGCCCGCGCCGGCGGCGGCAGCGCGCTCGCGGGCCGCCCGACGAGCTCGTCCACGGAGAGCGCGAGCAGCTCGCCCGCGCGCGGCGTCGCCAGCCGCACGACGCCGGCCTCGTCGAGGACGAGCAGCGCCATTCCCATCGAGTCGATCAGGTGGACCAGGCCGGTGGAGATCTCGGGATCGAGCCACTGCGACGCGAGCCGCAGCTGGGCGCGCGAGGTGCGACCTTCGGACATCGAAGCTCCGCTTCTCGTCGCTCGCGCGGCCTTGGTGACGCCGGGAGCGCGCAGGGCGCGCACCGGTCGCTTGGCGACGAGGGACACGCGACTCCGCACTGCAATGGATGTGCACACTCCGGCCGAGCTCTGGGCAAGCGACGGGTTGCGCCCGCACAGCCGTCTCGCGACCAAAGCACGACGCAGCCAGCGCGCGTCATCCGCTCACGCATGGGCTCGAAGCCTGCACGCAGGGCGCAAAGCGTTCGCGAAACGACGTGCGCCGCGGTGCGCGTCAGCCTTGAGCCCCCAGGAGGCTGGTCCGACCACCGAGCGACTGTGGTCGGACCAGACGCGCGCGTCGGGAGGGCGCGTCAGCCCCGCATCGCGCCGAGCACCTCGCCGAGCGTGACCGTGCCGCGCAGCGCGCGCCGCCTCCCCTCGGACGGCCCCTCGAAGCGCACGAGCCCCTTGCCGAGCCCTTCCGTCATCTCGCGGAAGAGGCCCGCGACGTTCTCCGACATGCCGAGGCCGGTCAGCGTGGGGACCAGCCCCTCGATCGGCAGCGCCCTCGCGACCACCTCGCGCCCGAGGAGCTTGGTCGCCTCGGCGGCGCCGTCCGCGAAGCTGTACTCCCGCGGCCCCGACAGCTCGACGATCGAGCTCGCGGCGGGGCGCGCGAGCAGCGCCTCGGCCGCGGTGCGCCCGATGTCCGCGGTCGCGACCATGGGGAAGGCGTGCCCCTCGCCGCCGCCGAACACCGGCAGCAGGCCGTCGGCCTTCATCGGGTGCGCGTAGCCGAGCAGGTTCTCCATGAAGTACGCCGCGCGCACGAACGTGAAGCGCGTGTCCTTCACGGCCGCCGCGGACTCCGCGAGCTTCGCGAACGCCTGCTCTGCGTAGTGCGTGATCACGATCGGGCCGGTGCCCGCGGGCACCTGCGCGCCGACCGAGGAGAGCACGGCCGCGTGGCGCACCGGGTGCTTCGCGAGCGCGGCGAGGTAGTGGTCGACGATCGCGCGGCCGCGCCCGACGAAGTCCTTCGACGTCGGGTCGGGCGGCATCAGCAGGTACGCCCCCTCGGCCCCCTCGAGCGCGGCCGCGACGCTGGCGCCGTCGAGCACGTCGCCGAGCGCGATCTCGGCCCCCTTCGCCGCGAGCGCGGCCCCCTTCTCCCGGCTGCGGACGACGACGCGCACCTTCTCTCCGCGGGCCAGCAGCGCGTTGGCGACGACCGAGCCCGTGTTCCCCGTGGCGCCGAAAATCGTGAACATGACGTGAACCTCCTCGTGGGTTGGCAGCCAAGATGCGCCCGCCGATGTCATGCCGCCAATGCATGTATAGCCATGATGATCTTGCGCCACGCGCATGATGGCCCGACGCTCGCGGTCGCCCCTCGATGAAAGACGCACCCGATCTCGAGCTCCTTCGCCTGTTCGAGCTGCTCCACCGCGAGCGGCACCTCACGCGCGCCGCCGCGCGCGCCGGGCTCAGCCAGCCGGCCATGAGCCGCGCGCTCGTGCGCATGCGCGCGCTGTTCGACGACGCGCTCTTCGTGCGCACCCCGCGCGGCATGACCCCGACGCCGCGCGCCGACGCGCTCGCCCCCGAGGTCGAGGCGCTCCTCGAGCGCGCGCGGGCGCTGGTGACCAAGGCGCGCTTCGAGCCTTCGACGCTGCGGCGGACGTTCGCCATCGCGACGAGCGATCTCGTGGAGCAGCACCTGGTGGCGGGCGTGGTGCTCGCGCTCGCGCGGCAGGCCCCCTCCGTCGACGTGGCGTTCCGCCCGCTCGTCGGCGACGCGCGCGAGCAGCTCGAGAGCGGGATCGATCTGGTGGTCGGCACCAAGCCGACCATGCCGGTCGGCGGGATCCAGCAGTTCCTCTTCGACGACACCTTCCTCTGCGCGGTGCGCACCGGGCACCCGCGGGTGAAGAAGCGCCTCACGCTCGAGCTCTTCGTCGAGCTCTCGCACGTGCAGATCGCCCCGCGCGGCCTCCCCGGCGGCCCGGTCGACGACGCGCTCGCCGCGCTCGGCCTCGCGCGGCGCGTGGCGGTGCGCACGCACTCGTTCCTGGTCGCGCCGCTGCTGACCGCGCGCTCGGATCTGGTGCTCACCGCGCCGAGCCGCGTGCTCGCGCCGCTCGCCGGCAGGCTCGGTCTGCGCACGTTCCCGCCGCCGCTCGAGGTGCCGGGGTTCCGCATCCATCAGGCGTGGCACCCGCGGCTGGCCGAGGACGCCGCGCACCGATGGTTCCGCAAGCTCGTGGCGGACGTGGCGAAGACGGCGATGACGACGACGGCGACCGAGCGTTGAAGCCGCGGGCGCGGCGAGTCAGCTCGCGGTCTTCACCGCGATCGTGCCGCCCATGAGGACGCGGTTCGCGCCCACGCTCAGGCGGTATTTCGCGCCGGTGACGATCGTCGAGGGGGTGGTCGTGGTGCTGAAGTAGGGGCGGTAGCTCTGACCCTTCGGGAGCTTGGCGAGCGCCTCGCCCGGGATCCGCCCCGCGCCCCCGGCGCCGTCCCAGCGACACGAGAGCGAGAGCTGCGTCGCCGTGTCGAGGGTCGGCGAGAGCGAGAGGCCGACGGTGGCGCCGGTGGCGCCCGTCCACGACGCGACCGAGCCGCTCGCCGAGAGCACGCACGGGGCGTCGGCGCTGGTGCTGGTGCAGCCGTCGAAGCCGAGGCCGGAGAGCACCGGCGGGATCGTCGCGGTGACGTCGAACGCGGGGAAGTCGGCGCCGCCCGCGCCCTTGAGCTCGACCAGCTCGCCCGCGGGGAACGGCACCTCCTTCACGATGCGGCCGTAGCCGCCCGTGAGCGCGACCGGCGTGCCGGTGCCGAGCGAGGCGCTCGTGACGCTGAGCGCGCCCGGATCGAGGTTCACGGTCGTCGCGGTCGTGCCGCTCTTGGTGCACGTGGTGATCGTGCAGCCCGCCACGACCTCCGAGGTGCACGGCGTGCCGCCGGCGGTGGTCAGCTGGAAGTAGGCGTTGACCAGCGTCTCGGACTGGTTGTTCGCCTGGGCGAAGTAGCTCGCGTCGGCAGGCGTCGTGGAGGTCGGGGCGATCGGATCGGCGCCGGTCGTGGCGCCGGGGCCGCTGCTGCTGCTGCTGCAGCCAGCCGACGCGAGCACCAACGAGAGCGAGGCGAGGGCGAGCGAGGGGAAGCGCATGCGCGGCATCGTCGCGCGGACCCGCGCCGAGGGCTACCGCGTGCGCGGTCCGACGGGAGGAAGGCGGAGCCGCGCCGCCTGCTCGGCGCGCGCGGCGCCGCGGCTCACGGCTTCTCGAACGGGAGCTTCCCCTGCGCCCGCTCGGCTTCGGCGCGGCGCTCGCGCGAGCTCACCGGCGCGGGCATCGGCGTCTGCTCGGCGGCCAGCGCGTCGCGCTCGCGGGCGAGATCGGCGGTGATGAGATCGAGGTTGTCGTACGCGAAGGCGAGCGCGTCGAAGATGCGCGCGGCGCCGAGCTGCGGGTAGCGACGGATGATCGTCTCGATCGGCGTCCCCTGGCGGTGCCACGAGAACACGCGGCGCACCGGCACGCGCGTCCCCTGGATGGTGGGGCTGCCTTCGGCGACGGTGTCATCGACGACGACGTGCGGGTGGGGGACGCGGACGGGAGGGAGGCCGACTTCGGTCACTGCGCGCAAAAACCTAGCGCGTTCGCGGAGATGGGCCGAACGGAGCGCGTGTTCAGCGCCAGCCGGACTACGCAGCCGGAGCGGATCGAGGGTGCGCGCGACGGCCATCCTCAGCCATGACGGCACGCGCTTCATCATTCTTGAGCCTCCGGAGGCCGCGAGCGGGCGTAGCCTGCCCGGCCATGAAGAAGCTCTCCCTGCTCCCTTTCGCCCTCTTCGCCAGCCTCGCGATCGGTGCGGTCGGCTGTGAAGAGCCGACCGCCGCGTCGGCGCCCCCCACGACCCCGAAGGCCCCCGCGGCCGCGCCGCCGCCGGCGGCTCCCGTCGAGGAGGCCTCCACCTGGAGCGCGCCCGAGTCGCACTGCCCTGGCATGGATCCCGGCGCGGAGGGCTCGAAGCACCCCGGCATGCCGGGCATGGGCGCGGGCGGCCCCGGCGGCGGCCCGATGGGCGGCCCGGGCGGCATGATGGGGATGGCGCACGAGCACGAGAAGGAGCTCGCCGCGCGTCTCTCCGAGAAGAACGACGCGAAGCTCGAGATCAAGGCGGGCCCCAAGGGGGTCATGCTCGAGAGCGAGGGGGCGAACGCCGGGCGCGTGCTCGCCGGGCTCGCCGCCGCGACCAAGAAGTCCATCCGCGTGCCGACCTCGCACGCGTGGGTGCCGATCTACGCGAGCGTGAAGGAGAAGGACGCCGACGCGCTGCTCCTCGAGGTCGCCGAGGCGGCCGGGCTCGTGCTCGAGACCAAGGACGGCGAGCTGGTCGGCGAGGACGCCGGCCACAAGCACATGATGGAGATGGCGAAGAAGCAGCACGAGCACATGTCGATGCCGGTCGACTCGCGCGTGATCGTCGCCAAGCACCCGACCGAGACCGCGCGCGTGATCGCCTCGACGCTCCTCAGCTGCCGCGGCCACGTCACCGCCGTGCCGTCGAAGGGGTGGGTCGTCGTGACCGACATCGGCGAGGTCAGCGACCGCGCGCAGGCGGTGGTCGAGTCGCTCGACGCGACGCCGGCGAAGCCCGGCCACTGGGAGTGGGCGCCGATGCGCCACCACCACTTCATGGGCGCCATGCTGATGATGCACGGCATGTGCATGCCGCACGGCCCGCGCGCGGCGAACGCGGCGGCCAACAAGACGTTCGCCGACGGCACTGCCGCCGGGGACTTCCTGCGCACGTTCGCCAAGGCCCACAAGGAGGACGTCGTCGTCGGCTGCGGCGGCGATCAGCCCGCGTTCTTCGTGCCGAAGGCCGACGCGAAGCTCGAGGACGTCTCCAAGGAGCTCGGCTTCCACGCGCAGAAGGCGGGCGGCTTCATCGCGATGCCGATGGGGATGCACGAGAAGGGGATGCCCGGCGGCGGACCTGGCGGCGGCCCCGGCGGCGCGCCCCCCGGGATGATGCCGGAGAAGATCGAGCTCGCGACCTACCAGGTCTCGCTCCCCCACGACTTCGCCGCCGTCGCGGCGGGCGTCATCGGGCCGGACGCGTCGGTCGAGGCGTTCGAGCCGGCATCGATGGTGGCGGTGACGACGCACAACCCGAAGACGCGCGAGCGCTTCGCGAAGCTGCTCGAGACCTGGAGCACCAAGAAGTAGGGCGAGCAGCGAGCTCGTCGTCTCGGCGTCGACGCGACGGACACGGTCCGGCGATCGACGCGAGCGCGGCAGGGAGCGAGCGGGCGCGTGCCCCTCGAGCCCTGCCGCGTTTCGTTTCGAAGGCCGCGCGCCGTCCGTCTCTCAGCGAGCGGCGGCCGACGCGCGCCGGCGACGACGCGCGCCGAGCCCCAGCAGCCCGAGCAGCGCCGCCGCCGCCCCGAGGCCGCGCGACGCCCCCGCCCCGCCGGACGCGTCGCAGCCGCCGCTGCCGGTCGTCGTCTGGTTGACGATGCCGACGCACGCCGAGGTCGACGGATCGCAGCTCGTGCCGGGGACGCAGTCGTCGCTCGTCGCGCAGCGCTTCAGGCACGTGCCGTCGGTGCCGCAGAGGAACGGCGCGCAGCTGGTGGCCGCGCCGGCCTTGTCGATCGACTGCGACTTGTCGGCGCTGCAGCTCGCCCCCTGCACGCACTTGCCGGCCGCGGTGTCGCACTTGTACGAGTCGGCGCAGTCGGCGTCGGTCGTGCAGCTCGAGTGACACGCCTTGGCGGTCGGATCGCAGGCGTACGCCACGCAGGCCGTCGGATCGGGCAGCGCGCACGCGCCGTGGCCGTCGCAGGCGCCGTGCTTCTGCAGGCTCTTGTCGGGCCGGCAGGCGTCCTGACCGCACGGGGTCGTGGTGCCGTTGGCGTAGCCGCCGCACTTGTCGCGCGTGGCGCCGTCGCAGGTCGTCTTGGCGCAGTCGGTCGGGTCGAGCGCGTCGCACAGCGCGCGCGCGCCGCTCGTCACGCCGTGCGGCGGGCCGGTCACCGGCGTGCACGTCCCCTCGCTCCCCTTCACGTCGCACGCCTCGCACTGGCCGTCGCACCCCTTGTCGCAGCAGACGCCGTCGACGCAGTGCCCCGCGGCGCACTCGGCCGAGGCCGCGCAACCCACGCCGTTCCCCTTGAGGCACTGCCCGGCGTTCGCGCCGAGCCCCGCGCACGCCGCCCCGGCGCCGCAGCCCGCGACGCCGCAGCAGACCCCGTCGGCGCAGTGGCCGGATTTGCACTGGCCGTCGCCCGCGCACGCGTTGCCGAGCTCCTGCGCGCCGACGCACGCGCCGGCCTTGCAGAAGTTCCCCGCGGCGCAGTCGACGTCGGTCACGCACGCCGTGAGGCACTGCGTCGTGCTGCACTGGTACGTGCCGCACGTCCGCTTCACGAGCGGGCAGTTGCCGGAGCCGTCGCAGGTGGTGACGTCGGTCTCGGTCGACGACGCGCACGAGGCGGCGCCGCACGACGTCGAGGCCGCCGCGTTGTGGCAGGCCACGGCGTCGGTGCCGTTGCAGCTCAGGCCGCACACCGGATCGGTCGGGCTCGCGCTGCAGGCCGGGTGTCCCGGCTTCGGCTGCCCGACCACCGGCACGCAGGTCCCCTCCTTGCCCGAGACGCTGCACGCCTCGCACGAGTTGCTGCACGGCGAGTTGCAGCAGTAGCCGTCGACGCAGTGGTTGCTCCCGCAGTCGCCATCGGCGCCGCACTTCTGCCCGAGCAGCTTCGTGCACCGCCCCGCGGTCAGCGGCGAGGTGTTGCAGGTCGAGCCGGCGTCGCAGCTCGCGGTCCCGCAGCAGACGCCGTCGACGCAGTAGCCGCTCGGGCACGCCGTCGCGTCGGCGCACGCCTTGCCCAGTCCCTGGATCGGCACGCAGAGGCCGCCGCTGCAGTAGTTGCCGGGCTGGCAGTCGGACTTGACCATGCACCCCAGCAGGCAGGCGGTGCCGTTGCACTTGTACGTGCTGCAGTCCCCCGTGCTCGCGGTGCAGGAGCCCGAGCCGCTGCAGGTGCCGAGGCGCGAGAACGTCGACAGCGAGCTGCCGTCGGTGCAGGTGTCGGCGCCGCACTTGGTCGCGCCGTTCGGGTAGTTGCACGCCTTGGTGTCGCTGCCGTCGCAGGCGGGGCCGCACGTGGTGCCGGCGCCGGTGCCGGAGCACGCAGCGCGCGTGGAGTGCGCGGTGTGCGGCGCGCCGCGCACGGGCGAGCAGGTGCCGACGGTGCCGCTCACGTCGCACGCCTGGCACTGGTCGGTGCAGGCGGAGTCGCAGCAGACGGCGTCGACGCAGAAGCCGGAGCCGCACTCGGCGTTCGAGGCGCACGCCGTCGCGTTCGCCTTGGCGCAGTGGCCGCGCGCGGTCGGCAGGTTGCACGAGAAGCCGGTGGTCGCGCAGGCCGAGTCGCAGCAGAGGCCGGAGACGCAGTTGCCGCTCACGCACGCGTTCGCGGCGGAGCAGGCGTTGCCGTTCGGCTGCTTCAGCAGGCAGGTCGTGCTGCTGCACCAGTACGCGCTCGAGCCGCAGTCGGCGTCGACCGAGCACTGCGTCTTGCAGCCGGGGCTGCCGCACGTGTACGCGCCGCACGGGGTCGTGGTCTGGGTGCAGGCGCCACCGCCGTTGCAGGTGCCGACGTTGGTCTGCACGCCGCCCGCGCACGACTGCGCGCCGCACGCGGCCGAGCCACCCGGGTAGTGGCACTGCGTCGCGTCGACGCCGTTGCAGCTTGCGCCGCACGTCCCGCTGCCGCCGCACGCCGCGCGCGGCGTCGTGCCGGCGGCGTTCGGGTGCGCCGGGCCCGACACGGCGATGCAGGTGCCGAGCGAGCCGGCGACGTCGCACGCCTGGCACTGGCCGCCGCAGCCGCTGTTGCAGCACACGCCGTCGACGCAGTTGGCCGACGCGCACTCGCCCGCCGACGCGCACGTCGTGCCGTTCGCCTTCTTGCACGCGCCGACCGAGCCGGCCGCGCTGCAGGTGTAGCCCGCGGTCGCGCAGGCGGAGTCGCAGCAGAGCCCGCCGACGCAGAAGCCGCTCGTGCAGGCGCTGGCGCCGCCGCAGGTGGTGCCGTTGGCGACCTTCGGCACGCACTGGCCGGCGTTGCAGTAGAGGCTCGCGCTCGAGCAGTCGCCGTCGACGGTGCAGGTCGTCTTGCACGCGGTGGCGCCGCACAGGTAGTTGCCGCACGACTGCGTCGACTGCACGCAGCTCCCCGAGCCGTCGCAGTTGCCGACCAGCGTCGCGGTGCGCACGGAGCACGACGCGGTGCCGCAGGAGGTGCTGATCGGCGCCGCGTGGCAGGCCGTCGCGTCGCTGCCGTTGCACGACGCGCCGCACGGCGTCGCCGCCCCCGTGCACGCCGCGCGCGGCGTGACGCCCGTGGCGTTCGCGTGGACGGTGCCGGCGATGGTCACGCAGGTGCCGACCGAGCCGAGCGCGTCGCACGCCTGACACTGCCCGCCGCACCCGGTGTTGCAGCACACGCCGTCGACGCAGTTGCCCGAGCCGCACTGCGCGCCGGCGGTGCAGAGCTGGCCGTTGTCCTTGAGGCAGCCGCCCGCGGGGGGCGCGCCGTAGTTGCAGTGCGAGCCCGCGGGGCAGCTCGCGGCGCTGCAGCAGGTCGCGTCGACGCAGTTGCCGCTCGCGCACTGGCCGCTGCTGGTGCACGCGCCGCCGAGCACCTCCTGGCACGTGCCGGTCGGCGTCGCGCAGGTGAGCCCGACGCCGCACGAGCTGGTCGAGCAGCACGTGCCGTTCACGCAGAAGCCCGAGGCGCACGTCGAGCCCGCCGAGCAGCCGCCGCCGAGCGCGGTCTTGCAGGCGCCGGCGCCGTCGCACGCGGCGCACGCGTGCGTCGGATCGGCGGTGAGCGCGGGGATGTTGGTGCAGACCCCCTCGGTCCCGGGCAGGGCGCAGCTCTGGCAGGTCGGGCACGACGACGCCGAGCAGCAGGTGCCGTTCACGCAGTTGCCGGTGTCGCACTGGGCGCCGGTCGAGCACGTGCCGCCGCGCACCGAGAGGCGCCAGGTCGCGCCGTCGGCGCCGCCGGCGACGATCACCTGTCGGAGGTTCGGATCGTACGCGGCCGACGGCTCGATGCGCGGGTTGACGGCGCACGCGTCGACCCCGCCGTCGGTGCAGAGCCGCGTCCAGCTCTTGGCGACCGGATCGAAGTCGTACGTCGCCTGCGAGGCGACGTAGCCGTCGCCGAGCAGCGCGCTGCCGCCGAACACGATGAAGTGCCGGCGCGCCTCGTCCCACGCCGAGGCGGCGTACAGCAGCGGCGGCGGCTGATTCGCGCACGGCGCCGCGTACGGACTGGTGCAGTTGCACGCACAGGTCCAGTTGCCGGTGAGCGCGCCGGTCGGCGTCCACAGCCACGTGTCCGAGTAGAACGGGACGTAGCTCGCGCTCCCTCCGCCGAAGAGCAGCGCGACGGGGGCGTTCGGTCCGCCGACGAAGACCTGGCCGAAGCGACCGCCCGGGGCGACCGCCGGCGTGAGGTACGTGAACGTCGTCGCCGCGGCCGTCAGATCCATCACGTTCGTCGTGCCCGAGCTGCCGTAGTTGCCAGTCCCGTTGGTGTTGGCGCCGCCGAAGTGGATCAGCTGGTTGCCGACGGCCGCGAGCCCGGCGCCGTACCAGTCGTAGCCGGTGCCGCCGCCGCACGCGGTGTTGCCGCAGATGGTCGACCAAGCGTGCGTCACCGGATCGGCCACGTAGAGCGCGGTCGAGCCGAAGGTCGGGGCGGTGCCCGCGCAGCCGCCGGTGGGGCAACCGCCGTATTCGTAGGCCTTGCCGTTGGCGGCGTAGGCCGCGCCGCCGAACGTGATCGCGACCGGGAAGGTCGGGGCCGCCGTCCAGCTCGTGCCGTTCCAGGTCGCCGCGGTCTTCGTCCCCGTGCCGCCCGACGATCCGGTGGCGTACTCGAGCGGGCCCGTCGCGCCGAGCCGCACCATGAACCCCGCGTAGGGATAGGCGCTGAAGTACGTCGAGTCGGCCAGCTGCCACACCGGCACCGTGGCGAGCGGATCGATCAGGATCGGGAACTCGAGCCCCGCGGTGTCGAGCGACAGGCGCAGCTCCCCCTCCTCGATCGCGAGCTTCGCGGCGCGCTTCTGCCCGCGCGCGTCGAGCGCGAACGCCGGGTGCACGCGGATCGCGGCGTCGCCCGCGCCGTCGACGAGCTCGATGGAGCCGTCGGGGAGGTGCCCGGTGCGCACCTTGAGATCGGCGCCGAGCGTCAGCTTCCACGCGAACGACGTCGGCGCCGCGGCGTCCTCGAGGTGGAGCATCCACTCGACGCCGCGCTCGCCGGTGTTGACGATCACGTCGGTGTGCGGCCACGCCTCTGCGTAGACGAGCAGCCCGCCGTCGAGCGCGCCCGCCACCGACCGCATCCCCTTCCCCTGCAGCCGCATGGACCAGCGATCGGCGCGCCCGGGGCCGATGCGCCACTCGGCGTCGGCGTGCGCCGGGAGCAGCGCCCCCATGCGGCTCGCGTCGACGCGCGTCTGCGAGCGGAAGCCGAGCGAGGCGAACGACGCGCCGTCGTCGGCGAGCTTCAGGGCGCCGGCGTTCGGCTCGAACAGCTGCTGCGTCGCCGGATCGATCGCCGCGAGCCGGTGCGCGCGCAGGATCGAGGGATGCGAGAACACGGGGCTGGCGGCGCTCGCGGCTGTCGCGGCTGGAGCGGCTGGAGCGGCAGCGGGCGCCGGGGCGACGTCGACCGACGCGTCGGGCGACTCCGTCGACGTCTGCGAGGACGAGCACGCGGCGAGCGACGACGCGCAGGCGAGCGCGCCGAGGAGGAACAGGCGGGCGGTGGACGGCGTTCTCATACGCACCCTCTCGCGGTCGTCGCAGGTCATGGCGTTGCCGACGCGAGCGCCTGGAAGAGGCGGACGTCAGGCGTTCGGAGCACGGGGATGCCCGCAGGCGCCCCGAGTCGCGGGCGTCACGCAGGCGGCAGCAAGGTCGTCGTGCGCTCGGAGATCACCGAGATCTCCGAGCCACCCGCGCCTCTCACCGGCACAGCGGCGGCGCGGCTCCGCCCGTGCGTGGGAGAGCCCACGCCGAGCGAGGTCCGAGCAAGCCGGAGGCAGCGCACGCCCCCTCCGTCGCGCCGTGACCTCTGAGCAAGTCGCGCGTCGCTACCCTGCGTTACCGGCGGCGGCCATCAAGTCTGCCGCAAGGAGCTCGACGCAATCACTCCGCCGCGGCGGTGCCGGGCTGGTAGACGCAGAGCGGATCGCTCGCCATGGCGTTGCCGGTGGCCGCGTAGGCGCGCGCGCGCGAGCCGCCGCAGACCCAGCGATACTCGCACTCGCCGCAGCGCCCCTCGAGCTGGTCCATCTCGCGCAGGCGCAGCACGCCGGGCGCCGTCCGGTAGATCTCGTGGATCGGCTTCTCTCGCACGGTGCCGAGCAGCGGCGACGGCAAGAAGCCCGCCGGGTAGACCTCGCCGCGGTGGCTCACGAAGATGATCCCCGAGCCGTCGCGGATGCCGAAGCCCATCATGCGCCCGAGCCGCTCGATCTCCTCGAGCTTCATCCCCTCGGCGAGCTTGCGCTGCATCCAGTAGCGTCGGTAGTGCGGCGCCTCGACGGTGCTCACGTGGAACGGCGCGCCCTTGGTCTCGTCGTAGACCCACTGGAACAGGTTCTCGATGTCCTGCGCCGTCGGGCTGCCGAGCATGAGCCCGCGGCCGACCGGGATCAGGTTGAAGAGGCTCCAGCGGCGCACCGGCGGCGCGTTCTTGCGGAGCACCTCGAACATCGCGGGGACGTTCTTGATGGTGTCGCGCGTGACGGTCGAGTTGATCTGCACGCCCATGCCGAGCTCGCGGCACCACTCGAGCGCGCGCATCGACATCTCGAAGGTGCCTTCGACCTGGCGGAAGCCGTCGTGCAGCTCCGCGGTCGGGCCGTCGAGGCTCATGCCGATGGTGTGCACGCCCACGTCCTTGAACTTCGCGATCACGTCCCGCGTGAGCAGCGGCGTGACGGCCGGCGTGATCGCGAGCGGCAGGTGGATCGAGCGGCCGTAGTCGACCAGCTCGAACACGTCGGCGCGCTTGAGCGGATCGCCGCCGGTCAGGATCAGGTGCGAGCCCATCGCCTGCACGTCGCGCATCAGCGCCTTGCCCTCCTCGGTGGTGAGCTCGAGGGGATCGCGCTGCGAGAGCGCGTCGGCGCGGCAGTGCCGGCAGGCGAGGTCGCAGGCGACCGTCATCTCCCAGTAGACGTTGACCGGAGCGTTGCCGTACGTGAACGCGGGGAAATAGGCAGGGCGGGTCACGCCGAGAGAAATAGCCCGCGCATACGCGGCGGGCTCGCGCAAAAGAACGCGCACGAACTGCGTCCGTTCGGGGTCGAACCGGCGAGAATTCCCGTTGGATTCGCTCTTGCGTCCGCGACCGTGGAGCCCGGAACGGCGAGGCGAGCGAGGCGCCGGACGCTCAGCCCCGCGCGCGAACGGCCCGGCGACGCGCGAGCCCCACGACGGCCGCGGCGAGCCCGGCGAGCCCGAGCCCACCCGGCGCCGCCCCCTGGTCCGCGCCCACGACCTCGCAGCCGCAGCCACGCGCGCCACGCGTGACCGGCTTCGGCGCGGCCTTGGGCGCGACCTTCTTGTCCCACGTGTTCGTGGTCGCCTTCTTCCACGGGGTGGTGGTGTCGCGGCCGGTCTGCGAGCCGTCGGGATCGTTCTCCTCGGCGATGCACGCGAAGAGCTCCTCGCGGTTCTCGTCGTCGAGCTCCTCGCGCCCCGGCGCGCCGTGCCCCTTGAGCGGCACTCCTTTGCACCACGCCTCGGCGGTGCAGTTCTTCTTGCAGGCCGCTGCGGCGGCGTCGTGCCCTTCACCCTCGGCGACCGTGGCTTCGCAGAAGTCGGGGCAGCTCTCCTCGACGCAATCGGCGGTGACCTCGGCCTCGCAGTGCGAGGTCTTGTTCGCCTGGGCGGCGGGCGCGAGCAGGAGCAGCGCCGGCAGCAAGAGCCACGCGGCTCGGCTCGATGTCGACATGTCGTGGGGGCTTTCGGGGCGAGCGGGCGAGGCGATCAGGCGAAGGTGTGCGCATCACGCGTGAGCCGCGCGAACCGCGCGAGCGCGTCGACGGCGCGGCCGTGCGCCATGCCGGCGCCGCTGGTCACGATCACGACGCGCACGGGCGTCACGGGGGTCGCCGCGATCGCGCGCACGGTGACGAATTCCCCGGGGCGGACGGCGTGCAGCACCGTGGCGCCGTCGTCGCGATCGTCCTTGATGAAGCGGAACGAGCGCCCGGCGAGGCGCAGGCCGCTCCTTTGGAACGCGCCGAAGTCGGCGGCATCGAGCGCCGCGAGAAGCGCGTCGGCCTCGGCGTGCGTGACCGGGAGGGTGCCCGTGACGGCGCCAGCCTCGAGGAAGGCCGCGCGCTCGACGTGCGGCGCGCCCGAGGTATCGCAGCTCAGCGCGACGAGCGCCTCGACGCGGGCGTCGCGCGGCGTGCGCGTCGCGACCTCGCGGGCTGCGGCGCGCGCGCCGAGGTGATGGAGCGCGAGGCCGGCCGCGCCGAGCGCGCCACCGGTGAGCAGGAGTCTGCGGCTGATCTTGGTGCTCATTCGTCGACTCCCTTTCAGAAGCACTTGCGGTGGACGATGCTCGGCCCGCTCTCGTCGTACTCCTGCCTCGTGATCCACAGCTGCTGGAAGGTGCTGAGGCTCGACAGGATCGAGCCGCCGATCCAGGCGCTGAACCTGCGCGCGGGGGGCGCGACCACCTTGATCACGGTCGACGGCGGCGCGAGCGTCGTGAGCTCCTTGGTGAGTCGCGCGGCGATGCCGGGGAACTGCGTGGAGCCGCCGGCGAGCAAGAGGTTCCCCCAGAGGACGGGCCGGACGTCGACGTCGCACTTCATGATCGAGTCGTAGATCGCGGTGTGGATGCCGGGCTGCGTGCCGCCGAGCAGGACGGGCTTGAACAGCGCCTCGGGGACGCGGAAGCGCTCGACGCCGACCGTGATCGAGGTGCCGTCCGCGCGCGCATAGCTCTTCTCGATCGTGCTCGCGGCCTTCGCGAGCTCGGCCTCGTAGCTCTCGGCGACGTAGCCGAGCGTCTGCTTCACCTCGGTCACCTCCGACGACTTGAGCGTGATCGAGCGCGCGGCGAGGAGCTTGCCCAGGTAGTCGGAGAAGTCGTGCCCCGCGTAGTCGTGGCGGGAGGTGGCCTTCGGGAGCGAGTAGCCCTCGTAGATCGGCACCGAGGAGGTCACGCCGGAGCCGGAGCCGAGCACGATGCCGGTGGTGCGCCCCGACGCGTACAGCGACAGGACGCTGTCGACCGCGAGGTAGGTCGCCGGCGTGTTGAACGTCTCGAACATCAGCTGCGTCAGCCGCTCGCGGTCCGCCTTCCGATTCAGCGCGGTCTCCGTGAGCAGCACGGGGTGATCCTTCGGGTCCACCCGGAGCTCGTTGAAGAAGACGTGGCGCAGGAGCGCCTCGAGGTCGTCCCAACGCGTGACGAAGCCGCGCTCGATCGGGCGCGTGAGCGTGAGCACGTCGGCCTTGGCGAGCGCGTCGTCGCCGAAGTACGTCGCCTTGAGCGCCGCGTTCGGCGTCGTCGGGCGGCCGACGACCGAGTTGATGTTGACCTTCGGCGCGTCGTCGCCGGCGAAGCCCGCCTTGATGCGCCCCGAGCCGAGGTCGATCACGATCGCCTGCACCTCACCACTGCCAGCGGCCTCGGCCTCGGCCATGTCGTTCCCCTCCACGCACGATCGTTGGTCGGGCGCGTCCCCTGCCGGAGCGCGCTGCGGCTAGACCGTAGCATCGGGAGCGCGCGCGCCCGGCGTTGGGATCTCGTCGCGAGGCGCTCGTTCGATCGACGCGACAGTGCGCGCTCGCTCACCCCGTCGCGACGCACGGCGCGGGCTCGACGACGCGGTGGGACGCGCCGACGACCCCGAGCAGCGGGTGGAGCGTCGGCAGCGCGCGCGCGTCGTCCTCGACAGCCCAGCGCCCGGCGTCGAGCCGGTAGCGCAGCCGCGGCCCGCGCGCGGCGAGCTCGGTCACTGCCGACGCGAGCCGATCGATCTCCTCGCTCGTGGTCCCCACGCCGAAGCTCGCGCGCACCGCGCCGCCGCGATCGACGCGATCACGGCTGCTCGCGAGGAGCACGCGGACGAGCGGGTGCGCGCAGAACGCGCCGTCGCGCACGCCGAGGCCGTGCTCGGCGCTCAGCGCCGCGGCGACCAGGCCGTGCGGGAGCTCCGCGATCTGGAACGCGACGACGCCGATGCGCCCGAGCGAGCCCGCGCCGTCGCCGAAGAGCGAGAGCACCTCGACCCCGGCCGCGCGCAGCCCGCGACGCGCGCGCTCGACCAGCGCGATCTCGTGCGCGGCGACCGCGTCCATCCCGAGCTCGCCGAGCGCGCGGCAGGCGGCGCCGAGGGCGATCGCGCCGAGCACGTTGGGGGTCCCCGCTTCGTGGCGCGCGGGGCCCGAGTGCCACTCGGCCTCGCGCGAGACGGAGCGGACCGCGCCGCCGCCGGCGAGCCACGGCGTCGCCGCGTCGAGCCAGTCGCGCCGGCCGACGAGCGCGCCCGCGCCGTAGGGGGCGTAGAGCTTGTGGCCGGAGAGCGCGATCCAGTCGGCGCCGAGCGCTTCGAGATCGACCGCGCGGTGCGGCGCGAGCTGCGCGCCGTCGATCGCCACGCGCGCGCCGTGCCGCTTGGCGACGCCGACGAGCGCCTCGAGCGGGAAGAGCTCGCCCGTGACGTTGCTCGCGCCGGTGACGGTGAGCAGCAGCGGACCGCCGGCGGACGCGTGCGCGCGCGCGTCGGCGAGGGCGCGATCGGCGGCGGAGACGGCCTCCGCGACGCTGCGGGGGATGGCGAGCTCGACGTGCCGCGCGCGCGCGCGCTCCGGGGAGGCGAGCCGGCGCCACGGCAGCAGGTTCGCGTGGTGCTCCGACGCGAACGAGACGACCGTCGCGCCGTCGGGCACCGCGTGCGCGAGGAGGTTGAGCGCCTCGGTGGTGCCGCGGGTGAAGATCACCTCGTCGTCCGCGCGCGCGCCGACGAACCGCGCGACCGCGCTGCGCGCCCCTTCGAGCAGCTCGCTGCACACGCGCGACGCGAAGCCCGCGCCGCGGTGCACGCTCGAGTACCAGGGAAGCAGCGCCTCGAGCGCCTCGGCGACGACGCGCAGACTCGGCGCGCTCGCCGCCTGATCGAGGTTCGCGTAGCGGGCGCAGCGCGCGCCGTCGCGCGGAGCGGCGAGCGGCACCACGAGATCGTGGCCGACGAGCTCGGCGAGCGCGGGGAGCGCAGGGAGCGCGGGCGCGGCGCGCGTGACGGACCGGAGGGGGCGCGCGGCGGCGGAGAGCGACGCGCTGGACACGTCGGACGCGGACGTGGACGTGGACGTGGCGGACGGAGCACGGTGCGACATGGCGCCTCGGGGAACCGAAGGGACGCCGGTCGAGCCTGCGTCCGCGCTTGCCGCTCGCACGATCGCGAGCAGCCTGGTCTTCACCCGGGGCACCCCACCGCAGACGGAGGGTTGTCGACCAGCAAGCCGGGGCTACGCGCTGGTACTCGTGACCGTGCGTCCACATTAACGGACATTTCCACGAGGTCAAGGCGAGCGGCGCCCCGGCGACGAACTCCGTAGGATCCGGCGGGAGATGAGCGGGAGATGAGCGGGAGAGGCGCGAGCGACGACGAGCGGGAGGCGAGGCGCGCGCGGCACGTGGTCGGCGAGGAGGCGCGCGACGCGTTCATCGCGGCCCACACCGCGGTGGCGTCGGCGAAGCTCGTCCCCGAGATCGCGCTCCACCTCGCCACCGAGATCACCACGCTCTGGACGGTGACCGAGGCGTGGCTCGCCGAGCGCGCGGTGCCGCCGCCGTACTGGGCCTTCGCGTGGGCGGGCGGGCAGGCGCTCGCGCGGCACGTGCTCGATCACCCTGAGCTCGTGCGGGGCCGCGCGGTGGTGGATTTCGGCAGCGGCTCGGGGCTGGTGGCGATCGCGGCTGCGATGGCGGGGGCGCGCCGCGTGCTCGCCGCCGACATCGACGTGTTCGCGCTGCACGCGACCCGCGCGAACGCCCGCCGCGCCGGCGCGCACGTCGCGGCCGTGATCGAGTCGACGACGCGCGATCTGGTCGGCGACCCGTGCGAGGGGTTCGACGTCGTGCTGGCCGGCGACGTCTGCTACGAGCAGCCGATGTCGGGGCGCGTGGTGCCGTGGCTCGCGACCCTTTCGCGCGCGGGCAAGCACGTCCTGGTGGGCGATCCCGGTCGCACGTACGTGCCGACCGCGGGCGTCGAGGAGATCGCGCGCTACGACGTCGAGACCGTCGACGACGTCGAGGGGGTCGCGCGCAAGCTCGGGCGGGTGCTGCGCGTCGTCACCCCTGCGGCGTAGTCCAGACCCAGCCTGCGGTCCCCTCGGAGACGTAGCCGCTGGCGATCGCCGCGTCGCGCTCGGGGGCCGAGGTCGTGAAGAAATGGTCGTTGCCGTGCGCGAGCCGGTAGAGCGGCGTCGCGCCGCAGGCCGCGGAGGTGCCGATCCAGCCCATCTGCCCCTCCAGCGTCGCGCCCGGGGCCCCCTCGCAGGCGGAGCTGGTCGTGAGCAGGTGGAAGCCGGTGCCGAGCACGCAGCGGTAGATCGGCACGAGCCCCGCCTGCGCCGATGCGTACAGGAAGAAGTACGGCGAGTTCTCGACGGTGAACCCGCAGCACGCCGCCTCGGCCGCGTCGCTCGAGTAGAAGTGCTCGCCGCTCGCGCCGTTGACGCTGCGGGCGACGGCGACGCGGCAGCCCGCGAGATCGTCGCAGCGGCCGTTGCAGTCGTCGTCGGCGAGGTTGCAGCGCTCGGTCGGCTTGCTGCCGCACCCGCCGCAGTTGCTCGGATCGGTGGCGAAATTGGCCTCGCAGCCGTCGGCGAAGGCGTGGTTGCAGTCGCCCGTGCCGGCCGGGCAGGCCGTGATCGCGCAGGCCGAGCCGCTGCACGCGGCGGTGCCGCTGCTCGCGACGCACGCGTGGGCGCAGCTGCCGCAGCTCGCGGCGCTCGACGAGGTGTCGACCTCACAGCCGTCGCCCGGCGCGCCGTTGCAGTCCATCCACGGCGCGGCGCACGTCGAGACCTTGCAGCTCCCCGCGGCGCAGACGCCGGTCGCGTGATCGAGCCGACACGGCTGGCTGCAGCGGCCGCAGTGATCGAGGTTGGTGGCGGTGTCGACGCAGCGGCCGGCGCAGCAGGTGTGCGCGCCGGGCGCCGAGGCGCAGTCGGCGTCGATCGAGCAGGTCTTGGGGGCGCCGGTGTCGGGCGCGGGCGCGGCGTCCGAGGCGTCCGACGCGTCCGTCGAGCCGTCCTCCGTGGGGAAGACCGGCGCGTCGCCGACGTGCGTGTCGCCCAAGGCGTCGCCGCGGCTCGTGTCGGAGGAGGCGTCGGAGGCGGCCACGACGTCGTCGCCCACCGCGCCGCCGCACGCGGCGATCGAACCGCAGGCGAGCGCGGAGGCGAGCGCGGCGGCGCACCCGAGCAGCAGGGCGAGCGACGTGCGCGCGAGCCGCGTCGCCCGCCGAGGAGTCGAGCCGGAGAGCGAGCGCATCCGGCCATGGTAGGCGGCCGTGCAGACGCGCGCCACGCGCGCCACACGCAGGCGCGCGCAGCCGCACGAGTCGCGCGCGCGCACGCGCCGATCGAAGCGCTAGTGCGAGGGGTGCGAAGGAGACGAGGGGCGCGCCGCGTCGCGCGCGGCGGGCGGAGCGGGCGGAGCGGGCGGAGCGGGCGACACGCGCGGCGACAGCGACGGGCGCGACGTGCGAGATGGGCGCGAGGTGCGCATGCGCGCGGTCGGGTCGACGTCGGTCTCGTCCTCGATCTCGCCGACGAGCTCCTCCAGCACGTCCTCCAGCGTCAGGAGCCCGACGACCTCGGCGGCGTCGCCGGAGGGCGCTCGCCCCCGCGCGCCGGCGGGCGAGGGCGTGTCTGCGACGACCAGTGCGAGGTGCTGCCGCGTGCGCTGGAACGCCTCCAGCGCGCTGGCGAGCGTCGCGGACGCCGCGATCCGCGCCGGGGCGAAGCTCGCGGAGACCAGGTCGATCCGGCCCTCGCGCACGTACTGGAGCATCACGAGCTTGGCGTGCGCCACGCCGAGGAAGCGGCCGCGGCGGCTCGACCACACGGGGAGCCGCGAGAGGCCGGTGGACGCGAACCGGCGCAGGACGGTGTGCGCTTCGAGGCGATCGTCGAGCACCTCCATGCGGGCGCGCGGCACCATCACGTCGCGCACGCAGAGCTCGCCCATGCGCAGCGAGCGCTGCGCGACCTCGGCGAACGTGTCGTCGAGCTGCTCGGCGTCGCGGCTCTCCTCGACCAACATGCGCAGCTCGCCCGCCGAGTGTGCACGCTCGCTGATCGGCGCCGCGGTGAAGCCGAGCCGGCGCACCACCCACGCGCCCGAGGCGTTCATCGCCGAGACCAGCGGGTGCAGCGCGCGGCGGAAGAGCACCAGCGGCCCGGCGACGGCGAGCGCGACCTCCTCGGGGCGCCCCAGCGCGACGGCCTTGGGCGCGAGCTCGCCGAGCACGACGTGGAGGAACGTGATGCCGAGGAAGGCGATCACGGTGGCGACCGAGTGCGCCGCGATCGAGGAGCGGAGCGGGGCCTGCACCAGCGCCGCGATCGCCGGCTCGCCGAGCCAGCCGAGCGCGATGCTGGCGAGCGTGATGCCGAGCTGGCAGGCGGCGAGCGAGCCGTCGAGATCGACCTTCGCGAGGTCGAGCTTGCGCGCGCCGAGGCGCTGCTGCTCCACGGCCTCGCGCACCCAGGTGGCGCGCACGGTCACGATGGCGAGCTCGGCGGCGACGAAGAAGGCGTTCGCGGCGATGCAGAGGATGACCGCCACGACACCGCCGAGCGTGGTGAGCAAGAGCGTCGCCTCCGCGGGCGCACCGCTTCACGCCGCGTGCCAGGCGCGCGCGGCTTGCGGGGCTCGCGCGGCGCGTCGATCCTGAGCGCTGCCACGAGCCGGCGCGCACGCGCAGGGGAGGCCACGGCCATGGGGCACCTCGGACATCTCAAAGAGCAGTATCGCGAGCTGGTCACGCGCCTTTCGGCGAGCACCGTCGCGCTCCCGGAGCCGACCGACGAGCGCGCGCGCGAGGGGTTCCGCGAGATCCTCGAGATCATGTACACGCCCGAGGAGGCGGCGATCGCCTCGCGGCTGCCGGTCGCGCCGGCGACGCTCCACGCGATCGCGAAGAGCGTCGGCGTGCCCGAGGCCGAGCTCGCGCCGAAGCTCGACGCCATGTGCGACAAAGGCGTGGTCGTCGACCTCGTGAGCGCGCGCAGCGGCGAGACGCGCTACCTGCTGGCGCCGCCGGTGGTCGGCTTCTTCGAGTTCTCGATGATGCGCGCGAAGGACTCCATCCCGAAGAAGCGCATGGCAGAGGCGCTGCACGCGTACATGCACGGCGACGACACCTTCGCGCGCGAGGTCTTCGGCGGCGAGACGGTGCTCGGGCGCGCGATGGTGCACGAGACGGCGCTGGGGCACGGGGCGGGCGAGACGCCGGACGTGCTCGACTGGGAGCGCGCGACGAGCGTCGTGTCGGAGGCGACTTCGCACGCGGTGTCGCTCTGCTACTGCCGCCACGAGGCGTCGCACCTCGGCACGGCGTGCGATGCGCCGCAGGAGGTCTGCCTGTCGCTGAACGGCGGCGCCGAGTTCGTCATCCGACGCGGCTTCGGGCGCGCGATCACCAAGCAAGAGGCGCTCGACATCATGGTCGACGCGCGCAAGCACGGGCTCGTGCAGATCGCCGACAACGTGCTCGAGCGGCCGACGTACATCTGCAACTGCTGCGGCTGCTGCTGCGGGCAGCTCTCGGCCATCAACGAGTTCGATCTGCGCGCGGTGAACCCGAGCGGCTTCCTCGCCGCCTCGCACCCGGACCACTGCGTAGGCTGCTCGAAGTGCGCGCGCGCCTGCCCGATCGCCGCCATCGAGATGAAGCCCGAGCGCCTCGCGGGCAAGCGCAAGAGCGACCTGCGCGCGCACGTCGACGTCGAGCGCTGCATCGGCTGCGGCGTGTGCGTCGACGCCTGCCGCAAGGACTCGATGCACGTCGTGCGGCGCGAGCACCCGACGCACGTGCCGAAGGACGCGATCGAGAAATCGCTGAGGATGGCGCTCGAGCGCGGCCACCTCGGCGACATGCTCTACCAGGAGGCGACCACCCGCGGCGTCGGCTTCCTCGGCGAGGCGCTGCGGGCGCTGCTCGCGCTGCCGGCGGCCAAGCGCGCGCTGGCGAGCGAGCAGGTCACCTCGCGGTTCCTGAAGGCGGCGCTCGGACGCGTGAAGGATCCGAGCGCGTGAGGCGCGCGGATCAGTAGCCGGACCAGTCGGCGAGCGCCTCGGCCGGCGCGTCGTCGACGAGGGCGCAGGTGAGCGCCTCGACGACGAGGCCCGTGTCGCCGTCGGGACGCAGCAGGACGCCACGCGGCGCGCCGGGCGCGCGGCTCAGCGGCAGGAGCCCCGCGCCGCGCGACCACGGCGCGCCGAGGACGTACGCGTCGCGACACGACTCGCCGTTCGGACCGAGCCCGACGAGCGCCGCCTCGGTGCCGATCCAGTACGAGCGTCCGGCCTCCTCGACGCGCACGGGGTGGTGCTCGCCGGCGCGTTCCGGCACCACCACCCGCGGCCAGCTCGCTTGCGCGGCCTCGCACGGCGCGGCGTCGATCGCCGAAGGCGCCGGGATGGCGCGGATCTCGGGCGCGAGGCTCGCGCCCGCGAAGCGCGCGAGGATCGAGGGGGCGTCGGCGACCTCGACCCACGCGGCCGGCGCGCCCGCGACGATCCCGAACCGTGTCTCGGCCTGGAAGGCCCACGGGCGCAGCTCGCGCACGTGCCGCAGCGCGCCCGCGTCGTAGCGGGCGACGTCGACGAGCGCGCCGACGAGCTCGAGCCGTGCGATCGAGCCGTCGACCGCGGCGACGACGTGCGTGCTCGCGCCGTCCGCGCCGCCGGCCGCGGGGCCGAGCACCGGGCCGAGCGCGCCCTTCGCGAAGCGACGGAGCTTGCCGTCGACGGCCAGCAGGAGCCCGTCGCGATCGATCGCCTCGATGCCCTCGACCGATACGCCCTTCGGCAGCGGCTTGTCGGAGCGTACGACGAGCCCGCCCGCGCCGATCCAGGCCGCGCGCGCCCCGTCCGCCGGCGCGCCGGAGAGCGCGACGACGCCGCCGGCGACGGAGGCGACCGAGGTCGGCTGCGCAGCGCGAGAGAGCAGCGGCTCGATCGCGAGCCCCGCGCCGCGGTCGATGGCGAGGCTCGCGCCCCAGGTCGCGCCGTCGTCGCGATGCGCGAACGCGAACGCGAACGCGAACGCGAACGGCGCGGCGCCCTCCACGCGCAAGGCCACGCGGTCGGCCCCCCGCCGCCCGTCGACGGTGAACGACCGCGCGATCTTCCTTCCGCAGGCGAAGGTGCGGGACGAATGCGGCGCGCGCGCCGGCGCCGCGAGCGCCACCGACGCGCCGCCCCAGCCCACGCGCGCGAGGCCGACGTCGGCCAGGCACCCGACGCGCGAGCACACGATCGGGTCGCCCGCCGCGTCGCGCGCGT
>CAIXWQ010000746.1 GCA_903923175.1 uncultured delta proteobacterium | reverse complement strand
GAGCGCCGCGGCAAGACCGGCCTCGCGCGCGACCTCTACCGGAAGCTCCTCGACGCCGAGCCCGACAACGCGACGGCCAAGACCCGCCTCGCGCGCCTCGGCGGCTGAGCGCCGCTCAGGCCTTCTTGTGGGCCCGCGCGATCTCCCGCGCGCTGGCGCGCACGTCGCGCCGCAACTCGTCGGGCGACAGCACCACCAGCTCGCCCGCCGCCGCCATCACGGCGCTCAGGAGCGCCTCGCGCGTCGCGCGCACGCGGATCGCGTCGGCCGTCTCCGCCTCCACGAGCGCGAACGACCGCAGGGTGCGCAGCGCCGCCCTCGAACCGCGCAGCCGCGCGACGATCTCGCCGTCGGCGGCCAGCGCGGGCGCGCGCGCCGGCCCCTCGAGGCGCAGGCCGACGCCGGTCCGACCGATCACACGGACGCCGACCTGACGGAGCTTGCCGAGGTCGCGGTACACGGTGCGCAGCGACACCCCGGCGGCGTCGGCCAGTCGCCGCGCGGTCGCGGGGTGCGAGGCGTCGTTCTCGCCGAGGAGATCGAGCAGCTGCCTCAGACGGACGCGCGGATCGTTGGACACGACGCCATGGTGTCGGCGAAGGGGGCTCGCGCCAAGGGGCGCCCGCGGCCGCGCGCCGCTCGATCCGGCGACTACCCCTGGGTCCTATCGTGCGGCGTCACCGCGTGCACCGCTTCGAGCAGCGCGGCGTGGAGCGCGCCGTTGGACGCGACGATGCCGAAGCGGTGCTGCACGTCTTCGGAGGCGTAGTCGAGCGCGCGGCCGAGGCCGTCGGTGAGCTGGCCGCCCGCGGCGCGCAGGATGGCCTCGGGCGCGCAGGTGTCCCACAGCTTCGCGCCGCCCTCGCCCGGGCGGGCCGGATCGAGCGTCGCCGAGGGGTGCAGGTACGCGTCGGCGGAGCCGTCGACGAGCGCCGAGATCTTCACGCCGACCGACCCGAGCGGCCGCTCGCTCGGGCCGCCGAGGCGCCGGAGGATGGCGTCGAGGAGCGCCGAGCGGCGCGAGCGCGACACCACGAGCCGCGCGCGCGCGGGCTCGCGCAGCGACGAGACGTGCACCGCGATCGGCGGCGCGCCTTCGACGAGGCGCAGGGCGGGGCCACCGACCTCGCCGACGAGCGTCGAGCCGCGCGGAGGGTGCGCACCGTCCGCCAGCGCCGGGATCCCGACCACGCCGAGCCGCGCGCGGCCGTCGATCGAGAGCCCCACCATGACGCAGAACTCGCCGTTGCGCGCCACGAAGTCGCGGGTGCCGTCGAGCGGATCGACGAACCAGCAGCGGCGTGCGCGGAAGAAGCCGGGCGGCAGCGGCGTCTCCTCGGTCACGATCACGTCGTCGGGGAACGCCGCCGAAAGCTCCTCGAGGATCGCCGCGTTCGCCGCGTGGTCGGCCTCTGTGACCGGATCGTTGGCGGCGCGCTCGCCCTTGTACGAGACGCCGAAATCGGTGGCGTAGAGGCGCATGACGGCGGCCGCGGCGCGCCGCACCGCCGCGAGCGCGACCTCGGCCTCGCGTCGGAGCACGAAGCCGGCGAGCAGCGCGCTCGCCTCGCTCTCCTCGATGGCCTCGACCACCTCGTTCGATTCGCCCGTCTCGCTCGCCGCGCCCGGAGCGCTCGCCTCGCGCCGCTCGCTCACGTCGCCTCGAACAGCGTCGCGATCCCCTGACCGACGCCGATGCAGAGCGAGGCGAGGCCGCGCTTGGCGCCGCGGGCGCGCATGGCGTGGAGCAGCGTCGCGACGATGCGCGCGCCCGAGGCGCCGATTGGGTGCCCGAGCGCGATCGCGCCGCCGTTCACGTTCACCTTGGCCGGATCGAGCTCGAGGGCGCGCACGCAGGCGAGCGACTGCGCGGCGAAGGCCTCGTTGAGCTCGACGAGATCGAGATCGCCGACCCCCCAGCCCGCGCGCGTGAGCACCTTGCGCGTGGCCGGGATCGGCCCCTCGCCCATCAGGTTCGGCTCGACGCCGGCGACTGCCCCCGCGACGAACCGCGCGAGCGGGCGCACGTCGGCGCGCTTCACCGCCTCTTCGCTGGCGAGCAGCACCGCGGCCGCGCCGTCGTTCACCGGCGAGCTGTTGCCCGCGGTGACCGAGCCCCCCTTGCGGAACGCGGCGCCGAGCTTGCCGAGCTTCTCGAGCGTCGTGTCCTCGCGCGGCGACTCGTCCCTCGCGAACGGGGCGGGCTCGACCCCCTTCTTCTTCGGCAGCGGCACCGGCACGACCTCGCCGTCGAACGCGCCGGCCTTCCACGCGGCGATCGCGCGACGCTGCGATTCGAGCGCGAACGCGTCCTGATCCTCGCGCTTGATGCCGTGCTTCTCGGCCACGTTCTCGGCCGTCTCGCCCATCGAGTGGAGCGGGAAGCGCGCGGCGAGGCGCTCGTTCACGTAGCGCCAGCCGATGGTCGTGTCGTAGACCGGCGGCGGCGAGCGGTCGTAGGCCGAGGTCGCCTTGGGCATCGAGAACGGCGCGCGCGTCATCGACTCGACGCCGCCCGCCACCACCACCTCCGCGTCGCCGCAGGCGATCGCCATCGCCGCGCGGTTCACCGCCTCGAGGCCGCTGCCGCACAGGCGGTTCACCGTGACGGCGGGGACCTCGTACGGCAGGCCGGCGAGCAGCACCGCCATGCGCGCGACGTTGCGGTTGTCCTCGCCGGCGCCGTTGGTCGCGCCGAAGACGACCTCGTCGAGCGCCTCGCGCAGCGCGGGCGTGCGGTCGAGCACACGCGCGAGCACGTGGGCCGCGAGATCGTCGGGGCGCACCTCGGCGAGCCCGCCGCCGTAGCGAGCGATCGGCGTGCGGACGGCGTCGACGACGTAGACCGGGCGGAGGGGCTGCATCGAGGCTCCATACCCCGGCCCGGCGGCCGGAGCATCACCGCGCCGCGGCGCGCGCAGCGCAGGCGCGCGCGCCGCGCTCGGATGCGGACGCGATCAGACCGGCGTCACGCCGTGCTTGGTGAGCCGCTCCTCGACGCGGGCGCGCAGGCGATGGAAGTCGTAGCGCGCCGCGGTGTCGCCGCTCGGCAGCTGGGCCACCTCGAGCGCGGCCGCCGAGGCGTGCGTGCGCACGCCGTCGGGGATCCCGAGCGAGTCGCCGAGCTCGTGCAGCGCCCGCTTCTCCGCGGGGTCCACGTGCCCGTCGAGCCGCGCGAGCCAGATCGCGCACGCATAGAGGAACGTGCGCTCCACCGCCGTGAGCTGTTTGCGATCCACGGCGGCGAAGTCGATCCGCTCCTTCGTCGCGTGCTCGACGATCGCGAGGTCGGCCGCGGAGAGCCCCTCTTCCCTGGCCGCGCGGACGATCCCCTCGGCCTCGGCCGCGTCGAGCGTGCCGTCGGCCCAACCGATGGCGGCGAGCGCCAGGAACGCCTCACGACCGAGCTTGCTGGTGGTCATCGCCGGGAGCCTATCCAACGGCCGCGTCGCACGACACCCGCGACGCATGGCGACGATCCTGCAACGACGCGCCGCGGCGCGCGCAAAGGGTTTGCCTTCGCGTAACGGATGCACGCATACGCTAGGGAAAATCGAATGGAAGTCAGCCCCCACTACATCGACATCCTGTCCGACTCGACCGGCGAGACCGCCGAGAAGGTCGTTCGCGCTGCGCTGCTGCAGTTCCCCGGCGCCGGGACGCAGATCCGGCTCCACACGCGCGTGCGCAGCCTCGAGGGCGCGCGGACCATCCTCGAGCGCTCCGCGGCCGACCGCGCGCTGGTGCTCTTCACGGTGGTCGCGCCCGAGATGCGCGAGTTCATCCACCAGAGCAGCTACGAGCTCAAGGTCGACGCGGTCGATCTCATCGGCTCGCTCATCGCCAAGATCGGGAGCTTCCTCGAGCAGAAGCCGCTCAACCTCCCGAGCGCGATGCTGCCGCTCTCGGACGAGTACTTCCGCCGCATCGAGTCGGTGGAGTTCGCGGTGAAGAGCGACGACGGCCGCGAGCCGCGCAACTTCCGCAAGGCCGATCTGCTGCTGCTCGGCGTGTCGCGCACGAGCAAGACGCCGCTCTCGACGCTCCTCGCGCAGCGCGGGCTCAAGGTCGCGAACTACCCGATCGTGCTCGGCGTCGAGCCGCCGCCCGAGGTCGACCAGGCGCCGCAGGACTGCTGCGTCGGACTCACGATCGCCCTCGAGCAGCTCGTGCAGATCCGCCGCGCGCGCCTCAAGCAGCTCGGCATGCCGGTCGACACCAACTACGGCCTGCGCGATCACGTGCGCGAGGAGCTGCAGTTCGCGCAGGACATCTTCAACAAGCACCCGACCTGGCCGGTGATCGACGTCACCGGGCGCGCCATCGAGGAGACCGCGGTGATCATCCTCGAGACGTTGCGCAACCGCGACGAGGCCAAGGCGCGCGCGGCGGCGGGGGGGTTGCTGTAGAGCAACCTTCTGGCACGGCGCGCACCACGGCTCGCGCGGTCGCCGAAGCGGGATGCGCCACCGCTCGACGCGTCCACACCTCGATCCAGCGAGGGCGGGAGCGCTCGCTGGTGACGTCCCTTGGCGTGGACGTAATGTTCAGCTCGTCTTTTTTGTCGGCGCTCTGGCTTGCTAGGCCGTTGCGGTGCCTTCAAGCCGCCCGAGCCAGCGGTCGCACCGTCGCTCGTTCACTGACCGGCTGCGCGGGCGCGGATCTCAGCGGCCAGCGTTTCGAGGCGGCCGCGCGCGGCCTGCCCCCGCTCGCTGCCCGCACAACCAGCCGGAGCGGCACCTGCTTGCCGACGACGGGCGCCCATCCGGCGCACAGACGAGCGAACCTGGAGTTCCCCCGGTTTTGTGGACATTCCTGGAAGCGTGATAGCCGCTGGAGGAGTGATCCATGGCAAGACGTAAGCGACGCGTGTTCACGGCCAAGTTCAAGGCCGATGCGGTTCGTCTCGTGACGGCGGGGGGCAAG
>CAIXWQ010000745.1 GCA_903923175.1 uncultured delta proteobacterium | reverse complement strand
CGGGCAGACCGTCCTCACCTTGCTCGCGGCCCACAAGTCAGGACGCTTTAACACCCTCTGGTCCGTGCTCTCCGAGGGCTACGCCGCGAACGTGACCCGGCCGAGGGCGGCGTAGGCGCCCAAACGGTGGATATGCACCCTATGAGAATGGGGATGACGGCGCAGGGGATTCGTCCTCGGGCGACACCGGGATCGCGGACGCCGCGGACGTGAGCTCCAGTGACGTGCTCGACGCCACGGGCGCCGATGCGGGCGATGCCGGCGGCTGCGGCTCCGGCTCGAAGACGTGCGGCGGCGCCTGCGTTCGGAGTGACGATCCCGCCTTCGGCTGCAGCGCAGCGAGCTGCACCGCCTGCGCGGGCGATGCGAATGGCACGTACGCCTGCATCGCCGGTGCGTGCCAGCTCAAAGGTTGCTCGCCCGGGCACAAGCTCTGCGGCGGCGTATGCGTCCTCGCCGACGCCACGCACGGTTGTGGCGCGACGGGCTGCGGCGCGTGCTCGACGACGAACGGTACCCCTGCCTGCAGCAGCGGCGGCGACTGCACGCTCACGTGCGACCCGGGCTACAAGCTCTGCGGCGGCGCGTGCGTCGCCATCAGCGATCCGACCTACGGGTGCACCGCGACGAGCTGCTCCTCCTCGGCGTGCCCGGCGCCCGGCACCGGCACGGTGGTGTGCAGCGGCTCGAGCTGCGTGCTCGGCGCCTGCGTTGCCGGAACGAAGGCGTGCAGTGGCGTTTGCGTGCCGACCGATAAGAGCCATGGCTGCGGCGAGGTGGCGCGTTGCTCCGCGTGCGTGGCGGGCGATACGTGCGCGGGCGGCCCGCCGACGACCTGTCAGTGCGTGCCCGACGCGATGACGACCACCTGCGCGGGCAAGTGCGGCACGGTGAAGAACAACTGCGGCCAAGACGTGGCTTGCGGCGGCTCCTGCACCTTGCCGCAGACGTGCGGTGGCGGCGGCATGCCGAACGTGTGCGGGTGCACCTCGACGACCAGCCCCTGCGACGGAGTCTCATGTGGCAGCTTGCTCGACGCGTGCAATCGGACCGTCAGCTGCGGCTGTACCGGCTTCCAGACTTGCGGCGGCGGTGGCGCTGCGGGCAAGTGCGGCTGCGTCCCGAGCAACCCCTGTACGGGCGGCGCTTGCGGCTCGTTGCCCAATGGTTGCGGCGGCCACGTCGCGTGCGGTTGTACGCCTCCTCAGGTCTGTACCGGCGGCGCCAGCGCAGGCGTGTGCGGCAGCTGTACGCCGCTGACCAAGACCAGCGCCTGCCAGGACGCCGCGATGATTTGCGGGACGCTGCCGGATGGTTGCGGGGGAACGTTCAGCTGCGGTAGCTGTGCGAGCGGGAAGAAGTGCTGCGCGGGTGGCTGCATTCTGAGCACGGCCACCTGCAGTCTGGGTCCCTGAGTCCCGGAAGACGGATCGCGCGACGCCGGCGCCCGACTCGCCTTCGCTCGCCCCCCGCCTCACACGCCAATGTGCACCCCAGGTTCTGGGCCGCCGGGTTGGTCTTCGTGAGCTTCCGTCGCGATCGCGCGAATGCGATAGTGCCCCCGTGGCGCACTGCAACTCCGTGTCTTGCACGCAGTCGACGCGCTACGCGGCCGACGCGCGCGTGTGCAGGTGCGGCTGCGACACGTGCCGAGGCGAGCAGCCCCGGCAGCCCGTGCGCGCGAAGACCGACCTGCGCGACCCTGCTGCGCAGGAGCGACGGCGACGCGAGGGGGGCCACTTCGATCCCGCGCTCCTCGGCGATCCCGTGGCGCTGGAGACGAGCTTCCATCCGCTTCGCCGCTCCGTGACGAGCGACCGCACGCACGCGCTCTACGAGGAGCGCGACGGGCGCCTGCGGTTTCGACCGACGCTGCCTGCCATCGCCTTGCGCGTGCTCTCGATCGGCATCGGGTCGGTGTTCGTGGCGGCGGGGGCTCACGTCGGCCTGACGCAGCTCGCGTTCGGTGCGTTCCTGATGGTGACGCTCGGCCTCGTCGGCGTGTGCGCGGGCGCCCTGATGCTCGGCCGGCTGCTGCGGCCGATCGTCCTCGACCGCGAGCTCGGGTTGTTCTGGAAGCAGTGGCGCACGCCGCGAATCGGGGAGCGGGGCGCCGTCGCGCTCGCCGAGGTGCACGCGGTGCAAGTGCTCGCCAAGTACTCGAGCGGCCGCCATGGGCGGTCGTACGGCTACGAGCTCAACCTGGTGCTCCACGACGGCTCGCGCGTGAACGTCGTCGACGAGGGCGACGCGGAGTGCGTGCGCGACGACGCCGAGTCGCTCTCGATCTTCCTCGACGTGCCGGTGTGGGATCCCAGGGGCTGATCGATGCGCGCGCGCGAGGCGCTCGTGCGGCGCGTCGCCGCGCGGTGGCCGTCGGTGCCGACGGAGCGCGGCCGCCGCTCGCTCAGACGAGGAACGAGAGGATCTTCAGCACGCCCGACAGCATCGTGCTCGCGTCCGACTCCGTGGGGATGCCAGCGGTCTCGAGCCCCTCGTCGTCGACGTCGCCGCGGCGGCGCTGCCACCAGATCTGCGCGTAGCTCTCGAGCTCTCGGCGGTCGAACCACGTGCCGTGCTCCGCGCAGGCGTCGACCGCCCAGATGCTCCCGAAGATGCTCTCGCGCTGCAGCGGCGCTGCGCAGAGCGGGCACTGGATGGCGGCCTCGCGCACGCGCGGCACCAGCGGGACGCCGGCCGCCGACAGGCGATGCGCGACGTCCTCCACCGCGGGCGCCCGCGCCGTCCGCAGGTGCGCGACCGTCGCGGCGTCGACCATCACCCCGCCGCACGCCGGGCAGCCGAGCACCACCCCTCGCTGCTCGGTGGGATCCATCTCGGAGCCCCAGCCGACCGCGTGGCGACGCAGCGCCTCGCCGCAACGAGGGCAGGCCGGCGCGTCGCCTCGCCCGCTGACGGGCACGAGCACGAGCTCCTCCACCATCCGCTCGACGACGCGCGCGGGCGGAGCGCAGGTGGCCCCGCAGAATGGGCACGACACGCTGGAGCGCGCAGCCTCGGCGGGGAGATCGGCGCCGCAGCGATCGCAGAGGAGGGCGGGCATGGGGGAGAGGATAGGGGCGGGCGGGGCGGGGCGGTGAATTTCGGCGGATTGGGCTCGAGGTCTGCGGAGCCCGAGATGCGGGCGCCGTCGTGTCGGCGCGCGGTGTGGGGCGTTCGGCTCCGACCTGGGTTCGCGCGCGTCGCGCACGCGGGCCGCCGCGTTTGGTAAGCCCTCTCGACGACGCGGTTCACGGCGACGCCCGCGCGCGCCTCATGGCTCCGGCGCGCCTCGGTG
>CAIXWQ010000744.1 GCA_903923175.1 uncultured delta proteobacterium | reverse complement strand
GCCGGCACCGGCGTAGCCGGCAGTGCCGTCCGTGTTTCCAGCGCCGCCCGGGAGCCATACGACCAGGTCGGAGACGATGCGCGGTAGCCTCGCGGAGTCGACGCCATCGGTTCCAGGCACACCGTTGCCGCCGGTCGCAGCAGGCGTCTTGGTGGTCGTGCTGCCGGCGGCGCCGCCGTTGCCGCTCGTCCACCCAGGGGCGGTGGCGCGAATCGTGAGCGCCGGCGTGGTCCCGTTGCACGTGACGCCGCCCGAGAGAACGTTGGTCCCGCCGGGGACGCCGGCCTGCGCCGCCTCGCCCGCGGCGCCGTTCACGCCGGGAAGCCCATCCCCAGCGCGGACGAGTACATCGTCGAGCAAGAGGCTCGCCACCTTGGAGCGAATCCCGTAGGCCGTGGGCGCCGACGCGTCGGAAGCCGAGACCCCCTGAACGGTGAGATGCGAGAGCTTCACCGCGGCTGCCCGGTCCAACAGCAGCCCCGTCGAGGGCGCGTTCAGAATCGTGAGCTCTCGTCTTGGCGCCTTCGCGAAGGACGAATCGTACCCGCCAATGATCGACCACTTGCCCGCCTGGTCCAGCGTCGCCGTGGTGAAGCTGCCAGCGGCGAGAAGCACGTGCCCGCCGCGTGATGTAGCAACGGCGAGCGCAGCGGAGATGGTCCGCAAGGGCTTCGCCGGCGTCCCAACATTGGTGTCCGCGCCGGCCCCACCGTCGACGTAGACGTCGGTCCCGATCACGCCGTCGGCTCCGTCGCAGTTCGTGTCCGCGCCGAGATCGTCCGGCAAGTCGGGCATCGACGCGCACGCATCGGCGGCGCCGGTGTCAGGCGCGACCTCGTACGCCGCGTCCGGAGGTACGTCCGTGTCGTTGTGGGCGGTCTCGCCGCCGCCGTTGGCGGAAGCGGGAGAGTCGCCGCCGCTGCTGCCTCCGCACCCGGCCAGAATCGCGATCGCGAAGAGAAGAGTTCGCTTGGCCATGTTCAACCCCCAACCGAGGCGAGGCAGGAGAGGTCGATGGTGATGGGCGACGACTGGCGCGGCAGCGCCTTGTGACCGAACTTCAGCACGATGTCCTCGATCTTGGTGATGTCGACGTCGCTGTTCGTCGGCGCCGCGGAGGCGCCCGGGATCGCGAGCTGCCACGTGGTACGAGCCACCGACTGCCCGAAGAGGGAGGTGTTCGCAGGCGCGTCGCCGAACGTGTTCACGCCAGCCTGGATGACCGCGATGCGCGTGGCCGACGACGAGCTCTGGGCGCCGAAGGACCACGACTCGATCGTGTCGGCGTCGCACCGGCGCATGAACGCCCCCCCGAGAAGGGAGAGATTCACCTGCGCCTGGTTGTCGCCGAGGAAGTCGCCGACGAGCTGCGCCTGCACGGTCGAGACGCGATCGTTGCACACGTCGGTTGACCAGAGGCCGTTGCCGGGTCGAAGGTCGGTCGAGAAGACGATGCCGACGCCACCCTTGCCATCGAGATTCGAGTTGCGAAGCAGCAGCTCGCGGAACTGGTCTCCCTCGGTCAGCACGGCGCCCGTCACGGCGTCGGTGCGCGGACCGGAGATGCCGAGCATCTTCCTCACCGACACCGTCGACGCGTAGTCCTGAGGCGTGCCGTACGCGATGCGACTCTGGTTGTAGATCCCCGTCAGGCAGCTCGACAGCGCGTCGAGGCTCGCCCCGTTGTGGGCGTTCAGCACGGCCCCATCGATCTCGGGCACGTGAAGATTCAGCTCGTACTCGAGCGCGCTCGCTGCGAGGTAGATGTTCTTCTGCGCGTCGGCCCGGGCCTTCACTACGAGCAACGACTGCTGGTCGCGCAGGATCCGGAAGCTCGGGTCGTTCGACGGGTCCATCGCGACCACGCCGAGGACCCTCTGCCGTTCG
>CAIXWQ010000743.1 GCA_903923175.1 uncultured delta proteobacterium | reverse complement strand
CGCCGGCGAGCACGTCCTGTTGATAGCCGTCGAGCGCGCACCCCTCGACGATCACGGTCCCCCGTCGCTTCGGGAGGGGCGCGTCGCCGTCGGGGCCGAAGGCCGCGATCGGCTCGCCGCTCTGCACGCCGCAGCCGAGCAGCGCCGTCGGCGTAGCGAGCGCGAGCCCGAGCGTCGCGACGAGCGTGATCCCGCGGAGGCCGCCGAGGCCGCGCGTCGTGGTCATGCGCCGACCTCCCAGCGGAGCCCCAGCGAGGCCCCGTTCAGCAGCCCGAATTCGTAGATCGACGGCGCGACGAACAGGCACGCGCGCTGCGTCGGGTCGAGGCGTCTGCACACCGCGAGGTCCCCCTTCAGCGTCGGCGTGAGCGCGAAGCCGCTGCCGGTGTACTCGTCGCCGCCCACCGCGATGGTGGTCTTCATCCACAGCACGCTCAGCCCGCCGCGCACGCCCGCCTCGAACATCCAGCGCCGCGCGCGCGCGCGGTACTGGAGCCCGATCAGCTGCATGTAGACGTAGCCCGAGCTCCACGGCTTCAGCGTCATCGGTACGCCGTCGAGGCTCGTGACGACGGCGTGGTAGCCGCCGACCGCGCCTCCGAGCGCGACGCCGACCAGCGGCAGCGACCAGTGGCGATCGATCGCGATCCCGACCTCGGCGCCGACCGCCGCGAACTGCGCGTGCCCCGCCGAGGGCAGCGTGCCGCTCTGCCCCTCGTGCGGCGTCCCCTCGAAGTCGCTCGGGAACGTCGTGCGTAGCGTGGGCAGGCGCGGGAACCACACCGCGCGCGCGTCGACCCTCGCGTCCCCCTCGAGCGGCGCCGGCGGCGGCGGAGCGAAGGTCGCCGTCTCCTGCGCGCGCGCCGCGCCGACGCCGCAGGTAAGGCACGCGCCGAGCGCTCCCCCTGCCAACGCCGCGCGCCCGAATCGCATGTGCTTCCCCGCCCAACCGGCTCGTCGCCGGGGTTCTTCCCCAAGGTCGCTCAGCGTGGGCCGGCTCCGTCCGCGACGCCACGCGCGCCCGCGCGGCGCCTCAACGATCCGTCAAGCGGCCTCGGCCTCCGCGGGCTCCTTGGGCGCGGCGTCGGTCGCGTTCGCGTCGGGCGCGTGGTGGAACAGCTTCCGGAAGATCAGCAGGCCGAGCGGCGTCACGAGCGCCATGCCGCCGATCCAGATCCAGACCATGTGGTGCTCGGGGTAGCTCGCGAGCGCCTTGCCGGCGGCGTCGAGCGGCGTGTAGCGCTTCACGAGCCAGCCGCTGAGCGGGCCGACGACGAACTTCGCCGCGAAGAACGGCAGCACAGAGAGGGAGATGTAGGTCCCTTCCTTCCCCTTCGGCGCGATCTCGGCGGTGAACTGCATCAGGCGCGGCGACCAGATCGCCTCGCCGACGGTGAACGCCAGGATGAAGAACGCGAGCGGCCAGTAGTCCGACGTCGGCGGGTTCGCGAGCAGCGTCGGCATGTCCTTCGCCATCCCGAGCCACCGGATGAAGATGAGCTCGCCGAGCACCGAGTTCGTGAGCGGCGCGAAGGCGCTCGAGGGGATCACGGCGATGAAGCACGAGAGCGAGGAGACGATCGAGCCCACGATCATCATCCGGTAGGAGCTGACCTTCTTCGTGAACGACGCGACCAGCGGCACCAGGAAGACGATCAGCACGGGGTTCAGCACGCCGTAGATCGAGCCGATCTTCGCCCCCTGGCCCAGCACGCGGATGCCGTACTTCGGGAACGTGTAGTGGAAATGGAAGAAGATCGACCGCACCGGCACGGTGGTCGCGAGCATGCCGAGGAAGATCCAGAAGTACTTCTCGCGCACGACGTTGCCGATCGTCTTGCCGGTGTCGGACGCCGCCGACTTCACCGCGTGCCACCCCGAGGCGTGCTGCTTCGGCGGCCGGATCACGACCCCCTGCGGCGTCAGCTCCACCCCCTCGCGCAGCGACGCCACGAGCAGCAGGCTCACCAGCGTGAACCCGAGGCCGAACACGAAGAACAGCTGGTACGTCGAGAAGTGCTTGCCGAAGATGAGGGTGCCGGCGTTCTCGTCGACGATCTTCGCCGCCGCGTTCTTCAGGGCGTAGCGGTCGCGCACGAAGTCGAAGAACCAGCCGCCGATCGCGTAGGCGACGTTCATCAGCACGTAGAAGAGGCCGAAGCCGAGCGCGGTGCCCTCCTTCGTGGTGTAGCGCTTGATCGCCACCGAGATCACCGGCGCCACGATCGCGAAGCCGATCGCCAGCGGCACCAGCCCGAGCGGGATGATCAGCCACTTGCTCGTCACGAACGCCATGAAGAAGCGCGAGACGACGAGGAAGAACACGCTGATGATCAGCGTCTTGCGCACGCCGATGGTGTCGACGAGCGCCCCCGCGATCATCCCGACGATCGACAGCGCGATCGACCAGCCGGAGACGTACGCGCCGGCCGCGATGTCGCCGAGGCCGCAGTCCTTCGACAGCCACAGCACCAGCGCCATGTTCATGGCGGCGTAGGCCGTGTACTCGACGATCTTGTAGGCGAAGAGCACCCACATGTCGCGCGGCGACTCGCGCAGCCCGCGCGCGTAGCGCCAGACGATCACGACGAACGCCACGATGGCGGTGGCGAGGAGGCCGTAGGTGACGAGGGTCGCGGCGCGCATGGATCTCCTGCGAAAACGGGGCGCGAAGGGCGCGCCACGATCGCACGGGCCGCACGCGCGTCAACGACGCGTCGGGGCGATGGGGGCTCGGGTGCTCGCGCCTCTCCCGTCCGCCGCTCGCCGACCGGACGCCGACCGGACGTGACTCGGCCGGTCGCCCGTGTCACGAACGCGACCATGGACCGCGTCGATCTCATCGAACGAGTGCGCCGACTGCTCCTCGCCGGCCTCCCCGCCGACGAGGTGCTCATCGAGGACGAGAGCGACGCCCACGTAGGCCACCGCGGCTCGGGCGGCGGCGCGCACCTCCGCGTGACGATCGTGGCCGAGGCCTTCGCCGGCAAGGCCCCGCTGGCGCGTCACCGCGCCGTGCACGCGCTGCTCGCCGACGACCTGAAGCAGCGCATCCACGCGCTCGCGCTGGTGACGCTCACGCGTGACGAGGCGGCCGCGCGCACCGACCGCTGAGCCCCCTCGCTCAGCGCGGGTGCATGCGCAGGTCGAAGTCGACGTGACCGACCTTCCGCTCGTGCACCAGCACGGCCGCGAGGGCGATGCAGTAGGCGACCAGCACCGCGCTGAGCAGCAGCAGCAGCACGTTGTGCGTGCCGCTCGTGAGCGCCGCGATCAGGGCGAGCGTGAAGATGGCGAGAATCATGGTGGCCTCCGCCCTCTCGGCTGCACCGCGCGTACCGCGCAGGCCGTGCCGTGCGTGCACGACGAGCCCGCGCGGGCGCTTCTCGGAGCGGGCTCGCTGAGCTATCAGCCTCGCGATGCCCGGCAAGAGCTCGAAGTCGACGGTCGCGCGCGCGAAGGCCCCCGAACGCGCCGCCCGCACGAGCGCGCCCGAGAAGGCGAGCTTCGACCTCGCCTACTACGACCGCTTCTACGTCGACCCGAAGACGCGCGTCGCCGACGAGGCGCACCACGGCCGCCTCGTGCAAGGGGTGGTCTCCATGATCGAGTACTTCGGCGTCGAGCTCGAGCGCGTGCTCGACGTCGGCGCCGGGGTCGGCCGCTGGGGCGCGTGGTTCGCGGAGCATCGTCCGGCCGTGCGCGTCCGCTCCACCGAGCTCGACCCGGTGGTGTGCGAGCGCTTCGGCCACGAGCAGCGCGACATCACCCGCTGGCGCGCGAAGCAGAGCTTCGACCTCGTCGTCTGCCAAGGCGTGCTCCCCTACATCGACGACGACGGCTGCGCGCGCGCCATCGACAACCTCGCCGCGATGTCGCGCGGCTTCCTCTACCTCGAGGCCATCACCGCGCGCGACCTCGAGGAGGTCTGCGACCGCCAGAAGACCGACCTGCGCGTGCACGCCCGTACCGGCCGCTGGTACCGCAGCCACCTGCGCAAGCACTACGACGAGGTCGGCGCCGGCCTCTTCTACGTGAAGGACGGCGACGTCGCGTTCTACGAGCTCGAGGCGCGCTGAAGCTCGTTCAGCGCAGCCGCGCGAGCGCGACGGTGACGTTGTCGGGGCCACCCGCGTCGATCGCCGCGTCGACCAGGGCCTTCGCGGCCTCCTCGAGCGACTTCGCGCCAGAGACGAGCTCACCGATCGTCTCGTCGTCGACCGGGCCGGTGAGGCCGTCGGTGCAGACGAGGATGACGTCCTCGGGATCGCACTCGATCTCGGCGACGTCGACCTCGAGGCTCGGCGCCGCGCCGACCGCGCGCGTGACGAGGTGGCGATACGACCCCTCGAGGTCGTCCTCGCTCGCGTCCGGATTCTCGGCCAGGTACTCCTCGACCAGCGAGTGATCGCGCGTGAGCCGCTCGATCTCGCCGTTGCGCACGCGGTAGGCGCGGCTGTCGCCGGCGTGCGCGACGTGCGCGATCGCGTCCACGAACAGGATCGCCACCACCGTGGAGCCCATCCCGCGCAGCGCCGGGCGCGCGTTGCCCTGCTCGCGGACGGCGTCGTTGGCGGCGCGGATGGCGGCGGTGAGCGCCAGCGACGGCGCGGCCTTCGCGAAGGCGCCGATCGCGCGCACCTCGCGCTCCACCGATTCGACGACGATCGCGCTCGCGACCTCGCCGCCGGCGTGCCCGCCCATGCCGTCCGCGACGATCACCAACCCGAGGTCCGACGCGATGCCGTACGAGTCCTCGTTCGACTCGCGCACGCGACCGACGTCGGTGAGCGCGGCCGTCTCGAGGTGTCGGCGCGTCGGCGGTCCTTTCGCTTCGGAGGGCAAGGTCTTCTCCTCGAGGTGTCCGGTGCGCGCTCGCGGCGGCGAAGCCGTCCGCGGCCGACCTTCACGGCGGGAGGTGGCGGCGGTGGCCGTCGACACGCTCCCGGACCGCGTCGTCCGCCCGGCGTTTTAGAGCACGGCGCCCTCCGGCGGGGGCGCGAAATGCGCACGACCCCATGCGGTGCGCTTCCGTTCGGGACGAAGCGCATGGGCGGGGCTTGATGAATGCGATGTTGAAAGTCATATTCAACACCGTCGCCAGTTCAGGCACCCCTCCTGGAGTCGTGTTCCATGATCGTCTGCCTCTGCAAGAACGTCTCGAGTCGCGCGATCGAAGGGTGCATCGACGAAGGAGCGACCACGGTCGCGGAGGTCGGACGCGGCTGCGGCGCGGGGACCGACTGCGGCGGGTGTCACTGCGAGATCGAGGAGCTGCTCGAGCGCGCCGCGTGCGACCGCTCGGGCACCCATCACCTGCCGGTCGTCCAGCCGAACAGAAAGGTCGCTTGAGCCGCGACGCGCGCGAACGGGCCTCGACGTACCCCTGGGCGGGATGCGAGAACTGCCGACCATGAAGGGCGACCCCAAGATCATCGACGCGCTGAACGACGTGCTGACCGCCGAGCTCACGGCGATCAACATGTACTTCCTCGCCAGCCGCATGTTCCGTCACTGGGGCTTCGACCGCCTCGCCGAGTACATGGGCAAAGAGTCGATCGACGAGATGAAGCACGCGCAGAAGCTCATCGATCGCATCCTCTACCTCGATGGCATGCCGAACCTGCAGCGCCTCGGGAAGGTGAAGATCGGCGAGAACGTCCTCGAGCAGCTGAAGCTCGATCTCGAGGAGGAGCACGCGGCGGTGAAGCGGCTCAACGACTACGTCGAGCTCTGTCGCAGCCTCGGCGATCACGGCTCCGACGAGCTCTTCCGCCACATCCTCACGAGCGAGGAGGAGCACATCGACTGGCTCGAGACGCAGATCGACCTGTTCGACAAGCTGGGCGACAAGGCCTACCTCGCCGAGCAGCTCAAGTCCTGACGTCGCGCCCCCTTTCGGCGGCTCCTTGCCCCGTCGGGGCTCGCGAGCGCGGCTCGGGGCTCTGCCCGCACGACCCGAGCGCTCCCGTTTCGACTCTCTGAGGCGTGCGCGCCCCCTGCTGCATCGGAAGCCCCCATGGACGCTGCTTTCAAGGCCCGCATCGACGAACTGCTGCAGAAGAACAAGGTCCTCCTCTTCGTGAAGGGGACCAAGTCCTTCCCGCAGTGCGGCTTCTCCAACGCCGTCATCAACATCTTCAAGGAGATCGGCGCCCCCTTCGAAACCGTGAACGTCCTCGCCGACGGCGAGGTGCGCGACGGCATGAAGGAGTACTCGAGCTGGCCGACCTTCCCGCAGATCTACGTCGGCGGCGAGTTCGTGGGCGGCTGCGACATCGTCCGCGAGATGCACGCCAAGGGCGAGCTCGCGACGCTCGTGAAGAAGGCGATCGAGCCGAACTGACCGCGCCGGCGGTCGGCCGCCCGGAGGGGCGGACCTCGCGCTACGCTCGGGCGCGATGGCTCCTCGCGCCCTACGCGCCCGCTCCGCGCCCCTCGCGCTGTTGACCCTGCTCGCCGCGTGCGGCGCCTCGTGCTCGTCGAAATCGACGCCCGCGTCCTCCTCCGGAGACGACGCGGGCGACGACGGCGCGCCGCCGCCCTGCACCGCCGAGGTGAACAAGGGCCCTTGGGTCGTCGCCATCGACGAGACCCACGCGAAGCTCCGCTGGGAGTCGTGCGTGACCGCGCCCGGCACCGTCACGGTCACGCCGGAGGGGACGAGCACGCCGGCGAAGGCGACCGCCAGCGTGCAGACGGTGACGACCACCGACTCGCCAGGCGCGCCGTTCTCCGACGCGCAGGACGTCCCGGGCACCTGGTACGAGAACGAGGTCGCGCTCGCCGGGCTCTCCCCGGCGACCTGCTACGCGTACGTCGTCGACCGTGATCCCGCGGCGAAGGGGCGGTTCTGCACCTCGCGCAAGCCGGGCGATCCGTTCACGTTCGCGGCCGTGGGCGACACCGATCCCGGGCTCGACGATCACTTCAGCAAGGTCGAGGCGAACGTCTACGCCGGCGCGTACCCGATCGACTTCACGCTCCACATGGGCGACATCCAGTACTACTCGTCCGGCTTCGAGCCGTACCAGGCCTGGTTCCCGCTGATGGCCCCGCTGCTCCGGCGCGGCGCGATGCTCCCCGCGATGGGGAACCACGAGCACGAAGAGCCGCACGAGATGACGGAGATGGTGCTCCGCTTCTGGGGCGGCTCCGGCTTCGACGGCACCGACCTGTATTACGACTTCCAGTCGGGCGGAGTCTGGTTCTTCACCGTCGACACCGAGCTCGACTTCAGCGCGACGTCCGATCAGCTGAAGTGGCTCGTCGGCCGGCTCGACGCCGTCTCGCAGCTCCCGGGCTACCGCTTCTCGGTCGTCTACCAGCACCGCCCGATGTGGACCTGCGGCGACAGCGACGACCACCCCGACGAGCAGGCGTACCTCGCGCCGTACTTCAAGAAGTACAAGGTGCCGCTCGTCCTGTGGGGGCACATGCACGGCTACGAGCGCTTCGTCAGCGACGGCACGACGTACCTCACCACGGCCGGCGGCGGCGGCACGATCGGCGATGTGAACAAGAGCGCGTCGACCAAGGCCTACTGCAACGGCGCCGGCAACCTGCGGGTCGCCGCGGCGCCGATGTTCCACGCGATGGTGTTCGACGTCGGCGCGACGAGCGTCCACGGGCGCGCGATCGATCTGAACGGCGCGATCAAGGACGACTTCAGCGTGACGCTGCCGTGATCGGCTGACAGCGCGGGCAGAAGTACGTCGACCGCTTCTGCTCCCCCTGACGCCGCATGCCGATCTTCGCGCCGCAGCGCAGGCAGGGCGCGCCGCTGCGGTCGTAGACCCAGTGCC
This sequence comes from uncultured delta proteobacterium, assembly GCA_903923175.1. GTDB lineage: Bacteria > Myxococcota_A > Polyangia > Polyangiales > JADJMO01 > CAIXWQ01. The sequence goes on along the minus strand of CAIXWQ010000743.1, from coordinate 737 downwards.
GCGCGCGCGCGCCGCGTCCCGCTCCGAACGTCGTGGTGCGCCGAGCCGTGTCGAGGTTCGCGCGCATCATCGCGCGCAGCCGGGCGAGGAGCGCGTCGAGCGCGGCGTCGTCGAGCGCGGAGACGGGCGCGAACGGGTCGAGCCGCATCACGAAGAGCGACTCCGACTTGTAGACGTTGCCGACGCCGGCGACCGCGCGCTGATCCATGAGCGCCTCGCCGAGCGGGCGCTCGGGGATGGCCCGAAGCCGGCTGCGGGCCTCGGCGACGTCGAAGTCGTCGCGGAGCAGATCGGGGCCGAGGTGACCGAGCGGCGGGCCGCCGTCGCGCGGCTGCGACGCGATCAGCTCGACGTGCGCGGCCAGGAAGCAGATGGCGATCGCGTCGTCGACCTCGACCACCACGCGCGCGAGGTGCGCCGGGCGCGGCCAGGGCTCGCCGGGGCGCACCAGCCGCCAGCTCCCCGCCATGCCGAGGTGCGTGTGGAGCGCGCGCCCGCCCTCGAGGTGGAGGAGCAGGTTCTTGCCCCGCGCCTCCACGCGCTCGATGCGGCGCCCGACCAGCGACGCCCCGAGCGCGCCCAGCGGCGCCCGCAGCGCGAGCAGCGCCTTCCCCTCCAGCGCGGGCGCCAGCAGGCGCGCCGCGCGCAGGAGCGTGTCACCCTCGGGCACGCGGGCTCCTCTGCGGCGCGCCTGGCGTGAGCGGCGCGGGCGGCGGGGCCGCGACGTCGCCCCGTCG
>CAIXWQ010000742.1 GCA_903923175.1 uncultured delta proteobacterium | reverse complement strand
TGCCGCCCCGAGCTCGTCGAGCCGGGCAGCGCGCTCGAGGCCCCGACGCTCCTCGCGGTGCAGGCCGATCCGCCGGAGGCGAAGCCGGGCGAGGCGATCACGCTGCGCGCGACCTACGTCGGCGTCGACGGCGCGCCGCGGCTCGCGTCGGGCGCGAGCCTCGCGTGGGCGCGCTGCACCGCGCGCAAGTCGCTGGCCGAGCAGGCCCCGGTCGATCCCGCGTGCCTCTACGACCCGTCGGTGCTCGTGCCGCTCGCCGCCTCCTTCGGCGGCCTGCAGCTCGACACGACGCTCCCGGCCGACGCGTGCCGCACCTTCGGCCCGGAGCAGCCCGCCGCGCTGGCGGGCGAGCCGGCGGCGCGCGCGTACGATCCCGATCCGACCGGCGGCTACTACGTGCCGTTCCGCTTCGCGTTGCCGGCGGGCTCGCGCGACGCGCTCGGCATCTTCGAGGCGCGCGTGCGCTGCGACCTCGCGGGCGCCTCGGGCGCGCAGTCGGCCGAGTTCGGGCGCCGCTACCGCACCAACGGCGCGCCCGCGCTCGCGCGCCTCACGCGCCTCGACACCGGCGCGGAGATCGCCCCGGCGGCCGCGGCCGAGGATCCCCCGGGCCTCGAGCTCCATCCCGGAGAGCGCGTGGTGCTGCGGGCCGAGACCCAGGCGTGCCCCGCGGTCGACGCGTGCGGCGACGGCGTCTGCGGCATCGACGACGACGCCGCCACCTGCGCGGCCGACTGCGCGACGCCGCTGCGCTGCGGCGGCGCCGAGCGCTACCTGTGGTTCGACCCCGCCGCGCGCGCGCTCGTCGCGCGGCGCGAGACGCTGCGCTTCGCCTGGTACGCGAGCGCCGGCGCGCTCGACGAGCCGCGCACCGGGCGCGCCGAGGACGACCCCGCGACGTTCACCGACGACGGCTTCGTGGCGCCGCCCTCGGGCGCGGGGTGGATCTGGATCGTGGCGCGCGACGATCGCGGCGGCGCGTCGGCGCGCGGGCATCGGTTCGTGGTGAAGTAGCGCGGCGTCGCGGCTCGCGCGGCGCTCAGCGCGTCGTCAGCACGACCTTGCCGACCACCGTGCGCGCTCGGATCCGCTCGAGCGCCACGCTCGCGTCGGCGAGCGGCATCGTCTCGATCTCCGGCTTCAGCTCTCCGCGCGCGAGCATCGCGAAGATCGCGTCGAGCGACTCGTACACCACGTGCGGATCGCGCTCGAGGTACTTGCCCCAGTAGAGCCCGAGCAGCGTCACGTTGCGCACCATCACCAGCCCCGCCGGCACCTGCGGGATCGTCCCCGACGCGAAGCCGACGACCACCAGGCGCCCCTCCCACGCGAGGCTGCGCACGCTCGCCTCGAGCAGCGGACCGCCGACCGGATCGAAGATGACCTCGGCGCCGCGGCCGGCCGTGAGCGCGCGCAGCCGCTCGCGCACGTCCTCGTGCGTGTAGTCGATCCCGACGTCGGCGCCGTGCGCCAGGGCCCGCGCGACCTTGGCCGCGCCGCCCGCGGTGGCGATCACGCGCGCCCCCATCGCGCGGCCGATCTCGACCGCCGCGAGGCCGACGCCGCCCGCCGCGCCGTGCACCACCAGCGTCTCGTCGGGGAGGAGCTGGGCGCGCCGCGCCAGGCCGAGGTGCGCCGTGCCGTACACGACCGGCAGGCTCGCCGCGGTCACGAAGTCGACCGCCGCGGGGATGCGGTGAACGCGGCTCGCGTGCGCGCAGAGCTCCTCGGCGAAGGCGCCCGTGCCGGCCATGGTGAGCACGCGATCGCCCGGCGCGAACGCGCCGACGTCGGGGGCGACCTCGGTCACCACGCCCGCGGCCTCGAGGCCGGGCACGAACGGTAGCGCAGGCTTCTCCTGGTACTTGCCGGCGACGATGAGCGTGTCGGCGAAGTTCACGCCGGCGGCGTGCACCTCGACGCGGACCTCGCCCGGGCTGAGCGGGCGGCTCGGACGCTCGGCGAGCGAGAGCGGGGCACCGAGCTCGGTGCAGACGATGGCGCGCATGCCACGAGCGATAGCATCGATCGGCGAGGCGGCCGAAGCCCGCGCGCCCGCCTCGCCTGGAGCGATCCCGCGCGCCCGCCACTACTTCGTCAGCTGTGCGCCGTCGGCCGAGAGCGTGAACACCGCGACCACGCCGAGCCGGTGGCGCGCGCGGTCGACGATCGCGAGCCGGTAGCTCCCCGCCTGGATCGCGCACCTCGCCGGCGTGAAGCGCCGGGGCGCGTTCGGCTCGGGGTGGAAGACGTACCCCGAGGTCATCGAGACCACCGGCATGTCCTCGCGCAGCACGAGCCACTCCGGCTCGACGGAGACCTCGCGTCGCTGCCACTCGTGCGCGTAGAGGCTGCAGCCCAGGTTGTCTTGGGGCACGTCGTCGCCTTGCCAGTGCGGCGGCTTCTGGAGGTACTCCCAGACCGCGCCCTCGTCGCGCGCGACGTACCTGTCGTTGCCGGCGCACAGGGCCTCGGTGCAGCCCGGCTCGGC
>CAIXWQ010000741.1 GCA_903923175.1 uncultured delta proteobacterium | reverse complement strand
GGCGCTCGCCGCCCCCGCGGGCGACGGCAGCGCGCAGTCGCTGAAGTTCCTCTACCCGTACGACAAGACGCTCTGGCCGCGCGGGCTGCGCGCGCCGCTCCTGATGTGGAGCTCCACGCTCGGCGACGCCGACGCCGTGCGCATCACGCTCGTGAGCGCGAGCCGCTCGTTCAGCTGGGCCGGCACCTTCGCGCGGCCCGCGATCCTCGCCATGACGGGCGGCAAGTTCATCCGCCACCCGATCCCGCAGGACGTCTGGGACATGGCGACGAACTCCGCGGGCGGGCTCACGCCGACCGGCGCGCCGGACACGCTCACGGTGTCGCTGACCGTCGAGAAGGCGGGCGTCGCGTACGGGCCGATCCAGGAGACGTGGCGCGTCGCCCCCGCGCGGCTGACCGGCACCGTCTATTACAACTCGTACGGTACCCAGCTCGTGAAGAACTGGGGCGCGCTCGACAAGGCCGGGCACTCGGTCGGCGCCGCGATCCTCGGCGTGCGCTCCGGCGACACCGGCCCGAAGCTCGTGGTCGGCCAGAACAGCCCGACCAACGCGGCCGGCAACCCCGCCGACGACAGCGGCTGCCGCGTGTGCCACGTCGTCGCCTCGCGCGGGCGCTGGCTGCTCACCCAGTCCGAGCAGGGGAGCCCCGGCGACGGCCGCAGCTACCTGTACGATCTCACCGCCGCGAACGTGCAGGCGTCGGCCGCGCAGATCCCCAACGACGGCGTGTTCGGGTGGGCGGCGATGACCGGCGACGGCGCGCGCGCGCTCACCAACGCGGTCGATCCGTCGTCGACCAACCCGACGATCCTCGGCGCCACCGGCGGCGGCGCCACCAGCTCGTTCTGGAGCTTCGGCGCGAGCCCGGCCTCGGCGGTGTCGAGCGGCCTGCCGAGCCCGCTCGGCGCCGGCTACCCGTCGTACTCGCCCGACGACAAGAAGCTCACCTACGTCGACGCGACCGGCAAGACGCAGGACGTGAGCGGCCCGATCATGGTGGCCGACTACGACGCCGCGACCAAGGCGTTCTCCGCCTTCACGAAGATCCACTCCCCCGCGGCGGGCCAGCGGCTCGGCTACCCCGTCTTCCTCCCCGACGACTCGGGCGTCGTCTTCGAGACCCAGGTGCGCTCCAGCCAGAGCGACTCGGTGGTCGTCACGCGCAACGGCGCGCGCAGCGAGATCTGGTTCGCGAAGCTCGGCTCGCCCCCCACGGTGCTGCGCCTCGATCAGCTCAACGGCCGCCTCAAGGGGACGTCGTACCTGCCGATCGGCCCGAACAACCACGGCACCGCCGGCGCGTCCGATCCGCAGAGCTCGTACGACGAGAGCGCCTGGGACGACACCACGCTCAGCTACGAGCCGACCGTGCTCCCCGTCGTCTCCGGCGGCTACGCGTGGGTCGTGTTCACCAGCCGCCGCATGTACGGCAACCTGCTGGGGCAGGTCCCCTGGCTCAGCTGGCCGCCCAGCTACGACACCACCGATCTCGCGCAGGCGCCGGTGAAGAAGCTCTGGGTCGCCGCGATCGATCTCTCGGCCCCGCCCGGCAGCGACGCGAGCTTCCCCGCGTTCTACCTCCCTGCGCAGGAGCTCCTCGCCGGCAACTCGCGCGGCTTCTGGGTGCTCGACCCCTGCCACGCCGACGGCGCGAGCTGCGACACGGGCGATCAGTGCTGCGGCGGCTTCTGCGAGCCGAACGGCGCGGCGGGGGCGCTGGTTTGCAGCAACGCCCCGCCGAGCAGCCACTGCTCGCAGCCGCAGGAAAAGTGCACCTCGAGCGGCGACTGCTGCGACGCGACCAACCAGTGCGTGAACGGCTTCTGCGCGCAGCGCGTGCAGTGAGCGCGGACGTCGCGCGGACGTCGCGCGAACGCGAGGGCGCGACGGCCGCCCGACACCCGCCGTCTCCGGCGGGCTCCTCGGGGGGCCGCGCTTCATGATATGCCGCGAGGACGAAGGCGATGGCGATGCCGATCACGAGCGGCGCGGGCGACTGCGCGATGTTCCGCGAGATCGTGGATCGCTTCCCCGACGGCGTGGCCGTGCTCGATCGCGCCGGGCGCTACGTCTACGTCAACCGGCTCGCCGAGCGCATCATCGGCCGCGGCGCCTCCGAGCTCCTCGGCAAGGTGGTGTGGGAGGAGCTGCCCAGCGTCGTCGACAACCCGTTCCACGCCGCGTTCCAGCGCGTCGTCGAGCGCGGCGGCGTCGAGGGGTACGTGCACTGGTACCAGCCGTGGAAGCGCTGGTTCGAGGATCGCCTGACGCTCCTCGACGGCGGGCTGGTGCTCACCACGTTCCGCGACGTCACCGAGGCGCGCGAGCGCGAGGCGCTCCGTGAGCGGCTCCTCGGCATCCTCGGCCACGATCTGCGCACGCCGCTGTCCGCCATCTTGATCGTCGCCGAGCGGCTCCTCCAGCGCCGGGCGCCGTTCGACGATCGCGCGAGCGCCGAGGGCGCCGAGCTCATCGCGCGCAACGCCCGACGCATGCAGCGGATGATCCTCGCGCTGCTCGACTTCACGCGGAGTCGCCTCGGCGGCGGGCTCCCCCTGCGCCGAGAGCCGACGCGGCTCGCCGCGCTCTGCCGCGAGGCCGCTGCCAACGCGCAGCTCGGCCGGCCAGGGCGCCGCGTCGTCCTCGACGTCTCGCCCGCGTCGGAGTCGCTCGAGGGGCCGTGGGACCCCGATCGGCTCGCGCAGGTCGTGGACAACCTCCTCCGGAACGCCCTCGAGCACGGCGACCCGTCGGCCCCCGTCACGCTCACGCTCCGCGCGGAGGCGACCGACGCGGTGCTCGAGGTGCGCAACCTCGGCGCGCCGATCGCGGCCGACCGCCTCGGCTCGATCTTCGATCCCTTCGCCCCTTCGGCGCCCGGCGTGCGCCGCGGCGGGCTCGGGCTCGGCCTCTTCATCGTCCACGAGATCGTGGCGGCCCACGGCGGGACGGTGGCGTTGTGTTCGTCCGACGTCGGCGGAACGGTCGTCACCGTGCGCCTCCCGAGCGGCTGACCGCGTCGCGTTCGCGTCGTTCGCGCGTCGTTCGCGCGTCGTTCGCGCGTCGTTCGAGTCGGCGCCCTCCTGCCTGGTTGCGGGGGCGCAAGGCGCGTCGCCCGGCGCGGGCGCGGTGCGCCGGCCGTCTCGACTCCGTAGACCGCCATGCGTAGGGTCCGGCCGAGGAGGGGCCTTCATGTCTCGTTTCGTCTTCGTGCTCGTCGCCGTCGCCGCGGCCTGTGGCTGCGTGGGGTGTGGCTCCAGCGTCACCATCGACAACGGCGCCGGCGCCGACGCCGGCACCTCCGTCACGCTCGGCGGCGCGTGCGACAAGTCCGGCGCGCTCGACTGCAACGGCGCCGGCCAGAAGGTCGAGCTGCTCTGCGACGGTGCCCGCTGGACCAACGGCGGCATCTGCACCGGCAGTCAGGTCTGCGATCCGCGCGCCGGCGCGGACAAGGGCTCGTGCCAGAACGCGAACCCGACCTGCCTCGCGCACGCGAGCGGCTACAGCTTCTGCGAAGGGGCCGTGCGCAAGACCTGCAACGCGGACCTGATCTCGACCAGCGATCAGACCTGCCCGACGCCGGCGCTCTGCGCCGCCGCGACCGGTCCGAGCTGCCCCGCCTGCGTGAGCGGCGACCACCTCTGCAAAGGGGCGGATCTCCTCGTCTGCACCAAGGGCGCGTTCGTGAAGGACAAGACCTGCGCCGACGCCGCCTCGTGCAACGCCATCGCGGGCGCGTGCGCGTCGATCGTCTGCACCCCCGGCGACTACCGCTGCGACGGCGCGGCGCTCCAGAAGTGCGACGCGAGCGGCACGAGCTGGAACACCAGCGCGATCTGCGGCGGCACCTGCAACGCGACGGGGCACCGCTGCGACCCCTGCATGCAGGACGCGACCGACTGCCTCGGCAACGTGCCCCGCATCTGCGACGCGAGCGGCAACTGGCAGCAAGGGCCCGCCTGCATGGCCGGGTGCATGGACGGCGCCTGCCTGTAGCCGGCGCCGGCGCGGCGGCGGACGCCTACCCGTCGATCGCGATCACGATCTTGCCGCGCGCGCGCTTCGTCTCGAGGTGACGCACCGCCTCGATCGCGTCCTCGAACGGCACCACGCGATCGATCACGGGCCTCAGCCGGCCGGCCTCGACGTGCGCCCGCAGCGCCTCGAGATCGGCGTGGCGGCTGCGCACGACGACCAGCCGCGCGCGGGGCCAGCCGACCAGCGTGCGCAGCGCGTCGAACAGCACGCGCCGGGAGGGGACGGTGCTCACGTACACGCCGCGCTCCGTGAGCGCCCCGCGCACGCGCCCGAGCGAGAGGTCGCCGAACGCGTCGAACACCACGCGAAACCGCCGCGCCCCGTCGAACGCGCGCGCCGACGCGCCCGCGGCCGCGTAGTCGAGCGCCTCGGCCGCGCCGAGTGAGCGACAGAGCTCGAGGTTCTTGGCGCTCGAGGTCGTGGTGACGACGGCGCCGAGCGCGCGGGCGAGCTGGATCGCGGCCGTGCCGACGCCGCCCGACGCGCCGTGGATGCAGACGCGATCGCCGGGCTCGACGCGCGCGAGATCGCGGAGGGCCTGCAGGCTCGTCAGGGCGACGAGCGGCAGCGCGGCGGCCTCGGTGAACGACAGCCCGGCCGGCATCGTGGCGACCTCTCTCGCGCGCACCGCCGCGTAGCACGCGACCGTGCCGCGCAGGTAGCGCACCTCCTCGAGCGCGCCCCAGACGCGATCGCCGCGCGCGAGGCCGCGCACGCCGCGGCCGACCTCGACGACCTCCCCGGCGAAATCGACGCCGACGCGCTTCGGGAAGCTGCGCCCGGACAGGGCCTGGAAGCGCCCTTTGCGCACGAACGAGTCCTTCGGGTTGAGCGCCGCGGCGCGCACCCGCACCAGCACCTCGTCCGCGCGCGCCGTCGGCGTCGCGACCTCGCGCAGCGACAGCACTTCGAGCCCGCCGTAGCGGTCGTAGACGAGGGCGCGCGCCGAGGGCGGCGCGGCCGTCACGGGGTCACCAGGAGCGTGGAGGGGTTGCTCGGGAGCACGCCGCAGGCTGCCTCGGCCGCCCGAGGAGCGCACCAGGGGGCGCCCGACGATACCGGCCCGCGGAATGCCGACGATGCGGGGCGCTCCACGGGGCGCCGCGAAGCCCAATTCTTGTGAAATTGGGTGGTTTGCGGCACCCCGCCGATCTAGGCTCCGGCCGCGAAAATAGAGACCTTCGCAAGGAGTCACGCATGTCGAACGCGAAGTTGGTCCTCAGCCTCCCGCAGGGCTTCATCACTGCCATCGGGGTGGACGTGTCCGGCTACGCCGCGCACCTCAGCCCTGGCTCCGGCAAGTACTTCCAGGGGCGTACGATCTTCGCCGAGCTCCCCCTCAAGGAGGCCGAGCCCGCGTTCGAATTCCTCGATGAAGGCAGCTGGCGCGACGCGGCCGCCGACACGCGCGCGGCGCTCACGGCCGTGACGAAGAGCGGCAAGAAGACCAAGACGGCGCTCTCGAACAACGCCTTCTCCGTCACGCCGGTGTCAGCCTGGGAGAAGGTCTACCTCGGCAAGACCGGCGGCGAGCTGCTCCAGCTCGAAGAGGGCGTGTCGATCGCGAAGTTCGCCCCCGGCCAGTGCGACGAGGGGATGACCCCGGACGAGATCGCCAAGGCGATCGGCGTCAAGCCCCCGGCGAAGCGCGAGGCGCGCCTGTTCATGGTGCTCGCGCCGATCGAGTTCCTGGTGCTCACGAGCCTCACGCCCGCCGAGTACGTCTGGTACGCGACGCACCGCCCGGGGAAGAAGTTCCGCCAGGTGACCTTCACCGAGCTGCGCTGGGACCCGTCGCTCCACCTCGCGGCCTCGTCGGTGTACGAGCAGAACCGCACCGAGATCCTTCAGAACAGCTCGAAGAAGACCAAGACGCTGGTCATCGGCGACGTGTTCAACCGCGTGCGCTTTCCGAGCTGGATCGGGTACGACCGCGAGGCCGAGGGCGGGCTCTACGCGGGCGACGTCAACGGCGCGCGCCTCTGGCGCTTCCCGAGCACCATCCCGCGCGCCTGGGAGCGCGCGTACTGAGAATACGACTTCTCTCGGCGAGTGTCGTGCGAGGGGGAGCGAGCGTCGCTCTCCCTCGTGCTCGTTTTGGGCGCAGCCGCGCGCCGGTCGCGCGCGAGGGTCACGCCGCGGGGCGCGACGCCTCCTGGGCTTGCGGGGCGCGCGCGGCGCTCAGCCAGGCCGCGTCGAGCACGCGGAACCCGTCGCCGCTGGTCTCGAGGAGCCGCTGTTTCTGCCAGCGGCTCATGGCGCGGATCGTCGTCTCCACGGTGGCGCCGACGAGCGAGGCGAGCTCGCCGCGCGAGAGCGCGACGGGGATCCGCTGGGTGCCGTCGTCGTACTCGTCGCCGAAGCGCTCGAGCAGGTGCGCCAGCAGCGCCTTGAGCCGCCGCTCCACCGGGCCGGCGCTCATGATCCCGATCTTCTCGTGCAGCGCCTGGCCGTGCTCCACGAGCGAGCGCGCGAGCGCCCAGGCGAGGGCGGGGCGCCGCTCCGCCGCGGCGAGCAGCGCTTCGGCGTCGAGCGTGACGATCTCCGCCTCGTCCGAGACCACGATGGCGTCGCCCGGATAGCTCCCACGCTCGATCGCCGCGAGGTTGCCGATCGTCTGGCGCGGACCCCACAGCGCGACGATGCACGCCGTCCCCTCGGGGACCGGCCGCACGAGCTTCACCAGCCCGCGCGCGACGACGCCGACGAACGTCGCCGCCTCGCCCGCCCGGAAGATGCGCTCTCCACGCGCGTAGCGGCGCCGGGCCGCGCTCCTCGCCACCTCGTGCACGAGCTCGGGCGCCACGCCCGCGAGCAGGTTGGAGGCGCGCAGCGTTCGCTCGAGCGTGATCGGAGACTCCATCGTGCAGCGCTCCGGTGCACGTGCCGATCCACGCGGCTTCGCGCCGAGAACTCCGTGGGAGCCGCCCGCGCGACGGTTCGCGTCGCTGCAGCGTTTGCGCAAACGAATCGATTGCGCGCCGCCGCTCTCGCGCCAGGCGCGGCGCGAGCAGCTCGGGAATGGCTGGCCTCGGCAGTGGTTGAGAGCCCCATGCGCCGTCACGCACTCGCCGTCGCGCTCGGCGCGCCGCTCTCGCTCGTGACGCTCGGCGCGCCCTCGACGGCCTCGGCGTCGCTGGTCACGTCGCACGAAGGCGCCTGGGGCGCGGGGGACGAGCGGGCGTGCCTCGCGGAGAACGACGCGCGCTCGCCCCAGCTGGCCGCCGAGCGCGAGGCGATGATCCCGCGCGCGCCGGCCGCGCGCATCGACGCCGCCATCGGGATCCACGGCGGGCTCGGCGCGCCCTCCGGCGTCGGCGCGTACTTCGGGCACACTCCGGAGGGCACCCCCGCGACCGGCGGGTTGGTCGGCTTCGCGCGCGCGGACCTCACCGCGGTGCGGCCGCTGTGGCTCTCGGCGCAGGCCTTCGCGCTGACGACGCCGCGCATCGACGAAGCGAGCGTCATGACCGACGTCTTCGTCGGCTGGGACTTCTACGGCTGGGGGAACAGCTGGTCGGCGATGCACCGCAAGCGCTCGACCGAGCTCGTGTACGACTGCTTCTTCGGTCGCCACGACATCGCGCTGGTGGGCGGGCTCAAGGAGGTCTTCGTCTTCGGCGATCCGCGCCTCGACGGCTGGCGCGCGCTGCTCGGCGGCGTCCAGCTCCGCACGCTGCGCTACCTCTTCGGCGGGCCGTTCGGCCTCGACTTCGACCTCCTCGGCGCGTTCGACCCGACCACGCGCGGCGCCGGCGCGCAGGTCATGGACGTGCTGCACGTCGGTGCGTTCGACTTCACGCAGAGCATCGGCTTCGTGTGGCACCGCGGCGTCTGGGCCACGCTGGCGATCGGCGCGTCGTTCGACATTGCTCCCTGAGACTCCCTGAGGCGCCGGGCGCCGCGCGTCACCGCGGGCGCGACGGCAGCAGGAGGCGCGAGGCGGTGGGGTCGACGCGGAAGAGCCGCGGTCGCCCGGCCGGGGCGCGGAAGTGATCGGCGTCCGCGCCGGTGATCGAGAGCCTCAGCCGGTGCCCACGGCGGAAGAGGAAGGCCGTCGGCTGCAGCTCGAGGGCGTGCGTCGCGAACTCGCCGGGCGCGAGCTCGAGCGCGTCGCGCGCCTCGAAGGTCGCCTCCACGCGCGGCCAGCGCCCCTCGACGAGCCGCGTGCGGTGGACGGTGCGCAGGTTGCCGTCGGTCGGCGTGCGCACGCGCCCGTCGCGCGTCACCTCGGAGAGGTAGGCGAACACGGTCGCGTCGGCGGGCTCCGTCGCGAGCCGGAGCACGAGCACCGGGCTGCCGGTGACCTCGAGATCGTCCTCGAGCGGCTCGCTCTCGTACACGAGCGCCGACGCCGGGATGCGCGGCCCGTCGGCGTGGACGAACGGCGACAGCAGCGTCTCCCAGCGCGTGCGGCGCCCCGTCCCCGCGCGCGGATCGACGAGGAGCACGTCGTGGGCGGAGGCCTCCGCGGCGTCCTTCTGCAGCCGGCGGTGCGGGCCGAGGAACAGCGCGGTCGTGCGCACGTCGGCCGGGGGGAACTCCGCGGCGTGCTTCCACGTCCCTTCGCCCATCAGGAAGTAGCGCACCCGCGACGCAGGCGCGCGCGCGGGCTCGCGTGCCGAGCGCAGGTGTCGATCGAAGAACCGCAGCAGCTCCGCGCCGTGATCGAAGGCCGCCTCGCTCGCGGGCGCGTCCGGATCGAGATCGAGCAGGCCGCCGTGCACCCACGGGCCGATCAGCAGCTCGTCCTCGGGCCCCGCGAGCGCGCGCTGGCGCTTGATGGCGGCGTTCGCGTAGGCGCCGTCGAACCACCCGCTCTGCGAGAGGAATGCCACGCCGGAGGCGCGCAACTCGTCGACGTAGTGGTGCGGGCTGAAGCGGTCGATGGTGCCCCCTTCGAGCGGCGAGGCGGGCGGCACGTCGTCGCGGAAGGTCACGCCCAGCGCCCCCTCGTGCACGCTGAAGTTGCGGCGGTGCGAGGCGATCGCGGCCGCGAGCAGCGCGCCGTCGCGGTCGTCGTCGACGCGCGCCACGCCGCCGAGCGCGGCGCCGAGCAGCGCGCGCAGGGCCCGCTGCGAGGGCTCCGCG